>CACIUL010000014.1 GCA_902589825.1 uncultured Verrucomicrobiota bacterium
GTGCGGTATTGAATGCTTCAGCCGCCAGCACCACACCTGACGCCAGGAAAATCAGGGACCACTCAACGGGCGAGATTTCAAAGATGATCCCACAGACACCCGCCAACACGAGAAAAACAAGGTGCACCCGTGCGTTGCGCTGGGTGGAAAAGAGAACAGCAAGGCCCCGGAAGGCGCAGATGAATGATCTCATGGGATAAAAAGATTTTGAGGGATGTGTCGTTTAATGAAAGGCGCATCCATTGCAGAAAAGGGCATATCGGCAGCCCGGGAATACCATCCCCTATTCCACCAGGTCAAGGCTGCGCATCGGGTCACACTCAGCCCCATAATCCACTCCCTGCAGGCCAAAACCGAACAACTTGAGGAAATTGTCCTGGTAACCTTCAAAATCGGATAACTCCCGCAGGTTTTCAGTCGTGATCCGCTCCCATGCAGCGGCAACGGCTGCCTGGACATCCTCACGCATCTCGAGGTCATCAATACGAATACGCCCAGCCTTATCACAAGGGGGAGAATCCCCCAGGTGGTCGGCAAACATCCGCTGGATCTGCCCAATACAATCCTCGTGCAGTCCCTCCTCCTTCATTTTCTTGAACAGGATGGAAATGTAAAGGGGCACAACTGGAATGGCTGAACTGGCCTGCGTAACCACCGCCTTGTTGACCGAGACAAAGGCCCGGCCCCCTTTTGGCTCGAGTTTACCCCTGATGCGTGCGCAGCTCTGCTCAAGGTGGTTCTTGGCCATGCCGATTGTCCCGTCCCTGTAGATGGGCCAGGTAAGCTGCGGCCCGATGTAGGAGTAGGCAACGCTGGTGGCCCCGTCGGCCAGCACACCTGCCTCCATGAGCGCATCAATCCACAGCTCCCAATCCTCCCCGCCCATGACCTTGACAGTACTGGTAATCTCCTCCTCGCTGGCGGCATCGATGATGACCTCATCCACAAGTGCCTTGTCGGTATTGATATTCTTCTGGCTGTAGGACTGGCCGATGGGCTTCAGGCAGGACCGGTACACTTCCCCGCTCCGGGGATCAGTACGCCGGGGTGAGGCCAAGGAATAAACCACGCAGTCAACCGGCCCCATGGATGCCTTGATCTCGCCGATTGCCCGTTGCTTGATCTCCCGGGAAAAGGCATCACCATTGATACTCCTTGCATAAAGGCCCTCGGCGACGGCGGCAGATTGAAAAGCAGCACTGTTATACCATCCTGCACTGGCTGTCTTGCGCTCCGTTGGTGCCTTCTCGAAAAAAACACCCAGTGTTGCCGCTTGTGCCGAAAAGGCCGGGACAATGCGTGAAGCAAGCCCGTAACCTGTCGAGGAACCAATCACCAGGACATTCCTTGGCAGGTAGGCGGGAGGTGGGGAGGACTTGACGTGATCAATCTGTTCCTGGACATGGGCCGCGCAACCCACGGGATGAGCAGTCGTGCAGATAAATCCGCGGGTCTTGGGAGCTATAATCATGATCCCCCTCAATAACGGACAATCAGCCCTTGGGCAAGTGGTTGCGGGCTGGGCCCGGAATCATCCGGTTGGTGATTGCTCTTCCCTAAAAAAAGCCGCCCCGGCCCGCGACTCCGCGAACCGGGGCGTCATGAAAGCAGATGCACCCTCATAAGCCGGATTCTGTCACCGCCATTGGCGGGTAACGACCATTTATCTTCCCCCGATGCCAATAGCACAGGGAGAGCCGACCGAAGCCGACCGCGACTATTACCCGGGAACATACCGCTTGCGCGGAACCGGGCAGGCAACCCGTTCTCCCTGTTCTGTCTTGCACCGCACGGGGTTTGTCTTGCCCCCTCGGTCACCCTCGGGGCGGTGGGCTCTTACCCCGCCATTTCACCCTTACCTGCCCCGGAAAAACCAGGTCAGGCGGTATCTTTTCTGCGACACTTTCCGTCAGCCGTCACTTTCGTGCCGGCCGCCCGCACTTTCATGCGGCGGTGCTGCCTTTTGGTGTCCGGACTTTCCTCCCTGCCGGTAAACCGGCAAGGCGGCCGTCTCAGGCACATCCACCCGGACTATCGTGGAAAAAACACATTTTTTCAACCCGTGAACCTCAGGGGAAAAATGGCGGTATTCCGGGCCGTTTTAATCCCCGGCGCCATCAGCAACAATCCACTCCACCTTTTCCTCCACCGGCTGACGGCTGCTCACGGGCCAATTCTCCCCTTCCTTCAGCCAGCCCAGATAAAAAAGGCCAAGGCAGCAGTCCATTTCCCGCAAGCCTAGAAAATCACGCATGCCGCCGGTATCAAGGATCGGCGGTGATGACCAGAATGCCCCCAAACCCGCCGCGGAAGCCGTCAGGTGCATATTCTGCACGGCGCATGCAACCGCCTCAACCTCCTCGGTAACGGGAATTTTCGGGTTATCGCCACGCCGCATGCAAATGGCAATGACCAGCGGGGCCAACAAGGGATTGCGACCAAGCTTTTTCAGCTTGTCCTCCCGGAACTCACCCTCGGCAGTGTGCCCGGTATATAGCTCCTGCAGCTTCAAGGCAAGTTCCCTGCGCGCATCACCCGCAAACACCTTGAAGCGCCATGGCTCAGTGAAGCCGTGCGTAGGCGCCCAGTTGGCATTCTCAAACAATTCATCGATCAATTCCCGCGGCACTTCCAGGTGCGGGTCCATGACGGCGGGTTTTACCGTGCGACGGTTACGGATAATCTTGCTGACGGACAGAATTTCAGGCATGGCAATTCAAAGGGTTGACCTTGTGTTTCAGGCTTCATATACTTGCCGCCCATCAAAAACTCAACCACCATCAATCAATGCTTAATATCGGAGATAACGCACCGGACTTCAAACTCACCACCCTTTCCGCGGACGGGCCTGTTCATGTCAGCCTGTCCGGGCACCGCGGCGCCCCGGTCGTCCTGCTTTTTGTACCCATGGCATTTACCGGCGTATGCACAAAGGAGCTTTGCAGCGTAACCAGCGAACTTTCAGAATACAATGACCTCGGCGCCAAGGTGATAGCCATCAGCGGTGACAATCCTTTCGCGCAAGCGGCATGGGCAGAGAAAGAGGGCATTGCAATAACCCTTGCCAGTGATTACGAGCATGAAGTGGCACGTGCCTACGGCATCAGCTATGAGAGTTTCCTCCCGGAAAAAAACCTGGACATGGGTGGTGTTCCCAAGCGCTCAGCTTTTGTCATCGATGCCAATGGCCTCATCCAGTATGCCGAGAGCAGTGACAATCCCGCCGAGCTTCCCAGCTTCACGGACATCAAGGACAAGCTCAGGGAACTGGCTGGCTGACCACTCCGACCGCATTAACGCGAGATCTTCAGGCGCACAAACCGTCTGGAACCCGCACTATCAAGGGCAACACGGTCAATGACCGTTGACTCGGGGATTCCCTCAGGTGTCACCCCCGAAATGTAGAGTTGGAATTGCGGGTCAGCCGGCATCCAGTTGACAAGATCGGCGGAGAACTCAACCTGCAAGCGGGTATCAACGGCGGCAGATTGATAGGTCAGGGCAAGGAAAAGGGCACCATCAATCTCAATGACTGACTGGAAATAGCCCCTGCCCGGGACAGACAAGGGATCCGTCCCCAGAGCATATTCCACCAGGTTGGAGTAACCGTCACCATCGGCATCAATACCACTGCCAGATACCGCTGGATCCATGGCCATAGCATCGGGAAAGTTCTCCCAGGTCCAGGTAAAATAGGCATCAGCTCCGGATCCAGGACTTCCTCCCGGCTGACCGCTCGGGCGCCAGCCATCAGCATTCGTCCAGTAAACGATATGGGCGGTCGCATCAAGAATCGTCAGGGAATGCCCTCCCCCATCTGTGGATTCATGCCAGGCATCATTATAGGTGAATGACTGGACTATTGCCCCGGAAGGGTCCACCAGAATGATTTCCTCCGAGTCATTTTTCAGGTTGCCTCCGTATTCTCCAACCACCGGGGCCGCATTGGCATATCGGGTCATGAAAGCCTCATGGTCCTTGACCACGACAACACCGGAACCCGGATCAAGAAGATGACGGCCAAGGACAATCTCCACGGCTCCTGCAAGGCGGTATCCGGATAAATCAATCGGGAATTCCCCGGTATTGACCAGTTCAAGAAATTCAAAGTCATCATTATTGTCAAAACCCGCCGCGATCTCGCCCGCATCGGGATCTGCAGGATTGTACATCACCTCACTTATTCGCAGTGCAGATGGATTGACCACCGGGTCTGCGCCTCCCGGCGAGCCTCCCCATCGGCTGCTGGCGCGCCATTGCCCCGCTTCACGCCAGCGGAAGAGCTCATCTGTCTCGTCGCCAACCACCAGAGTTGCCCCGATGCCGTCGGCAGCAGCTGCCCATTTATCAGAATAGCGGAAATGGTGTATCACCTCACCCCGGGCACCCTGGAGAATAATGGCTTCACCGGAGTTACTCAGGGACTTAGGCGCAAAGGAACCGGCAACAAGCGCCCCCTGTCCATAGCGCTGTGCAAAAGCAGCGGTGTTGGAAACGACTACAGCGTATTGCCCACTGCCGAGCTGGAACGGGCCAAAGGTAAAGTCAAAGGCTCCGGAAAAACTGAAGCCCTCCAGCTCAAGGGCAACCGGCCCGGTGTTCAAGACCTCCACAAACTCAAATTCATCATCTTCCTCAAAGCCGGCGAGCACCTCGCCGGGCAATGGATCACCAGGATGAAAATTCAACTCGGTAATCCTCAACCCTGGCAGGTCGGTATCGGCCATTCCCGGAGATCCCCCGGAAAAGCTGCTCGTCCTCCATCCGGATGGGCTGCTCCATTGAGCAGGATCCTGTCCTTTGGAGCGGCTGACCAGGGAATGCCCGCCGCCATCGGCCGGGGGAAACCATTCGTCATCAAAGCGGAAATCCTGGATGGGGCTGCCAAAGGGACCGGCCAACACAATGTTCTCCCCGGAATTACTGATACTGCCGCCAAACTCCCCGGCGATCACCGCGGCAGCGGCACCATAACGCGCTATGAAGGCAGGTTGATCACTGACCACGACGATGTAATCACCGCCCTCAAGGATGTCATCACCAAAGGTAAACCTGATCCCCTCTCTAAAAATGACCCCCGAAAGGTTAATCGGGCTTTCCCCCGCGTTATATAGCTCGATGAATTCAAAATCATCCGCATCCTCAAACCCGGCCAGGATCTCATTCCCGGAAGGTCCTTGTGGATTATACATGATTTCGCTTACCTTCAGTTCGGCAAACGCTCCCTTGATAAAGAACACCGCCTCTGTCAGGGCGCTCCATTGCCCAGTGGCGCTGTCCCTTACCCGTGCCCTTATGCGCATGCTGTCGTTAACCGTGATACTTTGACCCGCGATGGCCTGTTGAGAAATGCCCCCACCGGGTTGACGCGGGTCTTCACCCCCAACTGTATAGTAAATCTCCCCGCTCTCAGCATCGCTAATGATCTGCAGCGCAAAACCTTCAGGCACTTCACCCCCGTGCCGGGACAACTCCGGCGCGGGTATCCCGGGATAGAGCCCGTCAGCAACCAGCTGAGCAAGCACGATGGACGCGCGATCGGGGAAAAATTCCTCTGCCAGTCGCTGGCCCTCGGCAAGCCAGTCCTCGCGCGTATACGGAGCCATCTCCGGATTGCGGTTGTCGCCCCAGCGCGCTGACTCGCCAATAATCGCGCGGTTAATCTGTCCGAGCCTTTCCGCATACATGGATGCGCAAACCTCCGGGGTAAGAATTCCCCCGTTAGCCATCAGCAGGTGCACGCGGTCGGCAAAAGCCATACGATACTCAGCATTGAGCATCAGCCGGCGGTGAATATGCGTGGGTGCACCCTGGTCATCCGCACCGGTAACATCATCATCCAGGGACTGGAATGTCTTCTCCGCATCCCAGTTATGGAAAAGCCACTTACGCTTCGGGTCATCTCGATGGAAACTGGCATTCCAGTTCTGAAATGCCCAGTCGGCATTGCCGGCATAAAAATTGATGACCATATAGTCAATGAAATCCACGACATCCAGCAATTGCGTCACCGCACTGTAAGCGACGTCTTTTGACAGGTCTTCCTCCACCGCGTTAAGCAGGGCAAGGAATGACTCGGCACTGCCGGAAACCACATTATCAGGACGGTGCCTGATAATGTCATAGCTGGCCTTATTGCCGCCGCGATAAGCAGCTGCGAAGCTTTCCTCAACAAACTCATGCAGACAATAGACCCCCCAGTAGCAGCCATTGAGGTAAACGTGGGCATAACGCCCGTGCGGCGCGAGACCACCTGCCGCATTCTGCAGGTCCCCGACAAATTGATCCCGAACATACTGGGCGCGCAACTGTTGTGCCCTATCCGGGTGCGTCCATGCCTGTTGATTGGTGGCATCGAGTATCACGGTGTTGATGCTGTCCGTGGCATCATCGCCAAATAATGGAAAGTTGAGTTCCCTCGGCCCGTAAGGTGCCTTGAATTTCAAGCGCATGGATAGCTTGTCCGTCTTCCACCGGTCAGTGCTGGTTGCCCCCTGCACCTCCACGGAGCAGTTAATCTGGAAGCCCGTTGAGCCATCAGGCAAAATGAACTCAGCCGAGCAGGCACGCTCAAAGCCCTTGCCGATCAGGTAAATGCCACGAGTCTCGACCACCTCACCATCACCATTAAGCGCGACGGGTTGAGGGGAGAATAAATCACCGGGGTGCAGGGAAAGTAAAAGTGAGGGAATGGATTGTAAGTCCTCCTGTATAAAAGGCGCATACCGTGGATCATCGACCACGTCCGGGTCCATAGCATAGTCAGCTGCATACAGGCCGGCGTCCAGATTTCCGGGAGCAGTATCAAAAGTGCCCAGGTCTCCCCAGTAGACCGGCAAACCGGCACCGGTCTGGCGGATAACCTCGTGGAGGAACAGGTAGGTATGGGTGTCCACATCCGTAGGATCAAGTCCCTCCTTGAAGGCCGCTGCGCGCAGGACCGTGGTGGTGTTGATGATCAGGGGTGCATTATAATCCTGACCGTTGGCCAGTGAGGGCTCACTGCCATCCGTCGTGAAACGAATCAGCGCACCCGGCGTCCTGGTGCTGATTTCAACGATAAAAGGTGAATCAAAAAAACCGCGATCCACACTGAACTTGGTATCTGCCACACGGGCGGCCCAACCCTTCACGGGCAACAAAACAGTGCAGAACAAGCACAACCCCAGGAAAAGGGCCGGGACACTGAAACCTTTGATATTGAGCGGCATGGTCAAGGGAATTGTAAGCGCTCAGCAATACAGTTTACGCGATTAGAAAGACCTGTAAAGACAAAGCAAAAAACGTGCATTTTCCGGCACGGAAAGTTATCATTGCACCATGAAATCAATACTTTCATGCGTAGTCCTTCTGGCAATGGCAGCCCAAGCCAGTCATGCCCAGAAAGCCACTGCCGATCATAAGGATGGGCACTACAACATCAGTGCGGCAAAAGCAAAAGAGTTGGTTTCCCGATTCAAGAAGGCAAAGAAGCCCATTGTCATCCTTGATATCCGGACCCCTGAGGAACACGCCGGTTCCCATATCGAGGGTGCCCTGCTGGTGGATTTTCTTGCTGATGATTTCAAGGCATCTCTGGGCAAACTGGACAGGAAGAAGGCTTACCTTGTCCACTGCCGCTCGGGAGGCCGCAGTTCTTCCGCCTTCGCACTCATGAAGCGGCTTGGCTTCAAGTCAGTTTACCACCTCGACGGCGGCATAATCGCCTGGAAGAAAGCAGGAGGCGTTACCAAATAGCCCTCTTTGCCGCCTGTAAGGCAGAAGACACCATCAGCCACGGCGTGGGGTGTTGATGGCAGAGTGAAGGCCAACGGGTATAAACCTCTTCTTTTTTTTCGCCTTTTCCGGCTTCTCACCATGCCACCTTTCAACACGAAACCCTTTCCGCTCGAAGAGCCTGAGCAGCCCTCTTTTGCCAACCATATGCCCCGCACCCACAACCACCATGAAGGTCTTATCCTCCTTGATAAAGGCGCTGATCTGTTTGACCCATCGTTGATTCCTGCGGTCCAGCACATCTTTACGTAACTCGGGGAACGTCTTCATGGAATCAAGGATGATTGCCCCCAGGGCCTCCTCATCACCCGAGCGCCAGGCTTCCACCATCTTGGGGAAGTCTTCCTCGATGGTTGCCATTTCCCGCAGTGTTGAGAGCAGCATCTCTTCCTGCATGGCCTTTTCAAGGTCAGCAAAAATCCCAATCTGGAAATCCACGGTTTCAAGTCCCCTGACCGGTTTCACGTCCATCACTGCCTTGCTCTCAAAATAATTGTCCACGCCAAGATCCGGACGCGCTCCGAGCTTCATCATCTCGGTCATGGAAAGTGTCATTGCCGCCATCCACGGGCGAAATCCGTCCATGGCACCGGCAGGAAGCCCCGTGTCGGTGAGGAACTTTCGCAACTTTCTGTATGTCTCTGGCGTGAGGTCATCATTAATCCGGCCACCTTTGCCATACATGCCCCTCCTTATTGCCTTTGATTCCGCCTCCGGGTCATCGCCTGAAGCAATCTCAAGCACCAGTTCATCGCTCGCCCTGTATGCCTGTTCAAAGAGCCCGGGCAGCGGGTGATCCTCCTCACTTAACATGTGGATAGAGCCCGCAAGGAAGACGGTGCCGCCTCCATCCTTGGGGGTAACCCGCCAAATGCTGGTTTTACCCGCCTCTTCGGCAACGGCATCAGGTAATTCGAAAATACAGCAACCCAGCAGGGCAACGGCGGTGATACGGCAGAAAGACATCATGATCCGGGGGGTGTTCATCCTGCTAAAAGTCCGGCAAGCCAGCCTGTTGTAAAATTGAATTTCATTGGTGACACAAGTATGGGCGGCAATTGCCGGACTCCAGCAAGCCGGGCATGAGGATGGCCTCACGCTTGAAATCCCCCGGAAAAACCACAGGAAACTATGAGCGGCGGCGGCGCTTGAATTCCAGCTGCGCCAGTGACTTGGCAATCAACGCCTGTAGAGCCGCGAAATTCTCATCATCCTCGGAGGTGTCAGCAAGGGCATTCTCCGCACGCTTGAGGGCTTCCTCAACGGCATTCTCGTCAATTTCTGATTCACCAAGGGCCACGTCAACAACGACGGAAACGGTGTCATCGGAAGTTTCAATGAAACCCTCGCCAATAGCGAGGCGCTCGGTAGCACCAGCCTTGGTATAGGTCAGCTCCCCGGGCTTGATGATGGTAACCAGGGGAGTATGGAGCGTGAGCACATTGAATTCACCCTCGATCCCGGGAATCACGATCGAGTCCACCTCATCTGAAAAAACCTTCTTTTCAGGAGTAACAATTTCAAGCTGAAGTGACATTGGAAGAAAATATGAGATTGACTGCCCGGCTGCCCCTTAAGCCTTATCGATCGAATCAATACCGGCTTTCATGTAGAAGCTGTCCTCGGACACATCATCATGTTTGCCATCAAGGATCTCCTTGAAGCCCTTGACGGTTTCCTCAACGGGAACATATACCCCCGGGGTACCGGTAAAGACCTCCGCCACACTGAAGGGCTGGGAGAGAAACTTCTGGATCTTGCGGGCACGGAAAACCGTCAGCTTGTCATCGGGACTGAGTTCATCCATGCCGAGGATGGCAATGATGTCCTGCAGGTCCTTGTATTTCTGGAGCACATTCTGAACTCCACGTGCCACCTCGTAGTGCTCCTCGCCGACCACATCAGGGGCAAGGGCATTAGAAGTCGAGGAGAGCGGGTCCACTGCCGGGTAAATGCCTAGCTCAGCAAGTGAACGCTCAAGGACCACCGTTGAATCCAGGTGGGCAAAGCAGTTTGCCGGAGCCGGGTCAGTAAGGTCATCCGCCGGGACATAAACGGCCTGGAATGAAGTAATGGATCCCTTGGTGGTGGAGGTAATCCTCTCCTGTAACTGCGCCATTTCCGAGGAAAGTGTTGGCTGGTAACCGACTGCAGACGGTGTGCGACCAAGTAGCGCGGAAACCTCTGAGCCAGCCTGCGAAAAGCGGAAAACGTTGTCAACAAAGAGCAAAACGTCCTGATTCTGCTCATCACGGAAAAATTCGGCCATGGAGAGGGCGGAAAGTGCAACACGCAGGCGCGCGCCCGGCGGCTCGTTCATCTGGCCGTAAACCAGTGCCACCTTTGACTCGGCCAGGTTATCCTGGTTGATAACGCCGGCTTCGGACATCTCCCAGTAGAGGTCATTTCCCTCACGTGTTCGTTCCCCTACCCCGGCAAAGAGTGAATATCCGCCGTGGTTCTTGGCAATGTTGTTGATCAGCTCCATGATCACAACGGTCTTGCCGACACCCGCGCCCCCGAATGCCCCAACCTTGCCGCCCTTGGTAAAGGGGCAAATAAGATCAATCACCTTGATGCCTGTCTCCAGGATCGTTGCAGAGGTGTCCTGCTCAATAAGTGGCGGGGCCTGCCGGTGAATCGGGTAGCGTTTCTCCGTCTTCACGTCACCACGCTCATCCACCGGGTCGCCGGTCACGTTGAAAATACGGCCGAGCACCTCTTCGCCAACAGGAACGGAAATCGGGTCCCCGGTGTCCTTGATCTCCATGCCGCGCCTGAGACCCTCTGAAGAAGACATGGCCACGGCACGCACCCAGCCGTCACCAAGGTGCTGCTGCACTTCAAGGACGAGTTTGGTAGGCTTGCCGTAAACCTCATATTCAATTTCCAGGGCATTGTAAATCTTGGGAAGACTTTCAGATTTTGAGAAGTCCGCATCAATGACCGGCCCGATGACCTGGACGATAGTTCCTATGTTATCACTCATTTGAAAGGAGGTGCTGTTAAGTAAAGAGGTTCTGTTTTTGTAGATTCTTGATTAAGAAAGGTCGGAAGATCACTCAAGCGCCATCTGGGCCGTGGTAATCTCCAGCAATTCACCGGTAATGGCCGCCTGACGCACCTTGTTGTATTCAAGGGTAAGGTCCTTGATCATTCCATCGGCATTGTCTGTGGCGCTCTTCATGGCCACCATCCGGGCAGAATGCTCCGATGCGCGTGCCTCGAGGACCATCTGATAAAGCTGATAGTTGAGATAATGCGGGAGAATCTTGTCGAGTACTGAACTCGCACCGGGCTCATAGGTATAGACGGCGCCCCTCATGGACGGTTGATAAACCTCAGCCAGGTCATCTTCAGCCCCCATGCCCTCATATTCACGCTTCCCGGTCAGTTGCACTGCCGTGATCGGCAGCAGCGTGGCGAGATAAGGTTCCTGCCTCATCGTGTTGATGAAGTTGGTGAAGGCCACACGGACGCGGTCGCATTCACCCGCCTTGAACTTCTCGGTGATAAACTTCGCAATCGGCTTCACTTCACTGAAGGAAACAGGATCCTTGACCGGGAAATCAGCCAGCAGGTCCTTCTTGGCCCTGGCCAGTGTCCCGCGTCCCTTCCTGCCGACAGTTACATACGAGCTCTCCTCCGTGCTTGCTTCGGTAACGGCACGCATCAGGTTGGTGTTCAACCCTCCGCACAGCCCCTTGTCGGTGGAAATCACCACTGTCAGCTCACGGTCACCTTCGCGCACCTGGAGCAACGGATGCGACTCCGGCTCGGAAACATCAGTGAGGTTGACCAGCACACGGTTGATCACCTGCGCATAGTCACGCCCGGCCAGTGCCTGGTTCTGGGCCTTCTTCATCTTGGAGGCAGCAACCAGCTCCATCGCCTTGGTGATCTGCTTGGTGCTCTTGACCGACTTGATGCGCCGGCGGATATCTCTGGTGTTGGCCACGGTTGAGAAGGTTGGTTAAAACGTCAGGAAATGCGGCTAGGCGTTATAGGTTGATTTGAAGTCCTCAAGGGCAGCCTTCAACTCATCGACAATCTCGTCGGAAAGTACCTGCTGTTCACGAATCTTGGCCATGACCGCCTCTTTGCGGGTGGTTAAAAACTCCTCCATCTTGGCCTGGAAATCCTTCACCTTGTCGACCGGGACATCATCCACGTAGCCATTCTGCATGGCAAAGAGGGTTGCCACCTGGACCTCAAGGGACTGAGGTGAATACTGGTTCTGCTTGAAGAGCTCGACAATTCTCTGCCCCCGGTCAAGCTGGGCCTTGGTATCATCGTCAAGGTCTGAGCCAAACTGCGCAAATGCCTGCTTCTCGCGGAACTGGGCAAGGTCAAGCTTGGTGGTTCCGGAAACCTTCTTGATCGCCTTGGTCTGCGCTGCGGAGCCGACACGGGAAACGGACAGTCCAACGGAGATAGCCGGACGAATGCCCTGATAGAACAGGTCCGTCTCAAGGAATATCTGCCCGTCGGTAATCGAAATCACATTGGTCGGGATATAGGCTGACACGTCACCGGCCTGCGTCTCAATGATCGGCAGGGCAGTCAGTGAGCCATCACCGTTGTTCTCGTTAAGCCTTGCAGAGCGCTCAAGCAGGCGGCTGTGCAGGTAGAAAACATCACCGGGATATGCCTCACGGCCTGAAGGACGGCGCAGGACAAGGGATACCTGCCGGTAGGCAACCGCGTGCTTGGAAAGGTCATCAAAAACAATCAACGCATCCATCCCATTATCCATGAACCACTCACCCATGGCCGCCCCGGCGTATGCTGCCAGGAATTGGTTCGTGGCCGAATCGGAAGCTGAAGCGGCGACGATAATCGTGGAATCCAGTGCACCGGCCTCCTCGAGGGTGCTGATGATACGGGCAATATTTGACTGCTTCTGCCCAATAGCCACATAGATGGAGTAAACCGGCCGGTGATCCGGCAACTTGCCCTCCTCAGCCAGCTTGTTTTGCTTGGCCTGGGAAATAATCGTGTCCACGGCAATAGTGGTCTTGCCTGTTGAGCGGTCTCCGATAATCAGTTCCCGCTGGCCGCGCCCGATCGGGATCATCGCATCCACGGAAAGGATGCCGGTCTGCAGAGGCTGGCTGACCGACTTTCGCGGGATGATGCCGGGGGCAATTTTCTCAACCGGGTAGCTGACCGTGGAGGCAATATCACCCTTGCCGTCCAAGGGCTGGCCAAGGGCATTCACCACGCGGCCAAGCAATTCCTTGCCAACCGGGACCTGAAGCAGCTTGCCGGTTGTCTTGACCTCATCACCCTCCTTGATGTCCAGGCCTTCTCCGAGAAGAATACAACCGACCTCGGTCTCCTCAAGGTTAAGTGCCAGCCCGTGAAGTCCTCCCGGGAACTCGATCATCTCGTTAAGCATCACGTCGCTTAATCCCTCGACCTTGGCAACGCCATCACCGATCTCACGAACGACTCCGACATTAGATTTTGTGACAGCCGTCTTTAATCCGGCAATTTCAGATTCCAGTTCCTGGAGGATATTACTCATAGCGGGGTCCCTTCTTGGGTGTTGTTTCCTAAATTTTTTATAGCTTGTTCTTTAATTCATTCAATCGCGCGCGCACGCTGCCATCCCACACATCACTGCCCACCTTGACACGCATGCCGCCAAGCAGTTCGGGATTGACCTTGAAATCCGCCTTCAGCTCTTCGCCGTATTTGGCACGCAGGTCATTGACAAGGTCATTGCCCGCCTGGGCACCAAGCTCGACGGCACTCTCGACAAGGGCCTCAAGTTTCTCGACCTCAAGGCGCAGAAGCCTCCAGTATTCCTGAAGCATTCCCAGGTATCCCCGGGGCTTAGCTTCCGCAATCCTGGATGTGATCTCCTTGATGAGCTCACCCTCCAGCCTGCCATCCTTATGGCTGAGGCGGAGCAGCTGACGGGCAGCACGGGCGGCATCCTTGGAAATCTTCACTGGATCTTTTGGCGGTTAGTTGAATAGCGGGATCACGGCCAGTATTTAAACCGAGATCTGGGCGGATATTTCGCTGTTTATTTTTTGCTGGTCATCATCGGTGAGCACCTTACCGGTCACTTTGCCGGTGGTATCAACGACAAGCCGGCCAAAGTCTCGCTTCAGTTCCGCCATGGCTTGATTTTTCTCCAGCTCACCCGCTTCACGCGCCTTGGCAATAATCTGGGCAGCCTCGGAGGTGGCCTCATTGCGCTTCTTCTCGGCCAACGCATCGGCACTTTCGCGGGCCTCGGAAACAAGGCGCTCAGCTCTTGCATTGGCCTCACTGATTATTTCCCCCTTCTTGAGGTCAGCTTCCTCAAGCTCAGCGGCGATTCTCTTCAGGTTCTCCTCGCTGTCGGCAATGCGCTGCTTGCGCTCCTCAAGAATCGCCAAAATCGGCTTGAAGGCGAACTTTGAGAGGATCATGTAGACGATCAGGAAAAGCAGCACCTGGGCGAGGAACTTTGGCCAACTGACCCCGAACTTCTCGAAAATGCTGGCGTCTGATCCTCCCTGCGCAGCAGCCAGAAGGGTTGGCATTTTTCCAATCAGGCTGGTCACAAAATCCATGGTTTCAGTTGTTTGCGTTTGTCTTGCTTTTGGGGATTTGGGCACCTGCCGACCGAAACCGGCAGGTGCCCGAAACAGTTTATTCTGGCAGGTTACTCAGCTTTGGGAATGTCAAGACCGGTAAGCACGAAGATAAGGCCGAAAATAGCGATCGCCTCCGCCAATGCCATACAGATCAGTGAAATCGTGAGCACTGAACCAAAGGCTCCGGGATTGCGGCCGACGGCCTGGGCGGCACCAAGTCCGACGAAGCCGATGCCGATACCTGCACCGGCAGCAGCGATACCAAAACTGAGGTTTCCGTGAAGTTCTGCTAATAAGTAAATGAATTCGAATGGCATGATATGGTTCCTTTTCTCTGTAAGGGTTACTTTATTGTTTTGTTATTTTGTTTCACTGCCGCCCACTGGCATGCATGGTCCCGGCAGCAAGATTGTTTTAGATTCAGTGTCCCTCCTCCTCATCATGAGCGGTGGAAAGTTGAATGTAAACACCGCACAGCAGCGCGAACACCATCGCCTGCAGCCCGCCGACAAGCAATTCCAGGAAGAAGGTCGGAAGCGGCACTAATACACTTGCCATAAAGGTGACAAAGGCGGGAAGGTCGTATTTCTCGGCAAGATTGGCCATCACGTGCATGAGGTTCTCCCCGGCAAAAACATTGCCAAAAAGCCGCAGGGAAAGCGACACCGGCCGCAGGGCAATGGAAATCATCTCGATCACGCCGACAAAAAGGAAAACCGGCACAATTGCCATGCCCAGTAAGCCCTTGATGCCGCCCTTCGGGCCGAATGTGTGCTTGAGGAACCCAATGACGCCGGTTTCGCGGACAGTCAGGTAGACCCAGATCAGCATAAAGACGACAGCCATACCCAGCGTCGTGTTCAGGTCGGCAGTGGGTGGACGAAGGAGCGGCACGATGTGTTCATCCTCTGCAGAGAGGGTCAGGGTTGCCTGGGTCGCCTCGCTGCCGAAGCCAACAGTACCAATCCCGGGAAGGAGCCCAAACCAGTTTGAGATAGCAACATAGATAAATATCGTCGCCAGGAGGGGGAAAACCCTCGGCGCCAGTTTCTTGCCGACGATCTGCTCAACCTGGGAATAGACAAACTCAACAAGGAGTTCAAAGAAGTTCTGGAACCCACTCGGTACCCGCTGCGCATTGCGCGTTGCCTTCCGGGCAGCCCAGAGGATCAGCAGGGCAATAAAGGCAGCCACGAAAACCGAATTGGTCAACCAGCCCAAGGTGCTGGCATCAGCAAATGGCTCCGCCATCAGGGATACCTCACCAAGCAAGAGCATCGGGTTAATCCCTTCAAAAACCAAGGCGTCTGAAACAGACTGAGTCATTCGTATCTTTCCTGCATTACACAAGGCACGGGCAAACTACGCTCAATCCGCTGATCCGTGCTCATACAAGCACTTTGACACCCGTGCCACGGATGCGCCCGCATTTAATCACTGTTGATTTTTTTTTCAAGGCAATTTGTAACACTTTTCAGGCGACTGCCAGAACTGCTGGAATGCCTTGATCCACAAGGGCAAAGGTTGCGGGAAAACACCGGGGCAACAGGTTCTCTCTGTATTCCCTGCAAAGCGGGAAGGAGGAAGCCACTTGCAATGGAAAAACCAGCCTCAAGGCAATAGACGCAGGCACCGGTTGACGGCACCATTATATTTCTTTATGAATTCAGTAGTTGCGCGGGTAGCTCAGCGGTAGAGCAACTGGTTTACACCCAGTTGGTCGGCGGTTCGATCCCGTCCCCGCGCACCACTTCTGAATGCTGTATATATAGACTCAACAGTCAAGAGTCATTCAATATTACCCTAAGATTTTAGGTGGCAATCAGCTAATTGGCAACACTTTCCCCTGTTCCTTGCATCCTGCACCCTGCGCATTGCGCACTCTCCAGGGCGCATGGATCACTTTACAAAGACCCCCTGATCGGGATCAGATCAAAATCTCTGACCATGCAAAATTAAAATGCGGGTCATCAGGGACAGGCCTGCACCACGCCACCCGTATCCCCCGATGTTTTTGTGCGCGTGTGCCCCTTATAATTGGGGGTGTGCGAAAAAATCTTTGGGGTTTAACCGCTCATTAAAAGCGGTAAAGGGCTCAAAGTGCGGTTTAGCGAGCGGTTTTAGTAAAACAGGCGCTCGGATTTGTCTCACGATTACTACCACCCCACAGCGCACAAGGGCCTCATACACTACTCGGAGGATCTTGGCTAGATGGTCAGGGTATCCTATCTGGTAAGGTTGGAGGGGAGCACTGGGCGAAGGGCGCTCCGGTGGAAAACCCCGACGCCCTATTTGAACAACCCCCTTTCTCCCCATCTCCGATCCCTTCAACGGCGCCCTCAAGCTCCTCACGCAAAAAGCAAATTCCTAGCAATAATCCTCTACTTTTGAAATGTCCCGTTGACGGGGAAGCTTACACTTCATGCCACAGGCATCTTAGGAAGCTGAACTCCTACTTTCTTGAGCACGTTAATATATAGAGGGTCATCGACAACAGCAACGCATCCCGAGAACATCTTCCTCTTCCCACTCAGGGTTAAAGATGTGTTGCTGGTTTTCTTTGATCCCGGCTTTCCGATACTGACTTTTTGCCAGTCTTTAGTCGGATCAAGAGTTGCCTGCAGAACGGCCATTATTTGGGGAGCATCTCCTGCTTGAGGGCAGTAGTCGTAATACAGCCCCATAAGGTTCCCACAACTTTGATGGTGCGCCCAAAATTGGATGTCCTTTAAATAGTTGACCCTTGAGTCTCCAACCTCAAACCCGTGTTTTCCTGTGTCTTCTTGAAACAATTGTTTATATTTTGAAACAGGGCTTCCGATCGTACACTTCACTTCGATACCTCCGAACTTGAACGGGGCAAGGGGGGATTTAATAGGGAGCTGGCGTCCATTGTTATCTTTCGGATGACAATTTTGCTCGAAGTATGTTTCCGCCAATTCGCTTGAAAGATCAAGTAGATCAGGGCGGCCATCGGCATGCGGATTCGGACGAAAAGAAGGCAGATGATTAGCGAAGCAATGAGTGTAAACCTCCCCAATAAATCCGCTTAAGTTTCGCTGACCAAGCGCAACGAAGATTGGAAAATCGAGTTCGTCGAACAATTCTCTGAGCGCAAGGAGGTAGCGGTTCGCGTCTGCAATGACGCTGACCACTGTCTCCGAGGAAATCAAAACATCCGCTCCAGTTTTCTCGTTCTGGTAAGCGACATTGTTAATGTCATGAAACCCTGATCTGGATGCAACCGCTAGTTTTGTCATGATCGGCAAAATTTCAGATACTGATCTGCATCTCGGCAGAGGCGAAGACCACTTCGAAGCTTTGCGCAACCTGTGGTTCCTATTACGGAGAAAGAAGTCATTGCGCTTCCGGATTTTGGGTTTTGCTTCTTATTCCAATCGTCTTCGTGCAGAGTCGCTGAATAAAATGCGGCGACGATTTGAGGGCAGCCCGCTATGTAATCGCTCAAAAATGCCAACAAATTATTGGTGTATCGATGATGCGCTTTCCAGTCCATCTTTGTGTTGATTGCTTCAATGCGGGAGTCGCCCTGGATGAGTTCTGCCTTGGCTTTTTTTGTCCCGAACGTGTTCTTAATTTCGATGCCCCCGTACTTGAAATTAACGAACATTTTCAAGTCTTTAGCTCTCCACTGCTCGGCATGTTTACGATAGCTGGGCCTAGAAACGTTCAGCAAATCTGGATACCCATCGATGTTGGGATTCTTCATCAGAGCTGGGTAGCGGTTGGAGAATTCGGAAACATAGATTTCTCCAATCAGCCCACTCAGCATTCTGAAATCCAAGACCGAGAAAATATTTAGGGCCATTCCTTGGGTTTTGTCTCTGAGGATACGCAACCTCCTGTTAACCGTGTCGACAACCTCTTTGATCTGGTCGATCTCGATGCGGTGCCCGCCCTCCAATTCGATTGGCTCCGCACTAATTACCCGAAGGGAACCCGTGTCGTCAGACATTCGACTCCCCCCCTATCCGTTCAGTTAGTTCATGGACCAGTTCTGCAGGTTGAGCACCCAGGGCATCACAAAGGGAAAGGAGAGACCCAAGCGTTGGTTGTCGTTTTCCTCGTTCCAACAGGGATACGAAAGTGCGATCAAGGCCCGCTCTCCCTGCCAACTCCTCCTGGCTTAGCCCAACCGTTTCTCGCCTTTGACGAAGAATTGACCCGAAGGCTTCTGAGACATCCATGCTCTGACTATAGTCCCCGCATCAACGGACTATAGTCTGCACCTTCGACAACGGGCACGGACCCCGACAATCTTCATCTCCGTGGTGTGAAGGCCGTGCTCACCGAGGGAGGTGTCCGGGTGCCGCTCATCGGCCGTGGCCCGGCGTGATTCCCGAGAACACCGTGACGGATCGTAAAGTGCATTGCCTTGAATATTATCCCACCTATCTCGAGTTGGCTGGCCCCCAGGCTCTGCCGGAGACTCGGCACAAATGACTCACCGTCCAAGGGATGCTCGGCCGCGTCCGGCAACCACTTCTTGCCAGGCCGCCCATTCAGGAAGCGGAATAGGGCATGCTTCGGAGTTACTCCTGAAAAATAGGACGCTATTTCGGGTCGAACAGTTCAGCTTGGTAAGAGGAACGCATTAGTCCTGCGCTTATTCTGAGCATCTTACTGACGATGAAGTCGATTAATTTCGGTGGGACACTCTCGCCGATTGCTTGGGCTATGAGACTTCGTGTCACAGGTTTCCCTCCAATTTCCCACCTGTATTCGTAATCCGTAATAGACTGAATGACAAGTGCCTCATAAACAGATAGCACCCGATTTTGTTCCGGATGAATTTTGTTGTCTGAGGCTTCGAAGGGAAAGTTTCTAGTAAGTGTTCTAGATGGTTCGTCCCACGGCATTCTTCGATAGGCCGAGTGGAACCCACTTATCAGTCTTCTCTCTCCACTTTGGGGATCGGTCATCGTGGGGCGGGGAAGCAGTAGTCCGCATTGTACGCAATATATCGGTGTCAATTTGTTGGACTGCCACCTTCCTTCCTGATGTTTGTCGACATATCGGGGGTTTTCTTGGGAGCCACAATCGGGATTAATGCATTGATTATTGAATGCCGTATCACCCTCGGGGGTATGGGTTACCCACAGGTATTTTTCCGGGTTCAGGATGTTTACGTAATGCAACGGATGAAAATCCTTCTTCGCTTCACGACCAGGTTTGGCGTCGAGCGGCGGAATGCCTCCTATGGCCTCACGAAGAGTCACTGGTTTTGTGCGCTCGTCGCTCGGGAAAAATGTTCCGTCATTCGCACGGAAGTAGGCAATACCTTCGGGATCACGGGTGAAGACAGAAATAAGTCGCTTGCGGATTTGGGGGATTCCGTAATCAGCGCAGGAGAGCACTTCGCCTCTTCCCGCATACTCAGGCCCAAGCTGTTCAGCGATATAGTCAAGAATTCTTACAGGCTCGCCATGTTCCGCTACCTTGATCATGGTGTTTTGCATGCCTGAGACATTCTCAAAAAGCACCCACCTTGGATGCAGCTTTGAAATCACATCCATTGCCGGCAAGACCAGCCGGTTTCTCGGGTCTTCAGCTGGTCGGTTGCCATTCCGCGCCTCGGCATTCAGTTTTCCTACGCCATTGGTTGACATTCCCTGGCAAGGAGGAGTCGCGTAGAGCAAGAACAGTTCCTCATTTTGGAGGGCGTCTATTGAGTAGTTGATAATGTCCTCTTTGGTCTCCCAAATATCACCAACGAACATTTTTGTTTCAGGGAAATTCTCATTATAGAGCTTGCCGCGATCACCCTTGAGTTCGCTGGCCGCGATGACGTCGATAGCGTTTTTCTCGATCCCTAATTCTCCGATCCCCGCTGACGAAAATAGGCTCACGGCCATTTTTCTCCCTTTGTGGTCGGTGTAGTCGCTTTCCATAATATAAGTGGGTTCTTTCTTGTGTTGATTCCGGCTTGGCCCTTCTCATCTGAGCATTTTCCAAACTGCGCTAGCGATAGCTTTTCCAAGTAAAGGTGGCACAGCATTTCCGAGTTGGGCCGCTATTTCAGTGAGAGACCCACGAAAAATGTAGTCGTCATCAAAGCCCTGTAGTCGTGCAGCCTCTCGCGGCGTAATCGCGCGATTCTGGGTTGGATGAATGCACTTGCTCGAAGCTACGCTCTGAAACTTAACTGTAATTGTTGTGGCTGGCCCTCCGGCATCTAGTCTTGAGTAGCAGGAACTGAATCCGCTGTTTACAAGATGCTTTGGAATGCAAGAGATATTGTCTCCGGAATGTTTGATGATTTCTAGAATTTTCGGTGAGTGGTTTGTGGCACGATGCAAAGTTAGATCATGTGTTTTTTTTCGCCGCTGTCGTTGATACTTATTGCGTGGCTCAGCTGTGTAGATGAGGGCTTCCTCGTTACTTTGTAGGGGAGGAAGGTCGTCAATGGCCTCCATCACACTGATGGCTGGTGGCAGCAATTCTAGTGCGAGTGGAGAGCGACTTTTGTCTCGGTAGCCGATTGAACGCCCCCTGAAAAAATGTGTCGGTTCTGGGAAAATAATTGGTGTTTGATCCCGGGAACCAATGAGTATGAACCGCTCTCTCTTCTGAGGGACTCCGTAGTTTGCCGCATTGAGAACCCTCCAATCCGTGGTGTAGGATAAGTCGGAGAAAACTTCCTGAATCTTCGCGAGAGTATTGCCGGAATCGTGGGTAAGAAGCCCGACTACATTCTCAAGGACAAACACTTTTGGCCTGAAGTATTCGACGAAACGTGCGAAATTTAGAAACAAGTTGTTCCTCTCGTCTTCCTCTAGGGAAGATCGATTTGGGCGTAGGGATGAAAATCCCTGACAAGGAGGCCCACCAACAATCAGGTCTATTTTCGAAGTATTGATTTGCTCGGCAACACGCGACGGTTCTGTTTCCCGAATGTCCTCTGTCGAAACCATGCAACGCGCATGATTTGCACTCGCTGTTTTCGCAGCTTCCCGGTTTGAGTCGATTGCGTATACAATCTCGAAGCTGTCAGAGTAATCGACAAAACCTTGGGTAAAGCCACCAGTGCCACAAAAAAGATCAATTAAAGTAATTCGTTCCTGCATTTGGAAGGAGGGCTAATTTTGCTAAAAATCGATTGTCCATTGTTTGGCTGTGACGCTGGCTCTTGTTGAGAAATTGAGCTCATCTGGGGGTCGTGTGCCAATGTTATGTCGAGAACGTAAGATTTGAGTTGTTCTTCTACTGTGAACTGACTTAAAGCCTTTTCCTTTATCGCTTCATATTCGGCATCCTCTGGTAATTCAAAAGAATAATCCGTACCAAAGAAGTTCTCCTTCCATTGCTTATACCCATAACTCTTAGCATCTCTGTGTGGATCCTCATTTGGATCTAGCATATAGCGCAGAGGTTTCTGATTATAATCGAGGCGTTTATGAAGAACACGTAAAGGTAAAGCATCTGCCTCTTCCTTCCATGCTGTTCCTCTCAGTTTCTTTTTAGCCTCCTCCGCAGAAATTCCCTCTTCCTGCTCAATATCCAGAGCTAATTTCTCGTTAGTTGGTTTGAGATCATATTTCCTGCCAGCCATTCATAACACAATATGAGATCCATTTTACTGTATCAACATCCCTTCGCAAAAAACACATGTATCCCCATAGAAAACGAACCGACATAAAATTTGTATAGGCATTAAATAACAGCTTTTAAACACCCCCCCTATCGGAATTTTAGACCCACCCCCCTGCTCCATTCTGCGGCTTTTGCGACACGAGGCCCTTTTTGTCGCTTATGTGTCGCAAGCTCTCGCCATTATTTAACGTACATACAGAAAAGGTTATGTATTAGGATTCACTGCTCACCGCTCACTGCACAGCTTGCCACTCTATATCGGGAACCTTCTCGAAATTCCTCTTAATGGTTTCATGATCTATATGTGTATACATCTCATTAACTCTATCTGTGGACTGCCCTACAGATTTCTTCCGCACATCCATAGAGACATCGTTGTTAGCCATATCAGAGATGGCACTATGTCTTAGGCAATGGAAAGTCCTTTCGCCCATTATCGGCTTCCCCTTCTTGTCTTTAAGGTATTGGTGAGGGACTGCTTTGGGGACT
This sequence comes from uncultured Verrucomicrobiota bacterium, assembly GCA_902589825.1. Taxonomy (GTDB): domain Bacteria; phylum Verrucomicrobiota; class Verrucomicrobiia; order Verrucomicrobiales; family DEV007; genus CACIUL01. Next base: position 22,476 of record CACIUL010000014.1, read on the forward strand.
CCTGCTTTCACCATCAACTTCTCAGCAAAGTAATCTGATCTCATATCCCGATTCATTGCTTGGATATCGGGGAAGATATAACCTTTCTTTTTAAGCCCTATAAACTTCAAGTAATTCCAAGTAGAATCCTTTAAATAAGCTACCATCGGCTTTCTATTTTTAAGCTTCTTCGCCCTCATCTGCTTATTATTTTGATCTACAACTATTCTAGTTCCTGGATCTATATCTTCCCATCTCAAGTTGGCTAATACTGAAATCCTCCAACCTGTGTTAGCTCCGCATAGGATCATACCTTTCCAGTTCCCTTCAGCAGATTGAATGAGCGTTTGTATTTCTGGACGAGTAAAAGGAACCTTGAGCGTAGAATCATCTTCTGGTAACTCCTTCACCCCTAGCCCAATATTTCTTGAGATCAGACCATCAACGTAAGCATCTTTGATTGCCCCTTTAATTACAGACATCTTGTAATTAATAGTCTTCTTGGTGATCTTCGTTTCCTCTCTTTCCCTTAGTAACCCTCGCTGTAATTCGTATAAATCAGCAGGTTCTAGTTCTACCAATCTCTTATCCAGTATGCCGACAGACGTTCTATCAAAAGACTTAATAGCATGTCCGTAAGTTTTATAATTCGATTCGGATACCATCTCCTTCTTCCTAATCATCCAATCTAGGAAATGCCTTTTGAGTGTTGGAAGTTTAAGGTCCTTGCCTGCCGCAATCTCGTGGAGTTTAACGACTGCTTTAATCCCATCCTCTGCATTCCACCCTTTTCTATTCTGTTCAGCAACGAACCTCTCTAGATATTCCTGCACCTCTTCACCTCGCTTAGATTGGTGTTTACTGAGCTTACTCTGCTCAACCTCCCATTCATTAGCGAGATGCTTAGCCTCACGTTTCTTGGTTAATCCCGTTTTTTTATAGGCATATTTACCATTGGCGAGTTTATATCTCGCAAACCAGTATGGGCTTGCGAATCCATCCTTCTTTCTCTTTCTGTATACAGTAGCCATAGTTTCAAATTGCTATAGCTCTCAAATAATATGGGGTTCCAAATACAGGAAATGGATGTACCCCCATGTAGTGGCAACAAAGTGGCAACACTTAGAGAGATTAAATAGCATCAATTAGATTTAGGTCTTAAGTTAAGACCCTTGAAATGCTGTGTTACTTATATAGTTTACACCCAGTTGGTCGGCGGTTCGATCCCGTCCCCGCGCACCATTCCCCTTCCACCTCGTCTTCATGGAAATGCAAAGTATCAAACCCGCCGCAATACCGGCAGGCAGCAGGCATGGCGGCTGGAAAGCAAGACTTCCTGCTTTTTTAACCCTCCTGCTTGCCGCCTTGGCAACAAGTGGTGATGGCATGGGACAGAAAACGGGAAGCGGCAGCAAACAAGGGAAACTCGCCAAGTCGATCAATGCACAAACCGGCAAGCTGTTGCCGGAAAAACCCGAAAGGGACGAGATCTTTGACGCATATGTTTCCAAGACATCTCCGGATGTTGCCTGGGGCAGCGCATGGATGAAAGCCATTGATTTTTCAGGAGTGGCGTGGGACAACCCCCGAACCCTGACCATGATATCGCCAAGGCATGCACTGATGGCACGGCACTACCAGCGCAAAATTGGCAGCAAGGTGACATTCCATGACCGGCGCGGCAGGCCGGTGACACGGAAAATAAAAGGGATCGAGAACCTTATGCACGATATCGCCGTCGTGATACTCGACGAGGACCTGCCAGCAACAATAAAGGCCTATCGCCTGCTGCCACCGGGCGAATCGTATTCCGAGTTACTCCGGGGAAGCCATGCGTTGATCACCTCCTGGGCAAACGGCACACGCAAAGTTCACATCCACGCGGTGTTCTCTGTTTTCTCAGGATTGGTCACCTTTGTGGATGCGGCAACGCTGCCAGCCAAGTTCTTTAATAAACTCATCAAGGGAGACAGCGGAAACCCGTCTTTCCTGTGGCTGAACAATGAACCGGTCCTCATTGAAACCCATACCTACGGTGGATCGGGAAGGGGCCCTTTTTTCAGCACGCCGGAGAACTTCGGCAAAATCAATGCGGCCATGCTCAAGCTAAGCAAGGCCCAAAAGGCCCCTGTCTATCAACTGAAAACGGTTCCGCTTTCCCTGCCTTCGGATTAATCAGAGGCATTAATGGCACCTCTCCACTCTCAGGTGCCGCACCTCCACGAGAAACACACGGGCTGTTGCCCGAAATACCGCTACTGGGGCACGGGATTACGGGCCGGGTCATAGGGCATCCGTGACCAGTCCGAACAGAACGGCGAAGCGGGAAGACCCGCCCTGCTATACAGGTTCCATGGCCGTCCGGGAGCGGCTTCAGGATGGCAGGCATACCGGACGGCAAGCGGTTTTTGCAGTCCCTGGCTCTTCACCTCGACAAAAGATCCATGGATCCTGGCCGTTGCCCTTCGCCATTTACCCTCTGCTCCGCACAACTCAAACCCGTTCAGGGGAGTATTCGGCCGGGGTGCCCACTTGCCAACTCCCTCCATTCTCCCTGCCGTCAACCCTCCTTCGGCATGATGGAATTCTATGACAAGGGTGTCCCCGCGAACCGTCATTCCCCGGTAAACAGGACCACTGCTTGCCACATCATGGCCATGGATCCTGGCAAGCGGCCAAAGTGCAAGGCGCTCACCGACATCAATCTTGTTGGGCGGGTGAATATCGCCGGCATTGTCCAGGTCAACCGTCACGACCATGCCGGAATTCTCCTGATCAAGTGCACGGCGCTGTTCTTCGCGCAGGTAGGTCCATGCATAACTCTTCCATTGCGGCAACTGCACGAAATAAAACGGCAGGTCTGGTCTCTGCCAAGCATGACGCCAGCCAAGCATCAGGGCACGCATCTTGTGGGCATAATGGCGCGGGTCCTCCCCGTGCCCGGAATTGGATTCACCCTGATACCAGATGGCCCCGCGGATTGCATAAGGTGCCACCGGGGCAATGCGACCATTGTAAATAGCCCCGGCAAGCCACGCCGGGCTGCGGGCAAAAGTGCCGCCTGGCAGTCGCCTGACCGCATTGATATCACCGGCCTTTGCAAAGGCAGCGAGTTTCTCAAGGGTCGGATGGCCTGTAAATGCCTCAAAGGGAATATAGGGCTCGATCGGGGTGCCGCCCCATGCGCAGTCAATAATTCCAAGCGGAACACCCAGTTCCTGGTGGAGACGCCTGGCAAAGACAAAGGCCACTGCTGAATGGTTCACAACTGATCCGGGGTTACACACATGCCAACTTCCCCCGGCAAGGTCATCCTGTGGCAGGCGCGCATCCCGTTCATTGACCTTGCGCAGCCTGATACCTCCGAGTTGAGCCCCCTCAACCAGTATCCTGCCTTCGGGCAAACGTCGGGCCATTTGCCCGGTGGTGTATGCCATGTTGGACTGACCACCTGAAAACCAGACCTCGCCAACCAGCACATCGCGGATCACCACAGGGTCTTCGCCTGGCACAGAACGAATCCGCATTACCCTGCCGGCAGCATTTGCCTCCATAGGCTCCAGCCTAACCTGCCAGCGCCCGTCATCAGCCGCCTTTGCCTCCACGGATTGCCCGGCAAATTCAACCACCACCACTTGCCCGGCATCCGCCCTGCCCCATACCGGAACCGGAAGATCACGCTGCAACACCATGTGGTCGGAAAAAATCCGGGCAGGGCTGGGGGCAGCGGGCATCAACCCTGCCAGTGCGAAGCTCAGGGCCATTATCACCACTGCCCTGCAGTTATTAAAGGCAGAGGAAATCACTGGAGATTTCATGGAGTCAGCCATGCGAACCTGTCACGTTGACTTCCCCTTAAATAACCCGCCCCTGCATGCCCCGTCCAACCTGGCCGAGAATTGCCCCGATAATGGCGGACAAGACGCCACTCCCAGCCAGCACCCAAAACCCAACAACCCCGCCAGCAATCATCAACAATAACCCGCCGTAACCCATAATGTGGGAAGTCAGCACCAGCGTTTTCGCCGTGGCTGCTTTGGAAGCATCCTCTGCCTGGGTCACAGGCGGAGGCACAGGCGGTTCGAGCATCGGCTGTATATCCGCCATGGCGATTGCCGTTTGCCACTGTGTCTCGCCGGCACGACGCACTTGCGTCTGGGCATTCACCTTGCCCTGAGCAATCCAAGCTTGCAGGCCCCCGCGGTCAACCGGGCCGTATTCGTGGCCATCGATTCCTATGATATGATATTGAATGTTACCCGTTTCTTCTGGAGATTTCATGCCCGTGATTAATTAGTTACAATGTGGCAACCATGCCACCTGACCTGCAAGATAAAAGCGGCATCCGCCACACCAGAGGACAATACGCAAAGCCTTGGATAACCGGCATCAACTTGACTGCTGGAAACTCTTGTTGAGAATCACCGCCCTGATCAGCGACCTCAGACGAAAATCCTCCTTCTTCGCGCCTTCAACAATGGAGTCCACAGTCAGTGAATCCGCCGGGCTGAGTTCCCGGGCAAGGGCGAACCTGAGCAAATGCGCGGTAAAGGCCCTAGCAAAACGCCTGTCCTCCTTGACCAGTGCCTGCTTGAAAAGAACGACATCTTCAAAGGGATATTTCCGCAGCAGTGTCCCGCTGGCATCCACATCCCGGCCATTCTCATACTTGTCCCGCCACCGGCCGGTAATATCAAAGTTCTCCATGGCAAATCCAAGTGGGTCCAGGCGGGAATGACACCCCGCACAGTCGGGATTTTCCCGGTGCTGGGCAAACTTCTCCCGGATGGTCAGGTTTTTCGGACCGCTGTCCTCATTAAGCGGCGGCACATCATTGGGCGGAGGCGGAGGCGGGTCATTGAAGATCACCTCAATAATCCAGGCACCCCGGGCAATGGGATGTGTCCTGTTGGTACCGTTGTTCATGCTGAGCATGGCAGCGCTGGTAATCACACCACCGTAGCGCGGGTCCGATGCCGCCACTCGCTCGAAAGTCGGTGAGCGCAGCTTGTTGCGGATCTCATCATCATACCTGCGCTGCAGGTCCTGCTTGGACTTGCGCAGGTCCTGGTTCTTCGGTACCCTGTTCAGGGCATCCTCTGACTCCTTGATCCTCCTGGTCAATTCGCCCCTCTTGGCTTTCTGCTCTGCATTCAGGGCCAGGGATAAATCCTGCTCGGAGATATAAAGGGCACCATCACTGGATGCGGCAACCTCCTCCGCACTCAGGGCCCGGTTATACAACCGGGCACGGGCAAGGCTGATCGAGAGATACTTATTGCCCCCGGGCGGCAGGTGACGCAGCCCGAAAATGACTGAGCTCTGGTTCTTTGGAAAGCGTGCTGCCCCCTTGCGATAGGGCTTTCCGTATGGCTGGCCATTACGGTAAAGGGTGGTGGTGCCATCCTCCTTGTAAACCATGACCAGGTGCAGCCTTTCATTAGGCTTTTCCTCCGGTGTCGATCCCGGAAAATCCAGGGTTCTCGAATGACCGTTGCTGCCGGAAATCCAGTGCCTGGGTTTTCTCTCGCCAAGGACGATGGTGTCAAAGAAATCTCCCTGCCCCTGGATTCCCATGATACCACCTCCGCGCTGGTTGACATCATGCACCTTGCACCATACCTCCAGGGTCTTGGCCTTCAGGTCAATAGGCAGCTTGGCACTCTGCAAATAAGACTTGTTAAGGACAACCATGCCCTCCTCGTAGCGCGTCTTGCCGTGCGCTTTGAGGTCCAGTGAACCCACTGAGTCCTTGAGGTTGCCGTTAAATTCCCAGACTGCATAGGGCTTTAGATCCACCAACTTGGTAACAGCTTTTTTTCGCCTCTCGGTAAGGATGGCCAGCTTAATCGGCCTGAGCAGGGCGTCCAATTCCGCATTGGTATTCTTGATGGCGTCACTGAGCGTCCTGCGCTGCTCGTCCCTTGACCGGTTTGCAGCAATGATCTTTTCCGCATCAAAAGGCGGCACCTTGAAATCCGAAGTATACCAGTCCTTAAGTAAGGCACTCCGGTAGCTGAACTCCGGCTGGATGAGCTCAATAATGGGACGATTCTCCACAAAAACGGCATCAAAGAGCAGGAGCGGTTCACAGAGCATCTGCAGGCTGGCAGGATTGTTCTTGTCGATATTGAAGTAGCGGGACTTCTTGGGGTCGGGAGTGGCTGCCAGAATGTTTTCCAGCTGCATCCACTGGGATGGGAAAGTGTCCAGGAAACGCTCAATCTTCGGGTCGGCAAGCATTCGGTTGATGCTTTGATTCAGGACGTCAGGCTTGATAAGCTCCCCGGATTTCGCCAGTTTGAGCAGTTGCTCATCGGGTGTGCTGGCCCAGAGAAAGTAAGATAGGTTTGTGGCGAGGTTCAGGGCCTTGTCACCTGTGGAATGCCGATAGAGGAAAAGCGGAGAGGACAATGCGGCCGAGGCCACTTTCTTCATGGTGTCGGTGAATGGGACCTTCTGTTCTATCTTCTTCAGCGCATACGTGGTGTAGCGGTCAATAATGTCTCGGTCGGCACGTCCCCGAAATGCGCGAAAAAGGAAATCTTCAATGCGTTTGCGGGTCTCAGCAGGGATGTCGGCGCCCTCTGCCGGGGGCTTGAAAAAGGTGTTCCAGACACCCACGGTATTCTCATTGAAATCCGGGCTCTCCAGGATTGAGATACTCAGCCGTAAAAAGGCCTCGAGCAGCAATGGTGAGAGGGTCAACTGATTGGCCTGGTTATCGAATCCATGGGAAGCCCTCAGGTCCTGCGGGAAAGGCTTAACCTCGGCAAAGCCCCCGGCAGGATTCATTGCCAGGGAGCGCACATTCACGCGCCCGGGCATCTCGGGGGAATTCAGGTAAATGGTTTCCCGCGTCATCAGCTTCTCCGGCAACGCAAAGAGGTCGCGGTTAATTTCAAAAAGGTCGCGGATGGTGTTATTATACTGGAAACGGTTCAGCCGCTGCACCGGGTTCGGCCCTGTTTTCGTGTTTTTTGCTGCCGTTTGCAGCAGGCCTTTCAAGGAAGCCATGACGGCTCCACGGCTTGCCGCATCCGGTTGCGGTTCATCTTCCGGGGGCATGTCCCCCGAGTCGATCACGCCAAGCAGGTCCTGGATGAGTTCGGGGTTGGCAAGAAAGTCATTCAGATTGCCAATCTCCTTGAGGTTTACCTTGCCCTTTACCTTTTCCCCACCATGGCACTTCACGCAGTGGCTGGCAAAAAACGGTTTCAACGTCTGACCAAATTCGTCAGCAGCTGAGGTCGGGACCAGACCTGTTACCAGGCAAAAAAGCAGGATAACCCCTTTCATTGGCCAATGGGATCGCATGCGCCGGTTCAGGTCCACAAATCCGAGATCACTCCATGACTATCAGCATAGGAGTCCATCTCAACGCCCATCAACTTGGCCAGTGTCAGCCACAGGTTGGAGTTAAGCGTGCCGCTCTTCTGCTGAATAAAGCGCCCCTGCTTGATCTGCCCCTGGCCACGCCCGGCAACGATCATCGGCAGGTCATAAAACTGGTGGGTGGCGCCATCACCCAGTGCAGCCCCATAGGTTACCAGCGAATTATCCAGCATGGTGCTGCCGTCAGACTCCTTTATCTCCTTCATGCGCTTAAGCAAATACGCGTATTGTTGCATGTGGAATATATCAATCTTCTGGAGCTCAAGATAACCATTACCCTTCTGGTTATGGGTCATGTTGTGGTGCTGCACCGGCTTATCGAAAACCCCCTCATACATCAGGGTCGCATCCCACCGCTCCGGTCCGATCATGAACGTGGCGATGTTCGTGATTCCCATCTGGAAGGCCAAGAGCATCAGGTCTGCCTGCAGGCGAATGTATTCACCGCGTGGCAGGATCTCCGTCTTCGGAACCTTGACATCGGCATTGGCCATCAACTTTTCCAGCTTGGCCATGCGCACCTCGACATCACGCACCATGGTCATGAACTCATCCATGGTTTCCCGGTCCTTGCTGGAAAGCCTGCTCGAGAGCGCCTTGGCATCCGCCAGGACAAGGTCTGAGACATCCGCCACGTGCGCCCGGAAACTGTCCTTGGAAAAGAGTCGATCGTAGAGTTTTCTGGGGTCGCGGATCGAGGGAGCAATCTGGCCCGGGCCATACCAGGAAATATTGTCAAACTCGATCGGTTCCTTGGGCGCCCGAAACCCGTTACAGCCAATCTCAATGGTATTCAATGCCGTCTTGTATCCCACCTTGTCCCCGATGACCTGGTCGAGACTGCGACCGTTGGGATGACGGATACCCTGCTCAGCTGCCTGAACGGGTGAAAGACTGGTGAGATAACAGGATGCTCCCTGTGCGTGAACGTCCTGACCATTCTTGAATGTGCGGTCCAGCCCGGTAATCAGGGTCACATCCTTGGTGTGATCCTGCAAGGGCTGCATGGTGGAAGTCAACTCCAGTGGATAAATTCCCGCCTTGTTCTGTTTGCGCTTCTGGTTCTTGGTCTTGTCCGCATTGAATCCCCCGACAAAACCCGGAAGTGTCGCCTCCTCCTCACCCGGGAAAAAACAGCGGCGCACAATCCCGTTGGGGATATACATGATCACCAGTTTCTTGTCCGGTTTCTGCCCTTTCTTGGCCGCTGCCATGGCCTCAGGTGCTGAATGCAAAAAAGGCAATGCCATGGTGGCACCACCGGCTCTCAAAAACTTTCTCCTAGATATCATAATCAGATGAATTCTTGCACGGATTTTGCGAGGGAGAAAAGGTTTTTCCCTTAATGACTGAATGTAAGATAAAACCGCCGGATTATCAATAATATCACTTTCTGTTTTGAAATGGGCCGCAAGTCAATGAAGTCGTCCACGGGCAAGGCCCTGTTGCGCATCATTTTACAAATTTTCACAGATAGGGAACTCTCCCACCACAATCCATTTGATGGGCACTTTTTGAGCTGATAAGAAACGGCACGATAAAAACAAGATGCCACAAGGCTTCTCTTCTCTTAAGAGGTATCTTGAGACATTCTCTTATTCAGCAAATAATAATAAGAACAAAAAACACGATGAAAAAAATATGGATCCTGGCCTTGGTTGCCATCTTTAACAGCAATGCGCGCGCCGAAGAAAAAAAAGCCGCCAAGGTAGAAAAAAGTGAGACTCCCTACAGCAAGATGGTCACAGCTCTCGAGCTCACAGATGAGCAAAAGCCCAAATTCCGTGCGCTCCAGAAAGAGCACAATAAATTTTTGGCCAAACTGAAGAAACTCGAATCCGCCGAGAAAAAGAAGGAAACCGGCGCACCATACTACAAGGCCCGCACAGAAAAGCTTAAGGAACTTCTCAGCAGGGACCAACTAAAGGTTTGGTGGAAATATCAGGCCGGGCAAAGAGCAAAGCGGGAAAAAAAATCCCAGGAAAAGAAGTGACCTCTTCTCACTCCTGAACGCCCTCTGCACACAAGCAGCAGGATTTCAAGAGTGCTCAGATTCCGATTGGTAAAACTGGAGCGGGTGATGGGAATCGAACCCATTCGCTGATGACAATCATTGTTATCCGGAGCTACCTACGGCAGAAACAAAAACTCATTCGAATTGAACAGTGCCCGGCACACCGTCTCCAGCCCCTCGGCTCGCACGGCAGCCTGACAAAGCACCAATTCCGCATCCTCCGGCGGGCGACCGAGAATCCATTCGAAAGCTCGCGTCACCTGCGCAGATGAATTGCCTCCCGCCTCGTCTTCGATCCGTTTGGCCAGAGCCGCCGACTGCTTCAGGCTAAATTTTCCGTTCAACAAATTGAGCGCTTGCAACGGCGTCGTCGATTCAGTGCGCTTGTCTTTTACTTGACCACACTCGGGCAAGTCGAAGGTCTTGAACATGCCGTCGTCGACGCCCCGAATCCGGGTGAGGTAGATCATGCGGCGATTCGATCCAGTCGGTGGATCGGCGAGCGGCTTCCATTGGTCGAACGAACCTTGGCGGGTGAAGATGTTGACGCCTTCACCACCGCGCTTCGGGTCGAGGTTACCGGAGATTTTGAGCATGGAATCGCGAATGGTTTCGGCATCGAGGCGTCTCGGGGGGAAACGCCACAGCAGGCGCGTGTCCGCATCGGCACGCATCGCTTCTGATTGGCCGCGGGATGATGAGCTTTGCCGGTACGTGGAGCTTGCGAGGATGCGGCGTTGAATCGATTTCACTTTCCAACCGCTCGCGATAAATTCCGCGGCCAGCCAGTCGAGTAGTTCGGGATGAGTCGGACGACTGCCCATGACGCCGAAGTCGTTCGGTGTATCGACCAGGCCCGCACCGAAGTGGTGCTGCCAGATGCGATTGACGGCAACCCGCGCCGTCAGATGAGCGGCTTCTTTGGTCAGCCATTTGGCGAACGCAGCGCGGCGTTCGCTTTCTGATGCGGTGCCGGGAGTCAGCTCGAAGCCTTTGAGAATCTGCAACGCGCCTGGGCCGACGCGGTCGCGCGGTCGGCCTGGGTCGCCGCGCATCAGGAGGTGGATGGGTTCGGGATTGACGAATCTGCCGGCGAAGACCTCCAAGGGGGCACTCATCGCGTTGAGTTGCTGTTGGAGTTGATCGCGTCGGGCCTCGAGTTCGTGTTGTCTTTGCCTTTGGGCTTCGGTGGGAGGGCTTCCTCGGAAGCGTGGAACGACGGGTTGCCATTTCCCTTCGGTCACCGCGACCTCGATGCGCCAGGCCGAGGTAAGTCGTACGGCGTGTTTGGCAGAATCTGATACCGCGAGATCGCGATCGCGACTCCAAGTGAGCCGGTCGATACGCGTGAGTTCAGGCAGTTGGATTTGCACCCACGCAGGCGGAATTCGATCGGCGGTCCAGATGGATCCACTGCCGAATTTGCCGTCGTTGAGCATGTCATCTCGACCACCTAAATGCTTGGCCACACCGGAGGAACTGGCAATGGCTCCGAGACTGGCGAGTGCGACGTTGACGTCCTTGCCAGCGGAGTAGATCTCGATTTCGTCAAAGACGGGCCCGTCGCCCTTGGCGTCGGTTTTGTCGATATTAAGGCGCACCCAGCGAGCGTCGACGGCGTTGAAGAAATCGGTGTAACGACCTCGCTCGACGATGCGCGGGCCCGGGAACTTTCTTAGTTCGGCTTCGATTTCCGAGAGTTTTGTATCGAGCGCCGCTACCTTCTTCTTGCGCTCAGCATCTTTGCTTCGCCACAATCTCCTGTTGAACTGAACGCCGCTAAAGACCGAGACCACGCGGTAGTAATCACGCGCCGAGATCGGATCGAACTTGTGATCGTGACAGCGGGCACAACCGACGGTCAGTCCTAACATGGATGCGCCGACGTTCTGCACGATTTCGTCCAACGCGTTGAATCGAGCTTGGCGGATTTGGGCTGCTTCCCTCCCGACTTCAGGCGGCGTCGGCAAAGGCGCTGTGACGAGAAATCCGGTCGCGGGATCAATGCCGATGGTGTCTCCGGCAATCTGTTGGAACAGGAACTCGGCCCACGCCAGATCCCCGTTGAAGGCGGCAATAACCCAGTCGCGGTAGGGCCAGGTATCGCCTCGCAGCGAGTTAAATTCATAGCCACGGCTGTCAGCGTATCGGATCACATCCAGCCAGTGCTGAGCCCAACGGTCGCCATAGGCAGGGGATTTTAAGAGCCGGTCTACGGCCTTTCGCCAAGCATTTTCCGACTTGTCGGCGAGAAAGGCATCGACTTCCTCCGGTGTCGGCGGAAGGCCGGTTAGATCGAGTGTGACACGTCGGATCAGTGCATGGCGGTTCGCCTCTGGCGAGGAACGGAGCCCCGTCTTATCCAGCTTGGCGTGGATGAATCCGTCGATGGAATCGTGGGCAAACTCGGTGGGTAGCGATTGGAACGACCAGTGATCGCTGGTTTTGTTGCGGTTGCGCGCGACGGCCTCCTTCTGCCCAGGCCATACCGCGCCTTTGGCGATCCAGTTGTTGAGAGTTGCCACCTGTTCCGGAGACAGGCGTTTTCCCTTCGGCGGCATTCTTAGCTCGACATTATCGGTGGTGATCGCCTTGATGAGATAACTCTTCGCGGCATCCCCAGGGACAATTGCTGGACCGAAATCCCCGCCGGTCAACATTCCAGCCCGCGAATCAAGACGCAGATCGGATTCCTGCTTGTCAGGGCCGTGGCACTTGAAGCAGTGCGCTTCAAGGATGGGAAAAACGTCCTGCTTGAAATCGGTTTCCGCGGCAGCACTTGTCATCGCGAGACCGGACAGGAATATCGCGAGCTTCTTCATGCCAGCAGGTCCTTGATAACGTGCCCATGCACATCGGTGAGGCGGCGTTCGTTGCCGTTGAAGTAATAAGTTAGCCGCTCGTGATCCAGCCCTAGCAGATGCAGAATCGTAGCGTTGAAATCATAGTGCGTCACTTTGTTCTCGGTCGCATGCCAGCCCAATTCATCGGTGCTGCCGTAGCTGAATCCCTGTTTCACCCCCCCGCCCATCAGCCAGCAGGTGAACCCATCGATGTTATGATCGCGTCCGGTGCCGTTGGCTTGCATAAAGGGGAGGCGTCCAAATTCGGTGCACCAGACAACGAGGGTGCGATCGAGCTGTCCGCGCTGCTTTAAATCGCGCAACAGCGCCGCGGCAGGTTGATCGAAAATCTCAGCGTGGGTTCCGTGGTTTTGGAAAATTTCCGAGTGGCTATCCCAGTTCTTTTTACCACCGCTGGCGTGGGCACCGTTGAACAACTGCACCACTCGAACACCCTTTTCCAGCAGCCGACGCGCCATGAGGCAGTTGCGAGCATACGCCGCCTTGATCTGATTAGGCGAGGTCGCGCCGTATTCCTCCAGAGTGCCGCGACGTTCGCCGGAAAGATCCATCAGATCCGGGATCGACGTCTGCATCCGGCCCGCCAGTTCGTAGCTACTGATGCGTGCGGCCAACTCCGAATCTCCGGGAAATTCCATACGATGACGTTCGTTGAGCTCAGCCAGTAGATCGACCGTGGCCCGATTGGCGCTATCGCGAGCCGAGGCGTGCAGATTCTTCGGCGGTTCATCCGCACTGAACGCCGTGCCCTGGAACGCCGCCGGGAGAAACCCGTTACCCCAGTTGTTTGGACCGGCCTGCGAACGTCCGCGCGGATCGGCGATGGCGACAAAGGCAGGTAGGTCCTCGTTCATCGTGCCGAGAGCATATGTCGTCCAAGCGCCGAGGCTCGGGTAACCTTCAAACGTGAACCCGGTCGAGAGAAAATTCTCCGCCTGAGTGTGCGCGCTGTTTTTCGCGGTGAGCGAGTGGATGAAACACATGTCATCGGCCAACTTCGCCAGATTCGGAACGAGATCGGAGATCATTTTGCCGCTTTGCCCCCGCGGTTTAAAGTCCCAGAACGGCTGCGCCATTTTGCCAATTGGCCCCTCGAACGTCACTTTCGGAGCGTTAGGCGGTGTCCGGCCATGTTGCTTGTAGAGCTCCGGCTTGAAGTCCCAGGTATCGAGATGGCTCACCGCTCCCGCACAAAAAATGATCAGCACCTGATCCGCCTGCGCCGGGTGATGCGAGACACGCGAAGCGTAGGGACGTGAGGGATCGATTTTCGGGCGAATTGGCGACTTTCCCTCCGCAGCTAGCAGACCATCTCGCGCCAGCAACTGCGTCAGCGCGATACCGCCTGCTGAAGTTGTCAGGTTACCGAGGAAAGATCGTCGGTTTTGTTGCATGGTATGATATATTTTGCATCAGTTCGAATGCAGTGCCAACCACACTGTTGTTGTAAGCTAAAATGAAACTGGAGCGGGTGATGGGAATCGAACCCACGTCTCAAGCTTGGGAAGCTCGCGTTCTACCATTGAACTACACCCGCAGTGGTTTTACCTCATGTAAAAAGGGACCGGTTACCCGGTCCCGTGAATATTAAAGAAATTGCCTTGCGACTGCCAAGCTCATTCCGGATGTCCTACCAGCTGGTATGCCAATCCCTCGGGTCGTTTGCGGCACCCTTTTCCCTCGGCTTGCCTTCCGACCAAACAATGACTTTTTGGCGAAGCTCAACCTCTCCTGCACCGTTGGGATCTGGATTTTGCACCTTATTGTCGTAATTGGCATCAATAATGATGTAATACGGCTGTCCCCAGGGATCGGCCATCTTGAGGTTATCTGCTTCTCCATGAATGCCACCTACGGGCTCTCCGCCCCTGGCATCCTTGGCCCGCTTTCCCTGATAGAAAGGTTTGCCGCGGGTGTTCAGCGGATGGCCCTCGACACCGGCAAGGATACTAATGATATCATCATCCTCGGTGTTTAGCTCAACATCCTGTTGCCCTCCATAGGGCAGCTTGCCGTATTCGAGCTGGTAACTGGAAATGGCCTGCTTAAGATCCTGCACGTCTTTTTCTGCCTCCGTCTTCCTCACGGTTTCCATCACCATGCCGTAAACTGGAAAGGCAACCGCGGCGAGAATGGCAATGATGACGATAACGATTAAAAGCTCAATGAGGGTAAATGCCGCGAATCGGCTACGTCGGGGAAGAGAGTTCAGGGAAAGGGATCTCATGGTAGAGGCAGGGTTATTTTAATGAGGTATTACAATGTGTTTACAATAATACCCATTTGCAGGTTACCAGTTTTTTTTGCGAAAACAATGCTTTTATGCGAATGATAAAGCTGTATCCGCTGCCAATTAAAGGTACATCTAGGCGATTATTTCAGGTAAGGAGGTAGGATTTCTCGGTAATTCCGGCAACCGGCAGCGGGCTTTCACCCCAATTTTTTTATTTATTCTTTCTACATGATGGCTGAGGCCAAACCAATATCCAGAAAAAGGACCCGCAAGGGCACAGGCAATGCAGCCGGGCTGCGCAAACGCCTGCAGAAACTCTTGAGCAGCCCCAGTTACCAGCCGATGAACAAGTCGGAGCTGGCCCGTGAGCTGAACATCGCGCCCAAACAGCGCCAGATGCTTCGCAACCTGCTCAAGGAACTTGAATCCGCCGGCACGCTCAGGCAGGGAAGGAAAGGCCGCTATGTGCTGCGTGGCAGCAATGACATTGTCGGCATCCTGCACTTCCAACCCGCAGGTCATGCCTTTGTCGACCCGGAAGGCAATCGGCGTGAGCGCGGAATCTTTATTCCCCGTGGCGCCTCAGGAACCGGGCTTCATGGAGATAAGGTCGCGGTTCGCACCGAGAGCCGCAGTGGTGCGCCACACTGGATGAAACACATCAAGAATGCCAAGACGCGAAATCAACTGGAAACCAAATACTCCGGTGAAGGCAGGTCTACCGAAGGACGCGTGGTGAAAGTCCTTGAACGGCGCAATGATGCGCTGATCGCCACCTTCACACAGCGGGGACGCTTCAGCTATGCAAAGCCTGATGACCCGTTGTTGCCACCAACAATCAAGCTTGATAACACTGCCCTGCCGGATCCCGCTCCAAACCCAGGGGACAAGGTGGTGGTGGCAATCGAGCACTGGGAATCCCGCCGCCATCACCCACACGGCAAAATTACCGAGATCCTGGGTCCGCCGGAAACACCTGGAATTGATATCCTGCAGGTAATCTGCAAGCGCCGGTTGCCACGCACTTTCCCCAGAGAAGTCCTCACTGAAGCTAAAAGATTCAGTGACCGAGTAACCGCGGAGGAAGTTGTGGGGCGTGAGGACTGGCGCACGCGCCCGGTGTTCACTATCGATCCCGACGATGCCCGCGATTTTGACGATGCCATCCTTGTCGAGAAAACCAAAGCGGGAGGTTACGACCTGGCAGTACACATTGCCGATGTCTCCCATTACGTGAAGCCTGGCAGCAAACTCGACCGGGAAGCGCGTCTGCGCGGCAACAGCACCTACCTTGCCGACCGGGTCATTCCCATGCTCCCGGAAACACTCAGCAACGGCTTGTGCTCCCTTGTGCCAGGGCAGGACCGCCTCACGCATGCTGCCATCATGCACTTTGACAAGGGCGCAAAGCTTCAATCACTCCGGTTCTGCAAAGCAGTGATCTGCAGCGCAAGGCGCTTTACCTACCAGCAGGCTTACAACCTGATGCAGAAACCCAACCCACAAGATCCCTTTTCCGAACACCTTCAGACAGCATGGGAACTTGCCGCCAAGCTGCGCAGGGAACGCTTCAGCAACGGATCCCTGGACCTTGACATGCCCGAGGTGCGCGCCGTGCTGGACAAGGCGGGATGCCCGGTGGCGCTTGAGCGCATTGAAAATGACGAGAGCCATCAACTCGTGGAGGAATTCATGCTTGCTGCCAATGAGGCGGTGGCAAAGCAGACAAAGGATAAGCTGAAGCCTTCAATCTACCGCGTGCACGAGGACCCGGATGAAGACAAGCTCTTTGAGTTTCGCCAACTGGCACTGGATTACGGCATCAATGCCGGAGATCTCAGCAACCGCGACGAAATCCAGAAGCTCCTCACGGTTGCACGCGGAAAGCCTGAAGAGCATGCCATCAAGGTCGGGCTGCTCAAAAGCCTCAAGCGTGCAAGCTACTGCGAGGATCCCATAGGGCATTACGGCCTGGCCAAGACAAACTACACACACTTTACCAGTCCCATTCGCCGTTATGCCGACCTGGTCGTGCACCGGGTGCTGCATAACATTGCCGGGAGCAAGGCAAAAATGAAAACCCCTGCCCTTGATCAGATCAAGGAACTGGCTGGTCACTTGTCGGATATGGAACGCAACTCCTCGGATGCCGAGTTCGAGACACAGAAACTCAAGCAGATTGAATACCTCTGGAGGGAAGCCAAGAAAAGCACCCGCAAAAACCCGATTACCCATCCTGCCATGATCCACGAAGTGCGGCGCAAGGGCCTTTTCGTCGAACTGACCGACTTTTTCATCAAGGGGCTGGTTAACGAGTCCGACCTGCCCCATTGCAGAGGAGGATATTGGTTCGATGGCCCGGGGGCACGCTTTATCGGCTCAAAACCCAAGCGCGTTTTCCAGGCCGGAGACCGGGTGAAGGTCTCGGTTGCAAGTGTGGATTTCGAGCGCCGCATGATTGACTTTAGAATCATCGAGTCATCCTGAGTTGGCCTTGTGGCGAAACAAACGCGGGCGCGATCTTCAAAAGTGCCTTAATCCCTTAATTGACAGCGCGAAACACCCGGATACAGTGGCGCTCCTTTCCGCTGAAAGAATAACTCCTCTCTTGAAATGACGGAGCATTCATCCGCTCCCGAGATCAACCATAAAACACCAAATCCATGGCTAAAAAGAAAGCAACGGCTCGCCGCAGAGCCGCCACCCGTAAAAAGAACCAGAATGTCTACTTCTTCGGTGGCAAGAAATCAGACGGAGACGGCTCACAAAAAGCCCTTCTGGGCGGCAAGGGAGCCAACCTTGCGGAAATGGTCAATATCGGTCTTCCCGTGCCCGCCGGAATGACCATCACCACCAAGGTCTGCACCTACTATTACGCCAACAACAAAAAATACCCGAAAACACTGGATGCCGAGATCAAGGCAAACATTGCCAAGATCGAGAGGGCAATGGGCAAGAAATTCGGGGATCTCAATAACCCCTTGCTTCTATCAGTACGTTCCGGTGCCCGTGAATCCATGCCCGGCATGATGGACACCATCCTCAATCTGGGAATCAACGATACCGTGGTCGAGGCGCTTTCAGCCAAGACCGGCAACCCGAAATTCGCCTGGGACAGCTACCGGCGCTTCCTACAGATGTATGGCTCGGTGGTGATGGATGTGGAGGCCAAGGAAGGTGAACACCATGACCCTTATGAGGTGATCCTCGACAAGGCAAAGGCAAAGGCAAACGTCAAGGATGACTCAGGCCTTGAGGAAAGTGACCTGCGCTGGGTAGTTGCCGAGTTCAAGAAACTGATCAAGAAGCGCAGCGGGAAGCACTTCCCGGAAGACCCGATGGAGCAACTCTACGGTTCAGTTAACGCGGTTTTTAACTCCTGGAACAATGACCGTGCCAAGGTCTACCGTGCCAAGTACGGCATCCCCGCCGAGTGGGGCACCGCGGTCAATGTGCAGGCCATGGTGTTTGGAAATACCGGCAAGGCATCCGGCACTGGCGTGGCATTCACGCGCGACCCGGCCACCGGTGAAAACGTCTTCTATGGGGAATATCTCATTGATGCACAGGGTGAGGATGTGGTCGCAGGTGTGCGCACGCCGAAACCGGTCGCCAAGATGGCCAAGGACCTGCCCAAATCACACAAGGAACTGCTCAAGGTCCGCAAGATCCTCGAGAAACACTTCCGTGACGTGCAGGATGTCGAATTCACCATTGAGGAAGGCAAGCTCTGGATGCTGCAAACCCGTAATGGCAAGCGCACCGGCTTTGCCGCAGTCAATATCGCTCTCGACATGGTGAAGGAACGCCTCATCTCAAGGGAGGAGGCTATCCTGCGCATCCCTGCTGAGGATTTAAGTCACCTTCTGGCGCCCATTTTTGATGCGGCCACAGAGCGAAAGGCCGAGAAGATAGGTAGCGGCCTCCCCGCTGGTCCGGGTGCTGCTTCCGGCAAGATTTACTTCTCCGCTGAAGATTCCGTAAAGGCGGCCTCCAAAGGTGAATCCGTCATTCTTGTCCGCCAAGCGACTTCTCCTGAAGATCTTCGTGGCATGATTGCAGCTGATGGAATCCTCACGACCGAGGGTGGAGCCTCATCACATGCTGCTCTGGTTGCCCGCCAAATGGGTAAGGTTTGCGTCTGCGGTGCTCACGGCATGTCCATTGATTATGGCAAAAAGACACTCTCTGGAAATGGCGTAACTCTCAAGGAAGGTGATTCCCTGTCCCTCAACGGATTCGTTGGAAACGTCTACAAGGGTGCCATCAAGTCTTCTCCGTCCCAAGTCATCCAGGGCTTGATCGAGAACAAGGCCGCTGGCAAGCGCTCTGATACTTACAAAAAATTCATGGAACTGATGAGCTGGACTGACAAGCTTCGCAAGCTTGGGGTCCGTACCAACTCCGACACCCCGGAGCAGGTGGAGCAGGCCATCAAGTTTGGTGCTGAAGGCATAGGCCTGACACGTGCCGAGCACATGTTCTTTGAAGGCAACCGTATCGACTCTGTCCGTGAAATGATCCTCGCTGACGACGACGCAGGCCGTGCGAAGGCGCTGACTAAAATCAAGAGGTTCATGAAGAAGGACTTCATCGGAATCTTCAAGGCCTTGGCAGGGCGTCCTGCAACGATTCGCCTCCTAGATCCACCACTTCACGAATTTATCGGCACTATGGATGCCAGCCAGAAGAAGGATCTTTCCAAGAAGATTGGAATGAGCGCGCCCGCCATCACCAAGAGAATTCACGCCCTTCACGAGGAGAACCCCATGCTCGGCCACCGTGGTTGCCGCCTGGGCATCAGCTACCCGGCAGTCACCGCTGCTCAGGTCGAGGCCATTCTTGAGGCTGCAGCAGCCGTTCAGGCTGAAGGAACAAAGGTTCTTCCAGAGATCATGGTTCCACTTGTCTCCTACGCTCGTGAGCTTGAGCTCCAGAAGCAGGTAATCGACGAGACCGCCGCTGTTGTTCGCAAGAAGCTAGGCCTAAAGAAGTCCCAGTTGAAGTATACCGTTGGCACCATGATCGAGATTCCTCGCGCTGCGATCACCGCTGATAAAGTTGCAGAGCACGCGGAGTTCTTCTCCTTCGGAACCAACGACCTCACCCAGACCGGACTCGGACTGTCTCGTGATGACTCCTCCAGCTTCCTGCCAACCTATCAGGATGCAGAAGTTCTCAGCAACAACCCATTCGCCGGTCTCGATCAGGAAGGTGTGGGCCAACTTGTGGAAATGGGCGTAAAAGGCGGTCGTTCCACCAAACCCAAGCTGAAAATCGGCATCTGCGGCGAGCACGGCGGAGATTCTGATTCAGTTAAGTTCTTCCACCGCACTGGACTCAACTATGTATCCTGCTCGCCTTTCCGGATCCCGGTTGCCCGTCTTGCTGCTGCGCAAGCAACTCTCGAGGAAAGAGGACAAACTCGTTCGGAAATTTCCTGATCCGCACACAAGGTAAAAAACCAATCAAAAAACCCGGCCTGCTGTGCAGAGCCGGGTTTTTTATTGAATGGGACTCACCCACAATACAACATACTGCCTGTATCAATAACGCCGTGGAAGATGACATGAAGGCACCGGGTGGCGGTAATGGGAATGGTGATGGGACGCGGGATAACCAATGTAGGGGCGTCGCCCTGTGTATTGCCCATAGCGAATGCTGATGTCATAGCGAGCAGGGGGCCGATACGCCGGTTGGTAACGGGCCGACTGATAATAGGCCGGCTGGTGACGGTCATGGTCATCTCTGGCACTGCCCAGGGCCGCCCCACCCAATGCACCAATGACGCCGCCGATGGCAGCTCCCTCAAGGGGCCGGCCAGATTGGCTGCCGATCACCGTGCCGAGGCCGGCACCAATCAGTCCGCCAGCAACTGTCCCCCTCTTGGTGGCAGGGGCATAGCTGTATGAGTCAGAATAACACGAAGTCAAAAGAGAGATGGCAAGTAATCCGGCAAACAAATGAAGCATTTTCAGGTAGAGCATGTCTTTTTGACCTCTCTACGACCGGTATTATTCAATTTTTCTTTTTCTTGAGTACAAAAAAAGGGCGCCCCAACTCAGGGGCACCCTTGCCTTAAAATCGGCAAAAAAGTGACGCTTTACCTTCAGTTTACAGGTCCGGAGTGCTAGTAGCGCCTGTTATCACGGTCGTCGTAGCGGCGATCACGATGGTCTCGGTGGTCATGATGCCGCCTTTCCTGAGCGTGGCGCTCATCATCACGTGCTCCGCCGAGCAGACCGCCGGCACCAGCACCAACAGCACCGCCAATGGCTGCCCCCTCAAGAGGACGGCCGGACTGATGGCCGATAATCGTGCCCGCACCGGCACCAATAAGGCCACCAAGCACGGCTCCGCGTTTTGCTGAAGGGCCACAGGAAGTGCAAAAGAAGGCAAGTCCCATGGTTGTTACTGCAAGGAGAAAAAGTTTCTGGATTTTCATTATTTGATTGTTCTTAACAAAGGTTCACTCATGAGACGGCTAGGGCCAACGATTTATTCATCAGCAGAACATTTTTTCAGGATGTTGAGGCAGCCGTGCACGAAAACCAAAAAATACGGGAAAATCAAAGCAACTGGCCCTTCCTGTATGCGCACACTACGCGGTGACATGGGAAAGAAAAGCATACCTGTCACCTGCACCGTTTCTCGTACAGAAAAACGGCTCCGGTAATGAAACCGGAGCCGTTCCCTGTGAATTGAAGTGTTCTTGGAGTGAATCGGCAGTGTCTTGCGACGCTGCCAAGATCCTTTATCCGGCCTTACTCTTCTTGAGATCAGTCACGACAAAACGTGACTTCTTGGCCCCCATTGAATCAGCCGCCTCTTTCTTGGTGAGGTCACCCTTGGCGCAACTGAATACCACCTTCTGTGTCTTGGGCTTGTCGCCCTTGGTAATGACGATGCTGGTGGCATTAAACTTCTTTTTCAACGCTGAACTAACGTATTTCTTGCAACCTGCTCATGTGACGCCAGTCATTGTTGCCACATAGGCGGTCTGTTTTGCATCTTTATCTGCAGCACTGGCTAAGCCAAGACCGAGAGTAAAGATGCCTATCGATGCAATAAGCAATTTTTTCATTTTTTTATCAAGATGTGAACACTTCATGTAAATCCACATTCGAAGCTCACATTAGACGGTTTTTTTTGCTGCGTCAGCAAAAAAACAACCCTGCAGAGTAAAAATAGGAAAAAATCGCAACCTCAGGCCAACCGCATAAAAATCAGGCACTTCCTGACGCACATTCAAGCCAGATAAAGGGGATCCACGTCAATTGTGACCTGAACATCCGCGGGAAAAGTCAGCTTTTCAGTGATTGAGGCGAGATAACGGGCCAACAACCGGGCTGATGAAGCCCGGAGCATCAACTGAAACCGGAACATGCCTGAAGCCTTGGACAATGGTGACTCCACAGGCTCACCCAGCAGGATGCCATCCGGAAGATCGGCCATTAGGCGCTTGTGCATGGTTTCCAGGGTGAACTCCGCACGACGCGCATGGGTGGAGCGTGTCGTCAGCAACACACAATGGGTAAAGGGTGGATAGGAAAAGCCTTTTCGAAACTCGAGTTCCTGTTCAGCAAAACCTTCAAAATCATGATGCCTTGCAAATTGAATCGAAGGACTGTGCGGAGTAAATGTCTGGATCAGGACCTCCCCCTCCATCTCTCCCCTGCCGGCACGCCCGGCAACCTGTGTCAACAACTGGAAAGTGCGCTCTCCCGCGCGAAAGTCAGGAATGTGCAGCCCAATGTCGGCATTCAGGATTCCGACAAGAGTCACGTTTGGAAAATGCAAACCCTTGGCGATCATCTGGGTGCCGACAAGGATGTCGAGTTTATTGGCCTTGAATGCACTGAGAACCTCACGCAAGGCACCCTTTCGCGACATGGTGTCTGTATCAACGCGTGCCAACCTCGCCTGGCCAAACACCTTGCGCAGGATCTCCTCGACCTTTTCCGTACCGTAGCCTGCAAAACGAATGGCAGGATCACCACACTGGGGACATTTGCGCGGTGCCACCCTCTGGTAACCGCAAATATGACAAACCAAGCGCTCCGCACTGCGGTGAAAGGTCAACGAGACGCTGCAGTGGGGACAGCCACAGGACTCGCCGCACGCAGGGCAGGTCATGGACGTGGCAAAGCCGCGACGGTTGAGAAATAAAATGGCCTGTTCACCCTTCTCCAAGCGCTTGTTGACCGCTGTGCGTAAGCGCTCTGAAATAATTGCCGGTCCCCCGGATCTGGACAGGTTGCGCCCTTCCTGACGCATGTCCACGATACGGATCAGCGGCATGCTCCGCTCATCAACCCGGTCCCGCAATTCAATGAGTTGATACTTGCCAAGCCGCGTATTCTGGAATGACTCCAGTGAAGGAGTTGCACTGCCCAACACCACCGCACAGCCCTCAAGGCTTGCGCGCACCACCGCGACATCCCGCGCATGGTAACGGGGTGCGGTATCCTGCTTATAGCTGCCCTCATGCTCCTCATCGACCACGATGAGCTTTAGGTTTCGCAACGGGGCAAAAAGGGCACTACGTGCTCCAATCACGATCTTGGCAGTCCCATCAACGATCTTGTGCCATTCATCAAAACGCTCGCCGCCGCTCAGATGGCTGTGCAGGACTGCCACCCTGTCCTGAATGCGAGCAAAGCGACTCTTGAACCTGCGCACTGTTTGAGGCGTGAGGGATATTTCCGGAACCAGTACCAAAGCAGTACCGCCGGCATCAAGAGCGGCTGCTATAGCCTGCAGATAGACCTCCGTCTTGCCACTGCCTGTCACTCCATGCAAAAGCAGGGGCTTCGCCGCACCTTGCTCGCAAACCGCTTTATTGATGGCATCAAGGCATTCTCCCTGTGGACCGGTAAGCTTGAGTGGATGCGAAGCCACGAACTGCTCGTCATGATGGGGATCACGCGCGACAATTTCCCTGCTCAACTCCACAAACCCCTTCTTTACCAGTCCTTCCACAGCAGCCCGCCCTCCAGGGCCAAGGCCTGCCAGGGCAACCGGTTTTTGCACATCCATGAGCTCCGAGACAATGGAGGCCTGCCTTTTGGCCCGCCTGCCAAGCTTTGCGAGTTGCTCTTCATCCGGGGCCTGCCTTAACCGCACAAAGAGCCTTCGTTGAAAATCATTGTTTTCACCACGAACCGCCTCGGGAATAAGGCTACGCATCACTGCATCCATTGGTGTCACGTAATATGCCGATATCCACCTGCCCAGTTCGATTAAGGCGGGTGTTAATATCGGCTGATCGGCAATCAACCCTGCGACCGGCTTCAGAACGGCTGCCGCCTCACTGCCTTCAACCACTTCCGATGTAGCCACCACCGTTCCCGTAGAGGCACGATTCCGCAATGGAATCCTGACCCTGCTGCCCACCTCCACACTGGCCGTAAATTCCACGGGCAACGCGTAATCGAATTCAAGGCCGGAAGCCCCGTCAACGAGCACTCTTACCGTGGCAATCATTTTATCTGGTGGAACAAAGTCGATTTCAAAATACGCTGCGAGTTGGCGATCCACCCGGGCACACCACCATAGATGAAAGGCCGGCAAAAAGCAGGTGCATTCACCAATATTAAGTCACTCTTCCCTATAACAGAAACCCGGAATGAGCGCATCAGGGTACACAAAAAAGCCCCCGGCCTTGCAGCCGGGGGCTTGTGAATTGATCTTACGATCTTCCCAAAGACTTAGAAGCTCAAGCTAAGGGAAACTCCACCGAAGAGCTCGTCGTCTCCACCGGCATCATCAAGACCGTCAACGGCGATAGAACCGGCAACGTAAGGAGTGAGAGTTGCACCACCAACGGCGATCGGCAACCCAACCCTGAGGTCGATGTTGTTGAAGCCGTCAACGCCGTAGTAGTCATCGGCGTAGTTGAGTGCTGCACTGATGTCGACAGTGATGTCGTCAGAGAGCTCAAGAGACTTTCCTGCACCCAGTGAAATATAAGCACTGTCGTCATCAGAGTCGTATGCATAGCCAAGGCTGACGTCAAGGCCGGCAAGCTCTGTGCCGATTCCAACATATGGCTCAACAACGTCGAAACCAGCTGTGTCAGAAGTGTAGTAGGTGATTCCTGCGCTCAGTGAAGCGTCACCAAGGTCAACGGAAACTCCACCGAAGAGGTTAAGCTCAGTATAGCCACCATTGTAGGTGTTGGCATACCAGGCACCAAGGTCGAGGTCCATCCCGTCACCAAGAGAAATGGTGTTGAGATTCAATGTTGTTGTAAGCAGGTCCTCTGCCAATGCAACACCACGGAAGACATAATCAGTGTCGTAACCGAGGCTGATATCAGCACCAAGGCTGAAGGGTTCACCACTGTCAACGCCACTGGCGTGATCGCCTGCAATAGCAGGTGAAACGGCAAGAAGCAAAGCGCATCCTGCTGCGATATTACGGATTTTCATAGACTAATGTATTTGTTAGGTTGGTTAGTATTAGTTAATACGAGTTAATAGAATAGCCTTAAAAAACCTCCGGTCAACCTCTTAAATGAAAAGCAGTTCATTTAAGCCCAAAAACTGCAAATAATCTAAAAACACCCAATATCAACTTAACTCATTGACATTCAAGGAATTCAATCCATATCCCGGAAGGCGACAGATCGGGGCTCTCTATTTGCAAGTTGTTGAGCCTGAACAATTACCATATTTCTTTCAGTCATGAACCGATACGCATGGCAATTGGGACAAATCGACACTTTCACCGCAATAATGGACTCACAACCGGCACATATTTTATATTTTTCCGGGTTACGGACGATTTTATCCGCTCTGCGAGCTCGCTCATTGAGCAGATGATTGGGCGATTCTTCCTCCATTGAGCGATAACCATACGCTTCATCAAAGAGCAGTTCAAGCGGGCGAAACTCTCATTGCAGCGAACACAACGTTGAATGTAGAACAAAACTCCCCCATTCTAGAGGAATGAGGATCCCCAGAAGATTAAATCCGAGATCAATCATTGCCATGTTTCCCAGAATTCTCCTTCTGCTGATACTTGGGCTGGGGGCTTCCCCGGCCCAGGACGCGGCGCCTTCTGCACCCGCGCGATCGGCAACCGGGCTTGGGCGCTTTGAAAAAACGCTTGGAGGGGAGCGGGAAATCCGCGATCGCGTGGAAACCTTCTTTAAGAATATTGAAAATGGTAACACAAAAGATGCTTTCACAGCCCTGATGAAAGGCTCCCCGCTCGGTGAAAACACGGAAAGTGTCGATAAGCTGGTGGCCGAGACCCAGGATATAGTGAAAACCTACGGCGCCATCAGGGATCACGAACTCATCCGGATCAGTCGTTTGGGCAGCCGGATTATCCGCTTCACCTATTTTTCCTACAGCGACAATTATCCCCTGAAATGGGAAATCTACTGTTTCCTGGGCAAATCAGGCTGGCAAACCCTCGATTTTTCGGTGAACAACAAGTTCACCGAACTCTTTGAAGGAGAAAAAACCAAATAATCCTTATTAGAGGGGAAAATAATGCCCTCAAAGAAGGGGATCCTGCACCCAGCTATTAGCTGAGGGCCGCAATCCGCCGACCATAGAGGCTCTTAATGCGGTTTGCCGAATTCTTGTGGATGACCCCCTTCTTGGCAGCTTTATCAGCCACAGAACAAAGAAGATGCCACTTGGATAACGCATTTTGCTTATCCCCGGAGGTAATTGCGGCCACAACCGCTTTTCTGGCAGTCTTGACACGGGTCTTGGATTCGCGATTCACAGTGGCACGTTTTGCCGACTGACGAGCGCGTTTCTGGACGGATTTTGTGTTGGCCATTAAACTAATTATTGATTTTGAAGGGGGGGCGAATTTAGTCAGTCGTCCCCGATTGTCAAGAACTAGGAGCTCCGGGACCCTTAAGAGACCCGTATCAATGTTGATAAGCCGGATTGGTTGCCATCGCTATTGCCTCGGCCCCCTCAACGGAAAACGTCTGTCCGTTGCATCAGGTGCCCTAAGTAAACGGGCAAATACCCCCTGTTGGTCGGAAACGGGAGGGGAATGCCCCGCCGTATCGGAAACCTGACTGGTTTTCAGGCTCTCCCCACGGGAAATCGCGAAATAGGACTTCGTCTTGGCAGCTGCCCAGGGCAGGCGTTCGGCCCGGGGAATCTCCTCCGAAGTCAGTGGCTCTTTTTTAATGGAAACTCTTGTGCCCCTCTGCACCCGGGCAAAAAGGTCGATGATGTCTGCGGATTTCATGCGGATGCAACCATAACTGGTCGGCCAGCCAATGTTTCGCTCCTCGGGAGTGCCATGGATATAAATCAGCCGCTCCCTGGTATTGGCATTGGATTGCTCCCGACCCTCGAGCCAAAGGATGCGGCTGACAATGGGGTCCCGGCCAGGGGCATCCGGTCCGACCACTTCTCCTGTCGGCCTCCTGTTCTTGAACACTGTACCGGCCCGTGCACCATCCCCTATTTTCTCATAGATATACATTTCTCCAAGCGGAGTCTTGTAACTGCGAGGAGTGCTGCCAAGGCCATACTTGGAAGTGGAGACAGGATAGGATTTCAGCGCTTTACCGCTGTTGAGCAGGACCATGCGCTGGTCGCCGACGCTGACCACAAGGCTGTTGCCGGTGAGACCGGTAGAGCGGCAGTTACAGGTGATGGCCATGATCACCCCAAGAAACAGGAAGCGGGCTGTTTTCGGCATGTAAACGAAAAAAAGTGCGACAAGAGCCGCTGCCGGTATTCCCGGCTCGCACTTTAATGCTAGGTTCTTACCATGCTTTGTCAAACCGGGTGCCACCCGGAAAATGGCCGCCTGCCTCAGGTGGAGCAGAGATCATTCAGCCGGCAGGTTCATGCCGGCTTTGAGTAAGGTCAAAAAGACGGTCAAGCCCCGAGAGCCGTATCGTCGTTCTCGGGGTTACCAAGGACCCATGCAGGAAGCAAGTGCCTCAGCGATCCATAGGCCACAAAAAAGAAGCCCAACTGGAAGAGGAACAGGAATGGCACGGTCATCCAGTTGCCGGAGGCAAGGGCATGCAGGACGAGATAACTGAAATACAGGAAAAACGCCACCTCGAAAACCGGCGCAACTGATCTCAGCGCACGGTATTTGGCTTTCCTGACATCCTTGCGCTTCTTCTCAATTCCATACTTCGGGGTACGCACAAAATCCGACTGCTTACCCAGCAATGCCTCAAACACAGCCTTGCCGTTATTCACCGACATGCCAATGCCCAGCGCCAGCAGGACCGGCAGGTAACAAACCTCACGCAACCATCGCAGTGGACTCGGGTTGATGGCTATCTGGGCCGTGACATAAAAAAGACCGACGGAAATGGTGGTTGCAAAGAAGATCGGGATATCAAGCACAAACGTGCGCACCCAGCCACTTTCCGGATGCATTGCCGGGTTAACCAGGATGCAAAGCAGGATGAGCAAAAGGTAGGCAAAATTGGCTGTCAGGTGGGCGGTAGCCTCCAGCTTGATGATCAGTGGAAGCTTGCTGCGCCAGATCGGACCAAGCATTTTCAGGCAGGTCTGAATGGAACCCTTGGCCCAGCGGTGCTGTTGGCTCTTGAAGCCGTTCATGTCCGGGGGCAGTTCGGCAGGTGTTACCACATCCTTGAGGTAGATAAACTTCCATCCCTTCATCTGTGCCCGGTAGCTGAGGTCAAGGTCCTCGGTCAACGTATCATGTTCCCAACCACCGGCATCGTGAATGCACTCCTTGCGCCAAATGCCGGCTGTGCCGTTAAAATTGAAGAAGCGCCCGCTTCGGCTTCGCGCCGTCTGCTCGACGGCAAGGTGACCGTCAAGGAAGAGGGCCTGGATACGGGTCAGGATGGAGTATTTCTTGTTGATGTGCCCCCAGCGCGTCTGGATCATCCCCACCTCCTTGTCAGTAAAGAAATGGATCATTTCATGCAGCACATCCGGCTCAGGGACAAAATCAGCATCAAGGATATAAATGTATTCACCCGTCGCACTCTCCATGCCGTTCTCGAGTGCCCCCGCCTTGAAGCCTGTGCGGTCAACCCGGTGGATATACTCAACATCGAAGCCCTCTTCACGCAGCTTGGACTCCTCTTCCCTGCAGAAGGTAGTGGTTTCATCCGTGGAGTCATCAAGGATTTGTATCTGCAGCAGCTCCTTGGGATAATCAAGCCGGGCCACAGCCCCAATCAAGCGGCGCACGACGTATAGCTCGTTAAAAATGGGCAGCTGGATGGTAATCCTGGGCAATTCCTTAAAGCGTGCCGAGGGCTCGGGCCGGCGTTTCCTGTGTTTCCAATACAGGTAAATCATCGTGTAACGATGAATGCCGTAGGCAGAGAGACCCAATAACACCACAAAATAGCAGACGATCCAGACGCTGGTGGCAATGTGTCCCATTAGTCGTTACAAGAGAAAGATAGCCTGCAGACCACCCCCAGTCCGTCAGTATGTCCTTTTTAAACCAGAAATGACAAAGAAGCAATTACCCGATTTACGGCTCGAAATCACTCCCCCGTTGGCTCATAATGCCCTCCCTTATTGAAATGAAACTGCCGGGATGAAGATAACCGGTCCTGCCACCCCCCCAATAAACCCTGAATTGCCAATGAAGCTAATTGCCATCAGCGCCTTCCTGATGACCCAACTTGCAACCGTTTGCGGCCAACAGATCCCGGAAGATTTAATTGGCGATGAGCATGTCCGTGAGGAATTTGGCATCAACCATTTCACCACGCCCTCCATCAAGAAGCTTTTTGAGGATCTGGATGACTTCGGAACCCTGCCCTACGAGCATCTGAAACGCGGCATACCGAAAAAAATACCGCGAGACAGGTCACTGGTAGCCCTTGGCCTTGGCAACCTGATCGCTGAGGGCTTCCTGATCGTCCAGGCTGAAGAGCTTTCTGAAATTGAAAACATAGGCCGGGCCGTCCTGAAGCAGGCCAAGGTTCTCGGTGCAGGCGTACGAGTCACGCGGCATACAAAAAGCCTCCTTGAAAACAGCGTGCTGGGAAAATGGGGAAACCTGAAAACCGAGCTTGCAAAGACACAGGCGGATGTTGAAGCGGAAATGGTGCTGTTGCGTGACGTTGACATTGCCCACCTTGTCGCCCTGGGCGGATGGTTACGCTCCTTTGAAATAGCGACCATCACCGTGGCCGAATCCTACTCGGAGAAGAAGGCGGAAAAACTTACCCGAACCGACCTCCTCGCATATTTCCTTGAAACCCTGCAGGGCCTCGAGCCCAAGCTGCGCAAGAAAGCACATATCGTGCAGTTAACGGCAGGCATTGAGGATATACTCGCAGATCTCGGGGGATATGACCGTGCGCCGGGAAAGACAATCATCACTGCCGCCCCATCAAAACAGAAAACCATCGCTCTTGCCGAAAAGATCAACAACCTGCTGGAAATCATTGAAAATCCCGGTTAACCCATTGCCGCACTCAACAGGAGTCAGCGGCCTGTCATCAGGCAGGCAAAACCAGGCAGGCATGAAGCCAATGGCACGGCTAAATGCCATACTGCTTGCCGTCATCGGGATGCTTGTGCAACCTCTCTGTTGCGAAGCAGGAAATCCCAATGTCATCATTATATTCACCGATGACCAGGGCTATGGGGACGTCGGCTGTTTTGGTGCAAGCAAATACAAGACGCCCAACCTGGACCGCATGGCGGAACAGGGCCGAAAATTCACCGATTTCTATGTTGCCCAGGCTGTTTGCGGAGCATCGCGGGTTGCCCTGCTAACCGGCTGCTACCCGAACCGCCTCGGCATGTTCGGTGCCCCGGGACCCAATGCAAAGCACGGCATCCATCCCGGGGAAATCCTGATCCCCGAAATGCTGAAGGCCAGTGGATATGCCACGGGAATGTTCGGCAAGTGGCATCTTGGTGATCATAAGCAGTCCTTGCCCATCCATCATGGTTTTGATGAATACTATGGCCTGCCGTATTCCAATGACATGTGGCCCCACCACCCCGGGGTACGTCACCTGCCGATAAAAGAACGCCTGAAACGATGGCCACATCTTCCAATGGTTGAAGGCGACAGGATCATTGACACTGAGGTCACCCCCGGGGAGCAAACCAGGCTGACGACGGATTATACGAACAGGGCCCTGAAATTTATCGCAAAGAACAAGCAGAAGCCTTTCTTTCTATATCTTGCACACAGCATGCCACACGTCCCGCTTTACGTCGCCGAGCATAACAGGGGGAAATCAGGGGCAGGGCTTTACGGTGATGTCATGCGGGAAATCGACTGGTCCGTAGGGGAAATTCTCTCGGCCCTCAAGCGCCACGGGCTTGCCGAATCCACCCTTGTTATTTTTACCAGCGATAACGGCCCCTGGCTCAGTTATGGAGACCATGCCGGCTCCGCCGGCCCATTACGGGAAGGCAAGGCCACCTCCTGGGAAGGCGGCGTGCGCGTTCCCTGCATCATGCATTGGCCGGGGAAAATCCCCGCAGGCACCGTTTGTTCCACGCCGGCGATGACCATTGATATCCTCCCGACAATTGCCAGGGTGACCGGCAGCAGGCTGCCGAAGCAGAAGATTGACGGAAAGGACATCTGGCCGCTGCTGGCAGGGGCAAAGGATGCCCAAAGCCCACACGAGGCCTACTATTTCTACTGGGGGAAGGAACTTCAAGCCATACGCAGGGGGAAGTGGAGCCTGCACCTGCCACACAGTTATCGCAGCCTGCGCGGCAAACCCGGTAGTGGCGGCATACCCGGTGCCTATATGCAGAAGAAGACCGGTCTGGCCCTCTACAACTTGGAAACCGACATTGGCCAAGCCACCGACATGTCCGCTACAAACACCAGGGTCGTGGAGGAACTCACCGGGCTTGCAAGGGCCCACAGGAAATACATCAATGACAACCGGCGCGAGCCTGCCCGTTACTGAGGTTGCACTGTCGACTGCGCCACGCCAATATTACCAGCCAAGATGGATATTACCGACGAACAGAAGAACAAAATCACGGAATGGATCAGCCAAGGTGAGGATTTGGGTTCCATCCAGTCGCTGCTCAGGGATGAACTCGGCATCACCCTTACCTATGTGGAAACCCGTTTTCTCCTTGCCGACCTGGAACTGGAACCGGATGATGAAACAGAGGAGGAACAGGCAGGTGATGCCGAAGTTGAGGAGTCATCCGGAGAAGTTGTCGAAGAAGACCAGGCCGTTACAGAAAGCCCTGCAGGTGACAAAGAAAGCCCTGCAGGTGACAACCCGCCAATTCCGGAACAGGACAGTGGTGGCGACAGCAGCGTTGCCGTCACCGTCGACAGCCTCATGAAACCCGGTGCCGTCATCAGCGGAAAGGTAACCTTCAGCGACGGGGAAGGCGGCTCCTGGATGATAGACCAGATGGGCCAGTTGCGGCTGGATCCGGAAACAGAGGATTACCGTCCATCGGAAGAAGACATCCAGAAGTTCCAGATGGAATTACAAAAAGCGGCCAGTAGTCAGGGCCTCTAGTATTGCGCCCTTCCTGCCTTCTTAAAGGGACAGGTGCTCCCGGGCCTCTTCTTCCTGGGAAATTTCCATTAACGTCTCGCTGAAACCCTGGACAAATGCGCCAAGGGCCAAAAGCTCACCCTGCCAGTCAGCACATTGATGCCCTGCCGCAGGCTCATCGCAGGACTCCTCTGTTTTGCTTCTAAAGGGATCCCACGGCTGATGTCTCATGCACTATGGGTATATGGATTTTATCCACACCAATCAAACCAAAAAAGCAAAAACCATGGCTCGTCAGCCGCCCAGCGGGAAGAAGTTAGACAACAGGATGGTAAGGAAAAAGTTACAGATCAGGATCGCCAGTGAAGCAATCACCACCGCCTTGGTGGTGCTGTTGCCCACACCAACCGCGCCGTTATCTGCGGCAAGGCCGCGATGACAGGAAATCAGGCATATAATAATGCCAAAGATCAGCCCCTTGATCATCCCGAAAGCAATATCATACAGGTCGGTGTGGGCATTGAGATGGTCAAGGAACCAGGCACCGGGAATATCGTACATGAAAACGGCAATGATATATGAGGCAACAATCCCGAACACGATTGCCTCGGCAATCAGCAGTGGTGTGGAGATCATGATTGCCACAAAGCGCGGAACAACTAGGTAGCCTGTCGGGCTTACCCCCATGGCACGCAGTGCATCAATCTGCTCGGTGACTTTCATGGTGCCGATCTCCGCAGCCATCGCTGCACCCACCCTGCCGGTTATCATCAACCCGACCAGCACGGGGGCCAGTTCGCGACACATGGCGATTGAGACCGGTCCGCCGATCCCGGACTCAAGATCGAGTTGCGTTGCCAGGTAATAGGTTTGCGCGGTGAATACCGCACCGGTAAATGCACCGGTAACAATGACCACCGCCTGGGAACCGAAGCCAATGTTGACGATCTGCCGGCAGGTAAGGCGCAGACGAACGCGGCCACGGACAAGAAAACCCAGTGTCTCGCAAAGCAAGGCTCCAAGCTGGCCCAGGGATGCCAGGAAATTAAGGACTGCTCGACCGAGTATTGTCACTGGTAAGTTGAAGTTAATGATGCACTTGGCTTGCCCTTATTCCTGTTTCACTGCCGCCAATGATAATGATTGATAGATTGCCCGGGTTCACCCTACAGCAAACGCACACTGCGTTTCTTGTCGAGGCGAAGCAGCTTGCCGGCGACCTCGCCAGGAAGGTCAGCAGACGGATCACTGAATTTCTCACCATCAAGTTGCACACCGCCCTGCTGGATAAGGCGGCGGATTTCTGAATTGCTGCGTTGCACCTCATGGCCATCCTTGAAGGCAATTGCCACTGAGGCAATCAGCCGGCGCTCTTCACCCAGCTCGACCTCCGGCCACTCGACTTCGCCATCACCCTTGGCAAACTTGGCCTCAAAATCCGCACGTGCCGATACCGCCGCCTCCTCATCATGGTAACGGGCAACAATCCGTGCCGCCAGCTGCTTCTTTGCCTCCATCGGGTGCAGTTGCAAATCCCGGCCGCTGCCCAGCAGGAGAGTATACCACCTGTCCATCAACTCATCGGAAATACTCATGGCCTTGCCGAACATCTCGGCCGGCGCTTCATCGACACCGATATAGTTATCGTAACTCTTGGACATCTTCCTGGCCCCGTCAGTGCCTTCCAGGATCGGCAGGCACATTGCCACCTGTGGGGACATTCCCTGAGATTTCTGCATATCCCTGCCCACGAGGATATTAAAAAGCTGGTCTGTGCCTCCCAGCTCGATGTCGGCGCGCACCTCCACCGAGTCCCACCCCTGCATCACAGGATACTGCATTTCGTGCAGGCGCACCTCCTTGTTTCCATCGATACGGTTTTTGAAATCCTCCCGCTGCAGCATCTGCTGCATAGTCACACGCGCATTCAACTTGAGGACATCCTCATAGGGCATCCCGCGAAACCAGTCACCATTGTAAACCACCTCGGTGCTGTCACGGTCCAGGATCTTGAAGGCCTGGTCCGTGTAGGTTTCCGCATTGACAAGCACCTCCTGCCGGGTCAACGGAGGCCTGGTTGAGGACCGACCGGTGGGATCCCCGACAGTTGCCGTAAAATCGCCTATAATAAGCACCGCCTGGTGCCCGAGGATCTGGAACTGACGCAACTTCTCCAGGACAACGGTGTGGCCAAGATGAATATCCGGAGCAGTCGGGTCCACCCCAAGCTTAACCCGCAAAGGCTTGCCACTCCGCAGCTTTTCCAGCAGCTCCTCGCTGCTGAAAATCTTGGTCGTTCCACGTTCTAGTGTCTCAAGCTGTTCTTCAGGTGAACTCATTTCTATTATACCTGCCATGTCGGCTTAGCAATGAACATGACCCGAAACACCACGGGCATCAAGCCCGCCTGGCATCCCCCTTGCCTTAACGGCCCAGAATACCCCGCACATCCTCAATACTTAAATGCCCGGGGGCACCCGGACTGCCGTCAGGATTGACAACCTCAGCCTTGACCTCGCGATTGGCATCCGGGGCATCCCTGACCCCGCGCCACAGCTTCAATGGCAGCCATTTGCCACCCTCACGCGCACTCCTTGGGCTCACTTTTCGGTTGCCTCCAAACCATTTCTTCTGCCCCTCATGGGCCTTGTTGCCGCCCCCCTGAAACTTCTTGCCGGCAGCCGTGGATGACTTCTCGGCACCGGACCACTTTTCAATTGATCGATAACTCCCCGTCTTGTAGGGCTTGCTGCCGGAAAATGTCCTGCCCGAAGCCGCATTCTGCTTCGAGCGGTAATTGCCGCCAAACTGCATGTTTTTTCCAGTTCCGCCAAAGATCTTGCCTACACTGGTATGCTTGCTGCCCATTGCATGGGTCTTGCCGCTTTCCCATCGTTCAACCGATCCACCGACAAACCGCTTGGTAAGGGGATCGCTGGCACCCCTGGATTCCACATGCGTAACCCGTCGCACCGATTTGCACGAAGAGAGCAAAATCAGTGCAAGGGCCAGTATTCCCGCCAGGCAAGAGAAGTTAGACATCAACTCAATTTGAGGTTTCAAGTCAACGGTTACAAGACACCGTGAGCAATTCAACCTAAAGTAATGAGAGAAAAGATGCGCGCTGATGATTTCGACTACCTCCTGCCGGAGGAACTGATCGCCTCCAGGCCATCAACCAGCAGGGAAAGTTCCCGCATGATGATCGTTGACAGGGAAAGTGCCACGGTGCGCAGTGCCACTTTTGCCGAGTTCACCGGCTTCATCCGGGAGGAGGACCTCGTTGTCCTCAATGATACCCGGGTGGTTCCTGCACGCTTCTTCTCTGATGACGGAAGAATCGAACTACTGCGCCTCGAGGAACCTGAACCGATGCTCTGGAGATGCATGGTCCGGCCCGGCAGGAAAATGCGTAAAGGCAGGACGGTTTCCGTTGCCGGGGTTGCCGGCAGGGTCGAGGACATCCTGGAGGAAGGTGAGCGGATCATCCGCTTCGAGGAGGCCATCGATATCGAAGAACACGGGCAACTGGCCCTGCCCCACTACATGGAGAGAAACCCCGGTGAAGTCGACAGGGAACGCTACCAGACAGTCTATGCCAGGCAACCCGGTGCCATCGCTGCTCCCACTGCCGGGTTGCACTTTACCACAGCCATGCTCAAGGAGCTGCCGCATACCTTCCTCACCCTGCACGTTGGTGCCGGCACCTTCCAGCCGGTGCGCACCGAGCACATTGCCGACCACAAGATGCACAGAGAACACTTTCATCTCAGCGCAGCGTCTGCCGAGGCCATCAACAACTGCAAGCGGGTTGTATCCGTTGGCACAACCGTTACCCGCACCTTGGAACACCTGGCTGCAACTTGCGGTAAAGCCCTCCCCCCGGGCAGTGGCGAGACCGACATCTTTATCTACCCGGGCTTTGAATTCCGCCGTACGGGCGCCCTACTGACCAACTTTCACCTCCCGAAAAGCACCCTGTTCATGCTGGTCTGCGCCTTTGCCGGAACGGAGTTGATGCGCGAAGCCTACGCCAAAGCCATCAATGAAAAGTTCCGGTTTTACAGCTATGGCGACTGCATGTTTATTATTTAGATGCATAATTAGATGACCAAAGCTTGCGAAGGTCATGGGTTTTCAGGCGCAGAATAAAACCCAATTCTGTTAATACTTAAAGGTCGCGGAATCGCAAAAGGCAGCCTTGTCACTTCTACGGCAAACATGGAATTGCACGATTTTTTCACGGGCAGGACAGGACCCATTCTCGACATCATCCTGCTTATCGCGCTGATGTATTTCATTGCGCGCCATGAAGCAGAGTGGGAACTGACACATGATCTCTATGGGAATTCAAAAGCCCTGCTTATTTTCATTCCACAATTGCTGGCATATAGAGTCTGCAGCATGATGGACTTTTTTGAGGTTTTTGCCCTCATCGCCCTGCTTGTCTCCATCCTGCTTTGCCTTAGGTTTTTATTTTTTGCCACCTGGTCCAAAGCAGCCATCATTGCAGCCGGTTATGCACCATACATGATCTTTATCACGATAATGATTCACAGGGACAGAACCGAGGAGCCCATCCCGGAATACGATATCCCCCTGGAAAATCTGCTCCAGCCAGAGAAAAAAAAGTCAATACCGGTTAAGGATTTGTAGCCGCCACTGAAAAGCCCCGAACATCTTGGCATCTGGCCAATTCCCGGCTATATGTTATCTTTTCCTCCCCTAATCCTGCTATCCGCAATTTCACATCAGTGATTCCCACCATGAACCCGATGCAAGGACGATTCCTCACTCTCTTGATTCCGGCCCTCGTTGGCATGCTGCACGCCTTCAATGCCAACACGGCAGGGGCACAGTTAATGGTCCAGATGAAGTTGCAAAAGACCCACTACCTGGCCTACGAGCCAATGCGGGCCACCGTGACCATTAATAACCGCTCCGGCCATGACGTCGTTCTGGGAGGCCCAAGGGGCAGCAGTTGGCTCAGCTTTGATGTGTATCGCGATGGTCAATTGCTCTCACCGCGCACCCGTGGCGGGGCAAGGTTTTCCCCGGTCTTGCTCGCTTCCGGGAAAAGCGTCGTCAAAACGGTGGACGTCGCCCAGATCTACCCCCTTTCCGACTACGGCAGTTACTCAGTCAGTGCCGCGGTCTACTTTCCTCCCCTGAAGAAATATTTCAGTTCAGCAAGGCAGCGCGCGAACGTTACCGACAGCAGGGCATTCTGGAAACAATCCGTGGGCGTCTCCCAGGGGCGCTATAAGCTGTCCAGTTTCCGGGAATTCTCGCTGCACGAGCACCGGGACTCAGACAGTTCAGCCATTTATGTCAGGTTGCGGGAGGCCAAGGGTACCCGGGTCTACTGCACCTTCTCCCTTGGCCGCTACCTCAGCGTGCGCAAGCCCCAGGCAACTGTGGACGCGGAAAACCGCCTGCATGTCATGCACATGATCAGCCCGCATATTTACTCCCATGCACGGGTCAGCCCGGATGGGCATTTCCTGGGTAATGACTATTACCGGGAAGTGGCCAACAACAGGCCCACGCTCACCATTGATACCGGTGGAAGCGTGAGGGTTGCCGGAGGCATCGCCTACGATCCCGACAAGAAGAAAACGGCGGAATACAAAACCCACAGTGCCGCCGATCTTCCCCCGGGCCTTTCGCCCCGCTAAGGCTCCCGGAATCAAAGAAAACCCCCGGATTGACTTGACCCGAGGGACAGCGAACCACTTAGTGAGGGCCGGATAGCCGCAGCACCGCCTCGGGTATCACCCGGCACGCTTTACACAACCAAACAGCGGCATGGCCTGCACACTGTCTTGATATGATGCTTCCGAAAAGGATAACGCTGATCACCCCGGCACTGGTTGCCTTGTGGTGGGCCCTGTCAGCGACGGCAGGTGCCGCTGACTTCAGCCGTGTCGTCATTGATGCCGGGCATGGCGGGCACGACCGGGGAGCCGGCTTCAGCCACACCTACGAGAAACACCTTGCACTCGACGTGGCACGCCGGCTTGATCTCTATCTCAAGGCGCAGGGAATCCAGACCACACTTACCCGTGACAGTGATAAATTCGTCACCCTTTCCAGGAGGGTCGCTATCTCCCATGCTGCCGGCAACGCCATTTTTATCAGTATTCACTTCAATCATGCGCGCCGCCGCAGTGCCGCTGGAATTGAAACCTTCTACAATGCCCGCAATGCCGCGAGCCGTAAACTGGCACAGATGGTGCAATCAGCCACACTCTATAAGACCCGTTCAAAAAACCGGGGTGTTAAGCATGCCCGATTCCATGTGCTATCCCAGAACAAGCAGCCGGCAATCCTGCTTGAGTGTGCGTTCCTGACCAACTCCTCGGACCGGACCCGG
>CACIUL010000015.1 GCA_902589825.1 uncultured Verrucomicrobiota bacterium
ATGTGGCCTGCAATGATGGCGCTTGTGGCGCAGGTGCAGTGTAAACTCTTCAGCGCTTATACCTTCATCGTCATCTTTATCCAGACGATTGAATATTCTTTCAACAGCTTTCGGGCGACGCTCAGCGAGGCGTTTCAGTGCCCCGACAGCAGAGAATTCCTCAAGGTTTAACACACCATCATCATCGGTGTCAGCCTCTGCAAAGCGCTCATTGCGCTTTTCTTCAATCCTGGCACGCAAGGCTTCGCGTGCTGCTTCTTTTTCTTCATCGGAAATGTCACCATCTCCATCAGTATCCCATGCCTCACGACGCTCACGGGCACGGTCCCTGCGATCTTCCTTGGCTGCCTGACGTTCTTCTTCATCAAGCTTGCCATTTTCGTCGAGGTCGAATTTAGCGAGGAATTCCGGCAGGTTGCCGTTACCGAAAACCTTGCCGCCATCAGGACGCTCGGGCTTGTCGTCGTCATCGTTATCAGGACGCTCGGGTTTGTCGTCGTCATCGTTATCAGGACGCTCGGGCTTGTCATCGTCATCGTTATCAGGACGCTCAGGCCTTTCGTCGTCATCTTTGTCAGGACGCTCGGGACGCTCATGTTTATCATGGTCGTGCCAGCCCCAGCCCCAGCCCCAGTGCCAGCCGCGCGCAGATGAGATGCTCACAGTTGCAAAAAGGGCCAAGAGGATCAGGAAGTAATTCTTGATTTTCATATTTTTTTTTTGGGTTTTTTGTTGGGATTGTATTGGGGATTAGAGGAGTGATTGACTGAACTTACTCAGTTACTCAGCGCATGAAGTTGCCTCCTCTATTTATATTAAGACGCAAAATGTATCCGCCAAGTTACATTTTAGCTAATTTCCCTTTAAAAGGCTAGAGAAATCATCGATCTCATTCACTGTAGCTGAGGATTCCCTAGAGGGTTGATTACCAGTTGTTTGTGGCTGCTCTGCAGGTTTTGCGGGTTCGGTTTGAGCATTGGCTACGGTTGCTTCCGGTTGATCCAAGTCCTCCTCCAAGAGGGCGACGATATCATCCCACCAGGCTTCCCTATCCATGGCCTTTTCCTCAAGGCTGGCTTTTTGCTCATCATCCAGGACAGGATAGATTTCGTTTTCGACATCTGCCACGCTCGCGCCCGGCTCAATGGCCTTGCCTTCTCCAAACACGGAGTCCTTGAGATAATCGGTGCTTCCCTCGGGTTGAAGGATGGGGTGAAAAGCGGGTGATGAACTGGCAAGGATCGGAAATATCCGGTCCTGCTGTTCCTCGGTAAGCCCCAACCTTGAGGTTAAGGCCTGCAACCTGTTATTGGCCTGTTCCTCAACGATCACGGCCCTGGCAATGAGTTCGTCACGGGGTGGCACGGGTTCGATTTTTGCCAGCCCGGGTTCCTGCCTGTCGGCAGGTGTTGGACTTTGAGGCGGTAGATTGCGTTGTGTTGCTGCTGACAATGTTCCTTCTGTGGGATTGCTTTCCGGGCGCAAAGCTGTTCCTGAAACAAGCCCGGTGTCATCCCCGGCAACCAGTGGTTGTGCGTTGCGAATGGCGCTGATTGGTTTTTGATGGGATTGTGTTTTGGTCTCTGGCTTTGAGACCGTTTCCTGATTGGCGGCAGGGGAAAATATAAGCCATGCCAGGGAGGCGACTGCCGCTCCTCCGATAGCTCCATAAATATGGGATGGAATTTTCATTGGTCTTGGGGATTGGTTTCGGAAAGGGGATTTTCAGGATAAGCTTAAACTGAATTTCAGGTTTTGAACAGTGGATAAAAAAGCAATGGTTTTCAGTATGCGGACTGATGTGCCATAGATGGGAAACGGCTTCTTTTCCGGTTCAGTGGTGCCCTTTCAAGCCGGGCCAGTGCCCGTTTCAGTTTTCGACGGGCCCGCATTGCCGTGACCTTGACCTTTGATGCCCCCCAACCTGTTTGATTGCAGGTTTCCAGAATGGAATGTTCCTCAAGGTCCAGTAGCCGAATGACTGCCCGTTCATTGCGGGTCAGGATGGCAAGTAACTTATCGAGTAGTTCTTCGGCCAGTTCCCCTCCCATTTCAGCGAATTTCCGCGGATCCATCGCATTTTTGTTCTCAAGATAAGCCATTGTGTCCAGTTCATGGCCTATATGGTGGAAGGCTTTCTGTTTTTGTTGGCGCCGCAGGAGATCATAACAAGTGTTTAAGGCAATGCGCGAGGCCCAGTGACTGATTGGGCCTTTTCCGGAATATTGTTTAATCCGGGAGAACACCTTGATGAATATTTCCTGCAGGATATCCTCTTCTTCCTCATGGATGGAACGGTTTTTGCGGACAATCGGGATGATCACCGGGTAGAGATAGTCAATAAGGCTCGAGCAGGCGCTTTCTTCACCTCGACGCACACCGGCGATGACCCTTTCGGGGGGTGGGGGAGTCATCATGTAACAGGTTTTGGGTATAGGTTATCTATCCATATATAAGATTACAGCACCGTTACGTGATTATTAAGCGGGGATGAACAGCGGGTTTGTGGCTGTAATCAGTTGAAGACTTTGTTGTGGTATTGACCCTGCCGGGATGGGGAGTATTATTTGCGCATGATGAAACGAATGATCCTTTCCGCTTTTTGCGCCGTTGTGGTATTTCCCGGCCTGGCTGAGGGACGACTTGGCTGGACGCATGAGCAATGTGTCCTGAGCTTTGGGGAACCGGTAACACAGGTCGAGACGCGACTGGTCAAAAGTGAGGGAAAGGCTGACGTGTTCAGGGCTCAGATCGATGATTTTCCTGTTTTCATTCTTGTTGAGTATCGTGAGGGCAGGGTATGGATGATTACCTACGAGGGCCGGGGTGTGAGAAAGAAAACGGCATCATCACTGGTTGCCAGAAATGCGGGGTCAAAAGTTAAGGAGAGGACTTTCCTCCGGGTGCAGCACTGGATTGAGCAGGAAAAGAAAATTCATGCGGTGTATTTCTCCTCACCGGTGCAACGCCTGATCGTGATGAATTCCAAGAGCCTTGCTGCCGAGAAAAAACCAATTGCAGCGGTTATCCTTGAGACGGGAACGACCACTGAGGATCCTGAAGACCCCGAGGGCAAGAAGGAGCCTGCCCCCGTTAACGATCCCCTTGAAAAATTCTAGCCGCACTTCAGCGGCAACATATACGGCAAGGCATCTAGATCGTCATCGACGAATAACCCCCGTCCACAACGATCTCGCTTCCGGTAATGAAGCCGCCGGCATCAGGCGAAGCCAGGAGCAGCGCGGCACCAATGAGTTCCCGTGCTTCCCCGAAGCGCTGCATGGGTGTGTGTCCCATGATCGCGGCAACCCGTTCCTCATTGAGCACCTTGCGGTTTTGCTCGGCGGGAAAGAAGCCGGGCACCAGCGTGTTGACACGAATGCCCTCAGGAGCCCACTCGCGGGCAAGGTTCTTGCTGATATTGTGCACAGCCGCCTTGCTCATCGAATAGGTGAAGACACGGGAGAGCGGGATCATGCCGGACATGGAGCCGACATTGATGATTGAGGCCTTCAGGCGGTTTTCAAGGAAGTAACTTCCAAATACCTGGCAGGCCACGAATACCGCCTTGGCATTGGTGGCAAAGATACGCTCATATTCCTCCTCGGAAACCTCCAGGAAGGGGGTTGGTGAATTGACTCCCGCCCCATTGACAAGGATTTCGCATTTCCCGCTTTTCTCGGTCACGGAGGCAAGGAGGTTTTCGAGTGATTCCCGGTCATCAACATCAGTGGCAACAAAATAGCCGCTGCCACCTGATTCCCGGATGGCATCAAGCCTTGCATCCGCTTTTTCCTGGCTGCGCCCTGCCAGGACGACTTCTGCTCCGGCACCGGCGAGGCCTTCAGCTATGGCACCGCAGAGTTCCCCGGTCCCGCCGATAATGACCGCGGTTTTGTCCTTGAGAGAGAAAAGGGATTGCAGGATGGACATTGTTTTTATCGTTGCACCCTGGCACTGCCGCCGCCAACCAGTTTCTCGACCTCCTCCAGGGTTGCCATGGTGGTGTCCCCGGGGGTCGTCATTGCGAGGGCGCCGTGTGCGGCACCGTAGTCGACGGCGAGTTGCGCATCGTTATGGGTTATAAATCCGTAGATAAGCCCGCTTGCAAAGGAATCGCCTCCGCCGACACGGTCGTATATTTCCAGTTTTTTCCTTGGAGGGGCCTCAAAGAAGCTGCCCTCATGCCAGCAGACTGCTCCCCAGTCGTTGATACTTGCACTGTGCACGTCACGAAGAGTTGTTGCAGTGGCCCTGAAGTTGGGAAACTCGGCAACTACCTTGGTGATCATGTTCTTGAAGTTTTCCACTTCAAGCCCGGTAATGTTTTCATCGACTCCCTCAACTGCGAAGCCAAGGCAGGCGGTGAAGTCCTCTTCGTTGCCAATCATGACATCGACGTGCCTGGCAATCTCCCGGTTGATTTCCTGGGCCTTGGACTGTCCGCCAAAAGACTGCCATAAAGAGGGCCGGTAGTTCAGGTCGTAGCTGACGATTGTGCCGTGTTCCCTGGCCTTTTGGCAGGCCTCTATGACAAGCTCGGCCGTGGTTTCTGAAAGGGCGGCAAAGATCCCCCCCGTATGGAACCACTGACTGCCAAGCTGGCCGAACAGGTGATCCCAGTCGACATCACCCGGTTTCATCTGAGCGGCTGCGGTGTGTCCTCGGTCTGATGTCCCCTTTGCCCCGCGGATGCCAAATCCTCTCTCGGTGAAATTAATGCCGTTGCGCACATTGCGGCCGATGCCGTCATGTTCCACCCAGTTGATAAATGCGGT
Organism: uncultured Verrucomicrobiota bacterium; assembly: GCA_902589825.1. Classification (GTDB taxonomy): domain Bacteria; phylum Verrucomicrobiota; class Verrucomicrobiia; order Verrucomicrobiales; family DEV007; genus CACIUL01. The sequence continues at coordinate 4,779 of CACIUL010000015.1, forward strand.
ATCCACACCCCCCTGAAGGATAAAGTCTTCAATCAGGTGCCCGATATCATTGTCGGCAAAGGCACTGACAACGGCAGTTTTCAGGCCAAAACACCGGCGCAATCCGCGGGCAACGTTGTATTCTCCTCCCCCTTCCCAGGCATCGAAACGGCGGGCGGTGCGCACACGCCCGTCACCGGGATCAAGGCGGAGCATGATTTCACCGAGTGAGACCTCGGTATAGGCGCAACTGGATCTTGGTTTAATGTCGAGTGCCATCGGGCAGTGGGAATTGCTTATCAGCTCATGTTATAAACTCCCTGTTGTCCCAAGATGCAACAATTCCGTGCGCTGAGTTAACAGGGTTACGCATTCTGCCTGTTTTGCATTTACCCGTCGAAAGCCGGCAATGTTGCCGAATTCCAGCCGGGATGATCCGCCTCAGCGGCCAATTGGTTGAACTCGGCAATTTCCGCTTCAGAGAAGAGCAGCCCCCCGGCGCGTTCCGTCCGGCTGGCTGCCTGGGCGAAATCCTGGCCGGGCAGAAAAATGGTTTCATTCCCATGTCCCCTGATATCCTCGATCACGGCCTTGATATTTTCAGCCTGGCTTCGGCCGCGGGCAAAATCCCCGCCGCTCAGGGCATCAGGATGAATGACCTGGAAGTAGAAACTGGGGGTGCGTTTTTCCCCCTCGGGGATCTCGCGTGAGCGCAGGGTTGGCAGGGAACCGCCAATAAAGGCGGCAATGATCTCATTGATGAGTGCCATGCCGTATCCCTTGTGGGCCCCGAACGGAACTAGGTACGCTGCTTTTTCCGGGTCGGTGGTAAATTTCCCGTCTTTATCGACAGCAGCATTTGGCGGGAGTTCTCCACCTTCCCGCTTGATTTGCTGCACCCTGCCCATTGCCACAACCGAGGTTGCCCAGTCAATGACGACAGGGAACCCGAGGGCTTGATCGGTGGGGAAACCCCAGCTGTGAGGGTTTGTTCCGAGGGTGGGATACTTGCCCATGAAGGGCACCACCTCAGCAAGGCCTGCAGTGCAACTGGTGTAGGCAATGTAGCCGCGTTTTGCCGCATCCAGCACATAACCTCCGCCCCAGAGATAATGGAAGGCATTATCCACGCTCACCTGACCAATCCCGTATTGGTCTGCCAGTTCAATACAGCGCTCTATGGCGGCGTAGGCCACACTCTGTCCCAGCTTTCTGTTGCAGTTCCAAACCTCACTGGCTGCGAACCGATTCTCAATAATCTCGATTTCTGCGCCGGGGACACACCCGCCCGCCCCTGACCCGAAAAGATCATCCAGGTGAAGGGCCTTAATGGCATTGTGCGTGCGAACCGCATGAGCTGAAGCAAATGAACAGAACCTGGCGGCATCATCGGCCTCATCCTGGTTAAAGCCGCGCTTTTTATAGGCGGCGGCGACAAGCGATTCATGTTCCGCCTCGGGAACAACGAAGAATTTTTCCGGCATGTAATCTAGATATTAAAGCTGTTTGCCTGTGTGTATTCGCCCTCGCCGTTGAGGAGGGCAATGAGGTTGCGCGTGGCCATCCCGGCCTGACGGGCAACCGACTCGTGGGTTCGTGAGGCGATATGTGATGTAATGATACAGTTGGGTGCTCCAAGCAGCGGGTGATCGGCGGCCGGTGGTTCAGTATCCAGGACATCCGCGCCATAGCCACCGACTGCGCCGCTTTCAAGGGCAGTATGCATGGCCTGGCTGTCGACGAGTTCACCCCGTGCGCAGTTGAGAATGATCACGCCCTTGCGCATCTGGTTGATTCTTTCCGCGTTGATCATGCCATGGGTTTCAGGACTCAGGTAACAGTGCAGGGAGAGGATATCTGATGCAGAGCTCAACTGGTCCATGTCAGGACATAAGGTGATGTCGTTGCTGGCGGCAAAATCCTGATCGGGGTGGGGATCGTATGCCAGGATTTTCATGCCGAAGGCACGGGCCCTGACCGCCACTTCCTTGCCGATGCGCCCGAGGCCGAGAATGCCAATATTCTTGCCCATGATCTCGTTGCCGACAGGTTTTTTCCAGCCGGCTTGCCAATCTCCCGCGGCAACTTCATTGGCATTCTGCTGGATCTTCTTGGATAACCCGAGGAGTAACCCAAAGGTGTGTTCAGCGACCGTGGTATGGTTGACACCGGGGGTAAAGAGGACAGGCAGCTTCTTTTCAGTGGCATATTCAACATCAATCTTGTCGAGTCCTATTCCATATTTGCTGATCACCTTCAGATTCGGCAGGGATTGATCAATGACGGCGGCGGTGATAGCATCATCGCCACAGAGAAACCCGTCGAAATCTCCCGCAATCTCGAGCATCTTTTCTTCAGGCAGGGGGCCGCGTTCGCGGATAATTTCCCATCCGGTGGCTTCAAGCATCCCGTGGTGTTCCCCGGGGGTGTCCTGGTATGAGGTGGTGGTAAGTAGGATTCGCATTTGCTTCAAGTTTCAAGTTTCACAAGCCAACTATCAAGTGTTTGATTGCTAATCATGAAATCCATCCCGGATATGGATGCAGGTATCCAGCCGCTGGACCTGCTGATGCAGGCTCAATCCCTCAGGAATCACGACCTGGTTGAGGCCTCGACGGAAAACCTCACCCACAAGCAGGTTCAAAAGGCGAGGCAGGGCCGAAAAATCACCTTCAGGATGCAGAAAAAGATCCTCCTGGCCTGGAATTCCCTGCAGGGGGAGGCATTTGTCCTGGAGCAGTTGTTTAATTACCGCGGGAGGTGAGCCCAGGCATGGCAGTGGCATCAGAGAACTTACCAATCACGATTATCGGAGGTGGACTGGCCGGCTGCGTGATGGCCTGGGCATTGCGTGCGAGAAATCGGGAGGTTGTGCTGCTGGATCGTGGTGAGGAGGTAACCGCCAGCAAGGTGGCGGCCGGGATTGTTAACCCGGTGACCGGACCCAAGTTGACAAAGACCTGGCGCCTTGAGCAACTGTGGCCGGCGGCATTGAATTTCTACGATTCCATCCGTAAAAAGACAGGGAGGGAAGTGTTCCGGCAAATGCCACTGATCCGTCTGTTCAATTCCCCGAGGGAGGCAAGGCAGTGGGAGAAGCGACTGGGTTCCCCGGGGTATGTTGAATGTCTTGCAAGCGTTGCTCTGGATCCGGGCAACGATTTGAAGGCACAATATGGAGCCATTACCCTTGAGAACTCAGGATATCTGGGTATCCCGGAGTTCATTGCGCTGACCAGGGAAATGCTTGGGGCCGGGTGGCGGAGTGGTCAATCCCGTGAAGTTCAGGAAGAGGGCATCACCCTGTTTTGTGAAGGCGTTTCCGGTGCCGCCAACCCGCTGTTTGAATGGGTGCCGTTCAAGCCTGCAAAAGGTGAGATTTTAACCCTGTCTATTCCCGGTCTTGACCAGCAAAGGATTGTCAATTGTGGTGGTGCCTGGTTGTTGCCGGTGGGAGGCGGGCAATTCCGCTGCGGGGCAACCTATGACTGGGGATGCAGTGAGCCCAAACCCACCGCTGAGGGAAGGAGAGTGATCGAAGAGCGTCTTGGCCGTTTCCTGCAGTTGCCCTATGAGGTGATTGATCACCAGGCGGGGATACGTCCTGTGGTGCGCGAGAGCAGGTTGCTTTGCGGGATGCATCCATCGCAGAGCAGGGTCGGTTTTTTTAACGGGCTGGGTTCCAAGGGGGTTTTGAATGCTCCTTTTTTTGCCGGGAATTTTGCCGATTATCTTTGTGGTGGTGGGCCTATTGATCCTGAGGTTGACCTTTGCGGCAATATCTGATGAGTGCCTAGAAACATGAGTGCAATCAAGGTTACAGAGGTTGCCCACAGCCTGGTTTCCGGCCGGCTGCAGGCTGGCGACATTGCAGTTGATGCGACAGCAGGCAACGGTCATGACACCCTCCTCCTTGCCAGGATTGTCGGGAAAACAGGCGAAGTTTTCGCCCTTGATGTGCAGGCTTGCGCACTGGCGACCACCGGCAGCAGGCTTAAGGAGCACGGCCTTGATCAGGTCGGCAAGCTCTATCAGCGGGGGCATGAGGACCTTGCCGAGGTCGTGCCCGGCTGTCACCACGGCAGGGTGTCCGCGGTGATGTTCAACCTGGGTTACCTGCCGGGTGGAGACAAGTCCCTGATTACACGCGAACAAACAACGATCGTCGCCCTTCAACAGGCACTGGAAATCCTCAGCAAGGGGGGATTATGCACGGTTGTCTGCTATCCCGGGCATGAGGGGGGAGCCCGGGAGGCGGCGGCGGTGGCGCGTTTTGTTAAAGAGCTTGATCCTGGCTCCTACCGGTGCCAACGGCATGATAGTGAGCACTGCTTGAACCATTCTCCATTCCTCCTGGCCATTGAGAAGGTTTGTCCGGGGTAATTCACAGCGCGGGTTGCCAAGTGGCCACAGCCTCGGTTATGGTTGAGGCTTGTCCGGATTACTCAGAGCCCTCACCAATGCCTTTGCCCTCTGGGTGATCATAGGAAGCCTGTGGGCTTGGTTTTATCCTGAGCATTTCAGGTGGTTTGTCGACAAAGACAACAAGATACTCGGGATTAAGCTGATCCATATCGGGCTTGGCCTGATCATGTTCGGGATGGGAATTACCCTGAGCTTCGATGATTTCCGGGCTGTTTTGAAAATGCCACGTGCCGTGATTGCCGGGGTTGGCGCCCAGTTCACGGTGATGCCCCTGCTCGGGTTTTTCCTGGCCCAATTATTTTCCCTTGAACCTGTTTTGGCAGTTGGCCTGATTCTGGTGAGTTGCTGCCCGGGGGGCACGGCCTCAAACGTGGTGACCTACCTGGCGCGTGCAAATCTTCCCCTGTCCGTTCTGATGACGATGTTCTCGACTTTGAGTGCGATTGTCATGACACCGCTTTTAACAGGATGGCTGGCGGGGAAATATGTCGACATCGACCGGTGGAACCTGTTTTTGAACATGGTTTCAGTGGTCCTGCTGCCGGTCGTGGCAGGGGTTTTACTCAACCGCTTCCTGCCAAGGGTCGTGCGTCATGTCACCCCTTGGTCGCCCTTGCTCTCGGTGGTGATCATTGTGCTGATTGTCGGCGGTATCATCGGCGCTTCCAGGGAAGCAATCATTGAACATGCCGGGAGCCTGCTGGTTGTGGTGTTTTTGCTGCATGCCGGCGGGTTTGCCATCGGCTATGGCATCGCTGCCCTGTTCCGGTTCAAGACCGCCTTCCAGAGGACACTGAGTATTGAGGTGGGAATGCAGAACTCCGGCCTCGGCAGCAGCCTTGCCAAGACAGAAAAATTCCAGGACCAGTTTCATCCACCCCTGGACGCCGCACTTGCGCCGGTTCCAAGTGCTATTTCTGCTCTTTATCACTGTATTATCGGCAGCCTGCTGGCCGCTTACTGGCGCCGGCGGAGTCCCGGGAAAGAATGATGAATGTGTGTTTCAGGCTCGCACAACTGGGCGTGGTTGCAGGTGGTGGATGGCTGTTGGTACAGGGTTTTCCCGTCCTCGGCATTTGCGTGGCATTGCTGGCCTGCTGGTATTGGCTGCTTGACCGCATGGCCAACCGGGTTGTGCGTGGTAATACCGAGCCCGTTAGCGAGGACACTTCCAGCTTTCATGATGGCTGCTTTATCGCTGACTTGCACGCCGATATCTGCCTGTGGCGGCGTGACCTCATGCGCAAAAACCGCAGGGGGCACGTTGACCTGCCGCGGCTCCGAGAGGGAAATGTGGCCCTGCAGTTTGTCACGGTGCCGACAAAACTGGTAATCAGCCGGCGCTTTCCACGTGTTTTTTTCCGGGATCTTTTTTTCTGGGGGGCATTCATGAGCCTGCAGCATCCCGCTACATGGTTCAGTACTTCCGCCCGTGTCAGGTTGCAGTTGCATCGGCTTGAATCATGGATTGCGCAATCGGGCGGGGCGATTCGCTTGGTTTGTTCAAGGTCGCAACTGGATGAGCTTGAGGGCTGCCGTGAGCGTAATGAGGGGGTCATTGGCGTGATGCTGGGCCTTGAGGGGGCGCATGTCCTGCGCGGCGGCCTTGATGTTCCATGGCTTGCCGGGAATGGATTCCGTGTGGTCGGAATCACGCATTTCAATGACAACCAGTTTGGCTACTCGGCTCATGGTTTGCGCCGGGGCGGGTTGACACAGGCGGGCAGGAAACTGGTGCAGGAACTCGACAGTCACGCCATAACCATTGACCTTGCGCACGCCTCGGCAGAATTGATTGACGATGTGCTTGAAATGCACGGGCAGGGAGAAATCAGCCGTCCCTTGATTGTTTCCCACACCGGGATCAGGGGGGTGCATGACCACAGGAGGAATATTGCAGACGATCATGCTGTTGCCATTGCCGGCACCGGCGGACTTATAGGAATCAGCCTTTTTGCGCCTGCCCTTCCCCGTGCTGACCTTGCAGCTCTCGGGGAGAGTGTCAGCTACACGGTGAAGCTGCTCGATGATGCCGGTATTGAGGGTGCCCGGCATGTGGCAATCGGCTCGGATTTTGACGGTGCGGTGCGAACGGTAGTCGATGCGTCAGGCTGGGAGCGCATTGCCGGGGAGCTAATGAAGCCCGCCTATGGCTTAACCCCTAAGCAGGTGGAATGGATCGTGGGTGCCAATACCCGCAATTTTTTTGCCGACAACCTGCCTGACTGAGAGAATCCTTGAACTTGCTAGAAGAGTCCGCCGGGCATCTGGCCAAGTCCCCCGGTGACCTTGCCCATTTCCTCCTCCATCACCTTGCGGCCTTCCTCGATCGCCTGCCTGACTCCAGAGAGCACGATATCCTCCAGGATCTCGATATCCTCAGGGTCGACAATTTCCGGGGCAATCTTGATGGCGCGGATGTCCCCGGAACAGGTTGCCGTTACGGTTACCTTGCCTCCTGCAGCACTTACCTCCACTTCACGCTCTGCGAGCTCGGCCTGAACTTTTTGCATTTTGCCCTGCATTTGCTGGGCCTGCTTCATCATCTTGGCGATATTCATCGGTTTATTTTAGGAAAGTTTTGCCTGCGTTGCAAACGCAAGGTCTAGTCGTTTTTGATATTGGCTTCAAAGATTTCAAGTGCATCCCTGATCAGGGGGTCGTTGTAGATGTCATCCTCAGCCGGCGGAGGCTGTTCATTGTTGCCTGCCTCTTCCTGCGCGGGGACAGGTTCCTCCTGCTGGGGTTTTGGTTCATCTTCCTCGGGCATCTCGGCTGGAATGATGACCGGGCTTACTCCTTCGCGAAGCTCAATCTTCAGCTTGAGCTCAGTCTTTCTCATTGATTGGAGTAGTGCCTCGATGGGTTTCCTCGTGCGCTCACGCAGCAGTGATTCCCTGGCGATGGTCTCATTCGGGGAAATGGCTACCGTGAAGTGCGTGCCGTCATCTTCAGCAAAAACGGCCTTCTGTGCATATTCCGCGGCGATGGGTTTATTGCTTGCCAGATGGTCAAGGACTGCCGCCCAGATTTCCTCGCCAGTGAGATTGGTGCCGGCACTTTCCACAGGTGGCTGCTCCCGGGGCTCTGGTTGTGGTTTTGGCTCTCTGTCGGCTGCACTAGCCTGAGCCGGCGGGGTTGCCGGCGGAGTGGCGGAGACGGGTGGGGTGGCAGAGACCTTCGGGGAGGATGATGGTGCCTTCTGGGTTGTTTCTGCGGGCAAGGTGGAGAGTGTTCCGTCGATGGCCTCGATGATGTCGCTGAGGCGGGTTGAGCCCAGGATCTGGATTGCCTTGATGATACCAACCTCCAGGTGCAGGCGTTTATTGGGAGCCCACTTCATGCGCCCGTCCACCGTGGCCAGATGATCAATGACGGCTAGCAGCCGCTCGGTATTAACCATTGCTGCCTGGGACTGCACCCTTTCAAGAATCTCGGGCGTGAGGTCCCTGGCGGCACCATCGGGATCCACCTGGTAAACCAAGACTGCCCGAAGGTGCCCGATCAGGTCGGTTAACAGCTTGCCGAGGTCCTTGCCGGATTCCGATTGTGAGTAGATTTTTTCCAGCGCGTTGACTGTCTCGCCGCTGAGAAGCTCCTCACCGAGCCCGGCAATTGTTTCAAGCGCGGTAAATCCGAAAATCTCAAGTACATCCTTTTCCCCGATTTCCTCGCCACAGAAGGCGACCAGCTGGTCGAGCATGGATTGGGCATCGCGCATTCCGCCTTCCGCCCCCTTTGCAATGGCTGTTGCAGCCAGTGGATCAAGGGTGATGTTTTCCTGATCGGCAATGTGGCTGAGGTGGTCACTTATGGTGCGTGTCGGGATGCGGCGCAGGTCAAAACGCTGGCAGCGGGAAATGATTGTCGGCAGGATCTTCTCCGACTCCGTGGTCGCGAAGATAAACTTCACGTGGTCGGGGGGTTCCTCGAGGGTCTTGAGCAGGGCATTGAAGGCCGCACTGGAGAGCATGTGCACCTCATCAATGTAGTAAATCTTGTAACGCCCGCGTGAGGGGGCAAATTTCACGTTGTCCCGCAGTTCGCGCACCTGCTCAACACCGTTATTGCTTGCCCCGTCAATCTCCAGGACGTCGAGGCATCTGCCGTCGGCGATTTCCTGGCAGATTTCCTCATCTGGATCAAAGTCTGCTTTCGGTCCGCCCGGGCAGTTAAGGGCCTTTGCCAGAATACGCGCAATGGAGGTTTTTCCTGTACCGCGGGGCCCCACAAAGAGGTAGGCATGGGCAAGCCGGTCCCCTTCAATGGCATTACGCAGGGTCTGCACAACGTGATCCTGGCCCAAAACATGGTTAAAAGTCAGGGGGCGGTATTTTCGGGCAAAAACCTTATAACTGGTACTCACGGGGCTAATTGTAGGACGCGTTGACGGTTTGTGAATCTTTTTTGAGTTGGACATTGTCCCCTTATGACGCTTTTTGGGCAAGGATGAGTGATAATGAAGCCATTGGGATGATTGCCGGCAACGGTATTTATCCCGCGATTTTTGCGCGTGCAGCCAGGGCAGCAGGGGTTGGGCGCCTTGTTGCCGCCACTTTCCATGATGAAACCGACCCCGGGATTGAGGACCTGGTTGACTCGGTGAGCTGGATGCGGGTCGGCCAGTTGTCGAAGATGATCAAGTTTTTCACCCGCGAGGGGATACGTCGTGCCGTGATGGTCGGCCAGATTGCTCCCAAGAACCTTTTCGACCTGCGCCCGGACATGCGCACCCTTGTCCTGCTCGGCCGACTCAAGGAACGCAATGCGGAGTCCATTTTCTCGGGCATTGCCGATGAACTGGCCAAGGACGGCATCGAGCTGATTGCTGCCACGACCTACCTTGAGCACCTGCTTCCCGGGCCCGGTCATGTATGCGGTCCCGGCCCGGACAAGAGGCTGGAGGGCGAGGCAGCTTTTGGCTTCGGTATTGCCAAGGAGACCAGTCGCCTTGATGTCGGACAGACCGTCGTGGTGCGCCGGGGTACTGTCCTGGCCGTTGAGGCTTTCGAGGGAACCAATGAGGCCATCAGGAGAGGTGGTGCACTCGGGCATGGCAAGGCGGTAGTGGTTAAGGTTTCCAAGCCTGACCAGGACCTGCGATTTGATGTTCCCTGTATTGGACCGGAAACGATCAGGGTTGCTGCGGAGGCGGGGGTCAAGGCTGTCGTGGTCGAGTCCGGTTCAACACTGTTGCTGGACAAGGAGCAAATCGAGGCCCTTGCCAATGAATTAAAAGTGACGGTATACGCGCATTGACCAGGTGCTATTATCACAGGATTAGATTTTATGGATAAAATGAAAGTCGGCGTTGTTGGCGTGGGTGCCATTGGCAGGAACCATGCCCGTATTTATTCCGAAAGCCATGCAGCGGAACTTTCCGCGATATTTGACAGTGATGCTGAAGCAGCGAGGGAAATCAGTAGCCAGTATGGGGGGCATGTGGTGGAGAGCCTGGAGGAATTATGCCAAATGGTTGATGCGGCATCGATTGCAACGCCTACCAACACGCACCGGATGGTGGGAGAAGCGCTCCTGGAAGCGGGTAAGCACGTGTTGATCGAGAAGCCCATTGCTGACAGTGCTGAGGATGCCAAGGCGCTGGTCAGCAAGGCGGCGGAAAACAACTGCATCCTGCAGGTTGGCCACATAGAGCGGTTTAATCCTGTGCTTGCAGAAATTGAGCAGCGCCTGACGGATCCGAGGTTTATTGAGGTGCACCGGCTTTCACCCTTCCCGAACCGTTCAATGGATATCGGGGTTGTCCTGGACCTCATGATTCATGACCTTGAGATTGTACTGCACCTGGTGAAGTCGGAAGTGGAGCATATTGATGCAGTGGGTGTCCCGGTCCTGACAGCTAGGGAGGATATTGCCAATGCCAGGATCCGGTTCAAGTCGGGCTGCGTGGCGAATATCACCGCGAGCCGGATTTCACCGGAAAAGATGCGCAAGCTGCGTGTTTTCCAGGGAGATAGTTACCTGTCGCTGGATTACCAGCAGCAGGCAGGGGAGCTGTATTGGAGAGAGGGCATGGAGATCAAAAAACAGCCCGTATCCGTCGAGAAGGAAGAGCCCCTGAAGAACGAGCTGGAGGCGTTCATTGATTGCGCCATCGCCGGGCGTCAGCCCGCGGTTTCCGGAAGGGAAGCCACCGCGGCACTGGAACTGGCCATTGATATCACGCAATTGATCGAGTCCGGGGGTAAGCCGGCGGTTTTACCGGGTTGATGGCGCAGAAAATCTACATCGTCGCCGGTGAGGCCAGTGGGGACGCCCATGGCGCAGGACTGATGTCTGCCATGCTGGCCAGTGACCCGGAGCTCACTTTTGCCGGGCTCGGTGGTCCCGCGATGAACGGGATTTCCGGTGAGGTTCGCAACTGGACTGCGGAGGCGGCAGTGGTGGGTTTCTGGGAGGTAATCAAGAAATACGGTTATTTCAGGGGCGAGTTTGAGCAGGCAGTCCAGGCGCTGGAGGATTTTGCACCTGATATACTGGTGCTCGTGGATTATCCCGGCTTTAACCTGCGCCTTGCTGCTGAGGTGAGGAAGCGTGGCATAGAGGTCAAGATCGTCCAGTATATCAGCCCGCAGGTCTGGGCGTGGAAACGCGGGAGAATCTCACGCATGGCGAAAATCCTCGACCGCATGCTTTGCCTGTTTCCCTTTGAGGTTGACCTTTACCGTGGTTCCGGGCTCGACGCGCGTTTTGTCGGGCATCCGATTGCCGGGCAGCTTTCCGGGCTGCGCGGCCGGGATCAGCGTGATGAGCAACTGGTCGCACTGCTGCCGGGAAGCAGACAAAGGGAGGTGGAGAAGATTTTCCCGGTGATGCTTGATGCTGCCGTTGAGATGGGAAAGATTGAGCCCGGGCTTCGTTTTGCATCTGCCGCGGCCGGGCATGAACTGGCAGAGCAAATGCAGGTGATGGCATCGCAACGCGGACTGGATTGCACTGTTGGTGTCGGCAATGCCCATGATCTGATGGCATCTGCCTGTTGCGCGGCCGTGGCTTCCGGCACAGCGACGCTGGAGGCAGCCTTCCTGGGCTTGCCCTACTGTATTGTCTACCGGGTGGCCTGGCCGACTTATTACCTGGCACGTGCCTTGATGGCGGTGGACTATCTGGGAATGGCAAATCTGCTTGCCGGCCGTGAAGTGGTGCGTGAGTTCCTGCAGGGGGATGCCGATGCGACAACGGTGGCCGCCGAGTTGCTTCGCTTGAGTCAGTCCGAGCAAGATCGTGATGCGCTTACCGCTGAACTGGAGCAAGTGACAGCACCCCTCGCTGAGCCCGGGGCTTATGACCTTGCTGCCGCTGCAACCCTGGAGGAGTTTGTTTAAACGGGGAAACTTTCCTTTAAAGGCATGAATCAGCCCACCTTGATAAAGGGAGTTTTGGTCGGGGTTCCGGCAGGAATGATTGTGATTGGCATCATTTCACTGTTTTTTTTCGACGGGGTTCCCGAAGCCGGTGATGACCAGGGAAACCGGGCCGAGGATTTCCTGCGTGCCCCCGTCAATGAGGAAGACCTGCGTCGCTGGGTTGAGCGACTCTCCATGGATATTGGTCCACGGCCAGGCAGCGATGTGACCAAGTCCCGGATTTGTGCCAAGTGGATTGAATCCGAGCTGAGTGAGGAAAACATGGGCTACCGTCCCGAGGTCAGGTTTTTTGAGGTGGACGGCATCGAGTATCGCAATGTTGAGGCGCAGCTGCCGGGGACAACGAGGGCGGCAGAGGTTGTGGTTGTTGGAGCCCATTATGACTCGGTGGCTGGCTCCCCGGGGGCAAATGACAATGCCACCGGCGTGGCTGCAATGCTGGCTCTGGCCCAGGCCTTCACGGGGCTTGAGAATGCCCGGACATTGCGCTTTGTCGCCTTTGCCAATGAGGAACCGCCCTATTTCCAAACGGAATCGATGGGAAGCCTGGTATATGCGCGTGCCTGCAGGGAGAAGGGGGAGAAAATAGTCGGCATGATCAGCCTGGAATCCCTCGGGTATTATTCGGATGAAAAAAACAGCCAGCGGTTCCCGCCCGGGTTGCGAAAGTTTTATCCGGATACGGGGAACTTTGTCGGCATTGTCGGAGATGAGAGCTCCAAGCCCCTTGTGGAGGAGTTTTACGGGAACTTCCGCAGCATATCAGATTTCCCGGTCCAGAAGGCGGCTCTGCCGGATGAACTTCCGGGCATCGGCTGGTCAGACCACTGGTCATTCTGGCAGAATGGGTACCAGGCACTCATGGTTACCGACACCGCCACTTACCGTTACCCTCATTATCACAAGCTTTCCGATACCCCGGACAAGATTGACTTTACCCGTTATACCCGCGTGGTGAAGGCCCTGTCCGGTGCCCTGAAGAAACTGGTGAACCCCTGAGAAGGCTTCTGGTTAGCTGTCTCCGCGGACAATAACCTTGAACCGGCCGGGCTCGGTGTTTTCCCCCGAGTGGTAGATGCGCTTTAATGGCTGGTCAGGTTGCGAGCTTTGCCGGTAGATGCTGAACTCGAAGTGTTGCTTTCTTGGCTTTTGGCCCGGCTCAAGCTGCTGCACGGGTAACGGCTTTGCCTCGACAAAGACCTGGTTAATGCCGGCCTTGAGTCCGCCGATAATCAACGCCTTGTGAACATTGTCTATGACTGTGTGCTGTGAGCGGTCAGCAATATTTGCATGTGTTTGGTAGCCGATGGAAACAATCTCGATATACCCGACAATTTCCGGCCTCGGGCAAAGCCTGGGCAGTGGAGGGACCCTTCCGGGCGGGGCAAACTGCGCGGTATCCAGGAATGTGTAGTCACCCTTTTGCGCCGCTGCCGCTATTTCCCCGGCTCCATTCAGGCTCATGAAGCGCGAGGTGCTGAATTTCCATCCACCCTTTTCCTTTATAAACATCAGGAAGAGCAGGCCGTCAGGAACTTCGGTGTCTTCCTCAACCCCGAAATCAGGCCTGCCGAAATAGACAAGCTGGGCAGTCACGCCCTTGACCATTGTCCTGGCAAGCTGCATGTCGCTGACATCGGGTGGGCTGACCGGGCTTTCAAAAAGAGCCCCGGGCCAGTTTTTTTTCTGCGAGACAATCATGTTGCGGATACCGATCTGACGATACCTGGCCGTTGTCTGCTCCCAGAGGGTGCGGTCCTTTTCCTTCATTGCCTGAGACCATTTCCCGAAGACTTGCTTCAGTTCATGGGCCAGTTTCTCATTACTTTCAGGTCCTGCTGCATGCACCGGGGAGATGCTGCAGGAAAGAATCAGTGCGGTGAGTGCCGGCAGGAGAATTGATGAATGCCTCATGGTCAGGCCCTGTCGCGGATTCTGGGGATGGCGGCAAGCAGTTCCTTGGTGTAATCGTGGCTGGGATTTTCCATGAGTTGTTCACTTTCTCCGAGCTCAACAATTTTCCCGAAATGCATCACGGCGATACGGTCAGCAATGTAACGCACGACACTGAGGTCATGTGAGATAAAGATCATGGTCAGGTTCAGGTCGGCGACCAGTCCCTTGAGGAGGTTGAGGATCTGTGACTGGATGGAGACATCGAGTGCTGATACCGGTTCATCAGCAATGACAAGCTTGGGTTGCGGGGCCAGTGCCCGGGCAATGGCGATGCGTTGCCGCTGCCCGCCGGAGAACTCATGCGGGTAATTGCGTATGTAGCGCCAGTCGAGGCCGACACGTTCCATCAACTCTGCAATGGCCTGGTTGAGTTCCGTGCCTTTGAGTTCCGGTTGTCGGGTGCGCAATGCCTCGGCAAGCGTTGAGAATACAGTCATGCGCGGGTTCAGCGAGGCGTAGGGATCCTGGAAGATCATCTGGAAGTCCAGCCGGCGGCGGCGCACTTCGGAGGGATTGAATGAGGTCAGTTCCTCGCCGTTGAGGATGACCCTGCCACCGGTCGGGGCAATCAGCTGCATGACGGTGCGCGACAGCGTGGACTTGCCGCATCCGGATTCACCCACCAGGCCGAGGATCTCGCCCTTCTGGATCTCCAGGCTGACACCGTCAACTGCCCTGATAGGCTCAGAGTTCTTGACCGGAAAATGGGTCTTTAGGTCGATAAGCTGAAGGTAGGACATGCTCTTTAAGGTATTAGGCGAGGCAGCCGGGGCAGTCCTGCACCCAGTGATCAGCTCCTGTATCTTTGAGTTTCGGACGTTGATCCGTTAAGCATTTGTTGCGCTCACCCAGTTCGTTGCGCGGGCGGAATGCGCAACCGTTAATGGGTTGTGAGACATCCGGAGGCAAACCGGGTATTGTGTAGAGTTCATCACCCTTGGCGTGCATGGCCGGGATTGATTTCAGCAACGCACGAGTGTAGGCGTGGCGCGGGTTTTTGAAGAGCTGCCCGGTTTCGGCACGTTCCACGATGTTTCCGGCATACATGACGTTGATTTCATCACACACCTCGGAAATCACCGCCAGGTCGTGGGTGATGAAGACTACCGCGGTGCCAAGCTCCCGCTGGCGCTCCTTGATGAGGTCGAGGATCTGCTTCTGCACGGTGACATCCAGTGCCGTGGTGGGTTCATCGGCAATGAGGATCTCAGGTTTTGTGATCAGGGCCATGGCAATCATCACCCTCTGGCGCATGCCTCCCGAGAATTCGTGCGGATACATCTGGATGCGAGTTTCAGGTTCGGGAATACCGACTTCATCAAGTGCCCTGATGGCCTCCTTGAGTGCCCGGTTCTTACTCATTCCCATGTGCAGGTGCAGGGGTTCAGTAATCTGCGTTGCGATACGCAGGTAGGGATTGAGTGAGGTCATCGGGTCCTGGAAAATCATGCTGATCCGCTTGCCGCGGATCTGGCGTAGTTTCTTTTCCCCGCAGTTGAGCAGGTTGATGGAATCAAATATGGCACTACCCCCTTCGATTTTTCCCGGGGGCATGGGAATCAGGCCAAGCATGGAGTAACAGGTTACCGATTTACCGGAACCGGATTCTCCGACGATTCCAACCGTCTGCCCCTTTTCCAGGGAAAAGGAGACGCCGTCAACCGCCCGCACAATGCCATTACGCGTGTGGAAGTGGGTCTTCAGGTCAGTGACTTCGAGCAGAGGCATGGCAATCGGGTGGGGAGGTTTTTCCTAGTCCTTGGAGGCCCGCACATCAAGCGCGTCACGCAGGCCGTCGCCCAGGAAGTTCAGTGCGAAAAGGGTCAGCGAGAAGAGGATGCCGGGAAGGATCAGCAGTTGCGGGTTTGTTTCCAGGTAATTGGCTCCCTCCTTGATGAGGATTCCCCAGGAACTGTTGGGTGATTCCACGCCGAGTCCAAGGTAGGAAAGCGTTGCCTCATACATGATGAAACCGGGTACGGTGAGAGTGGCATACACCACGGTCGGGCCGAGGGTGTTGGGAATGATGTGCCGGAAGAGCACGCGCAGTCTGGACAGGCCGAGGGAGGTGGCGGCCTCGACAAATTCCCTTTCCTTGAGGCTTAAGACCTGGGCGCGCACAATCCGGGCAAGCGTCAGCCAGCCGAAAAGGCCCAGGGCGAAGAAAAGCGGCAGGACATTGGTCGCCCTGTTGGTAAACTCCTTGTTCCATCCCCAGTTTTCGACAATCCATTTCGAGGTGGTCGTCGACCACTCCGAGAGCACGGCCTGCAGGACGATAACCACCATCAGGAAGGGGATGGATAGCAGTGTATCCACGGTGCGCATCATGATGGCATCGATGCGACCGCCATAGAATCCGGAGATGGCACCATAGGTGACACCAATGGTCACGGCGACAAAGGTTGCGACGAGACCGACAAGGATGGACACCTGTCCGCCATAGAGGATGCGTGAGAACAGGTCCCGCCCCATGGCATCGGTTCCCAGCCAGTGTTCGCCGGAAGGTGCAGCAAACTTATTGGCGAGATTCTGCTGGATGGGATCCTTGCAGAACCATGCGAATCCGAAGCAGAGCAGGCAGGTGATGATGAAGACAATCAGGCTGACAATGGCGACCTTGTTCTTGCCCATGCGCAACCAGGCATCGCGCCACAGTGAGGAACCGCGCTCCGCCTGCAACAACGAGTAGTCGTGTTGCCCTTCAGCGCTTTTGGTGTCCTGGGTGCTTGAATTCATTCTTTTATTTTGGGGAGCTGCCGGTAATACGCACCCGCGGATCCAGGATTCCGGTGAGGATATCGGCGGCCAGGTTCATGATCACTATCAGGAAACCGAAGAAGAGGGCCACACCCAGGAGCAGGAACTCATCCCGAGATATGACGGCATTGACAAAATGCTGCCCCATACCCGGCACCTGGAAGATCGTCTCGACGATGAATGATCCGCTGATTAGTGCTGCAAAGGCCGGGCCGATAAAGGCGACGGAGGGAAGGATTCCTCCCCGCAGGGCATGGCGCGTGATGACCTTGCTGGCGGGAATTCCCTTGGCGTGTGCGGTGCGGATAAAATCCTGGGAGAGGATCTCGAGCATTCCGCCCCGGGTAAGGCGGGCCAGGTAGGCTGCCGTTGAAAGTCCCAGGGTAATGGCTGGCAGCAGGATGTCCTGCGGGTCGCCCCAGCCGGCAACCTTGATGCCCGGGAGATTGGCGGCAATGAAAATCTGCAACAGCGGGCCAATGGTGAACGCCGGCACACAGATGCCGATCATGGCAATGGCCATGGTGCCCCAGTCCACCCAGCTGTTCCTGCGTACTGCGGAGATGACTCCGATAGGAACCCCTATACAGATGGCGATGCCAAGGGCACTCAGGCCGAGGATCACTGACACCTTGAAGGACTGGGAGATGATGTCCTTAACCGGTCGGCCCTTGCTGGTGGAGACTGCCAATGAGCCCTCGGTAATGATGTTTTTCGGGTAGATTAAATACTGGTGAAGAAGCGGTTTATCCAGGCCGTAAAGGGCCCGCTGGTAGGCCTTGGATTCCTCGGAGAGGTTTTTCTCCGTGGTGAAGGGTTCACCCGGCATGGCCTTGGCCAGGAAGAACGTGATCGTATAGAGGGCGAAAAGGACAAACAGGCCCTGCAGGAGTCGGCTGGCAATAAAACGGAGCATCAGCGAGCGGGGTTCTGTGGGAGATCCGGGTTTCGTTCAAGCCGGAGGAACTTGTAGGGATGGTTGTCCAGGATCAGCGGATCCCAGCCCTTGACGTCGGGGTGGATGAGGTAGTTGCGTGTATACCAGTAGAGGGGAAGGATGGGTGTCTCGGAGAGAAATATTGCCTCGGCTTCCTCCAACACCCGGTAGCGTGCCTGCGGGTCGCCGGTGTTGCCGGCCTTTTTCAGCAGGGCCTCAAACTCCTCATTATGCCAGCCGGTGCGGTTGTTGCCGCCGTCTTTCATCCACATGTCGAGGAATGTCAGCGGGTCCATGTAGTCACCGATCCAGCCCCCCGCCGCCAGGCCGTAATCCTTCTCGAACATGGTGGTGATGTAGGAGGTCCATTCCATTTGCCTGATCCTGATGCTCACCCCGAGGTTATCCTTCCACATGGCCTGCAATGCCTCGGCATTGGCCTTGGAGGTTTCCTTGTCGGTGGTGAGGAATTCAATTTCCGGGATTCCCTTGCCACCGGGATAGCCGGCCTCGGCGAGCAACTTGCGGGCTCCCTCCGGGTCGAATCCGATTGTCTTGGCGGGCCGGTAATCGCCAAAGGGCGGCACCAGTCCACCTGCCGGTTTCTGGCCTCCCTTGAGCACATTGGTGATCATGGACTGCTGGTCGATGGCCTTGGAGAAGGCCATGCGCACACGCGGGTCGGTGAAGGGCTCGCGGGTGACATTGGCGCGGATAAAGTAGGTGCCAAGGTAGAGCTCGTTGCGGACCTGATCCGGATAGCGTTCACGGGCATACTCAATCAACTCAGGAGCCAGTGTGTAGGTGATGTGCATCTGCCCGTCAAAATACATTCGATCCTCGGTGTAGAGGTTTGAGATTGGCAGGTAGCGGATGCCGTTGATACCAACATTGGAACTGTCCCAGTAGAGAGGATTGCGCTCAACCTGGATATGATCATTGAATTTCCAGGAGGTCAGGATAAAGGCACCGTTACTGATGATGTTCTCGGGCTTGGTCCAGTCGGTAAAGCGGTCCCCGATCCTGCCGTGCTCAAGGATACTGTGCTTGGGCACCGGAAACCAGGTGTAGTGCTTGGTGATTTCCGGAAGAAAGGCGATAGGGGAATTGAGTTTCACCCTCAAGGTGTGGGGATCAGGTGCCGTGGCGCCGAAATCAATCAACTCCCAGAGGTCTTTTCCGCTTTTTGCAAATTCCAGGTTCTTTTCCAGCAGGATCTCACGCACTTCCGGGCTCACTTCCTCAGGCCATTGGAAAAGCAACGGGAAGAATTGCAGTTCCCTGAGTTGTTCCGCCTTGAGGTGGTCGAGCCCTTTCTTGTTGAAGTCGGTTTCCCCCTTTTCATTCGGGCCGAAGTCGACTTTTTTCAGCGTGTCCCATTCCACGGGGAATGATTCATCATTACGGCAGGTGAGGTAGGAGCGCTGCGACTTGTGGTAGGGCTCCGCGTCCCTGATGTAGTAGAGCATGAAGGAGTAGTCCGAGGCCAGTGACGGGCTGAGGATGCGCCGGAAGGAAAACAGGAAATCCTCTGCAGTCAGCGGTGTGCCGTCTGACCATGTGGCATCCTTGCGCAATTCAAACACCCACTCATCGGGTTTTTTTGGGTCAGTAGGATACCACTTTTCTGCCATTCCCGGCAGTGCCACGCCGTCCTTTGAGGGGTGGGCGACCACCAGTCCCTCGAAAAGCGCACTGATGATGTTGCTCTCCAGCACCCCGCTAACAATGTGCGGATCCAGACCCTTTGGCTCCGAGGTGTTGCCCATGATCAGGATGCCATCCCGGGTGGCACGGTCAACCGCGGTCTCGCCCTCCTTGCACGCACCTGTGAAAAGGGCGGCTGCCAGCAGGCAAAGGATCTTGATGATGCGCATTGTCGGGAACTTTGAACCGGGTTTGACGGCAGGTCACGCGGATTTCTTCATTCTGTTAAAAAGATATTCACAGAAAATAAATAGGTTGATCGCCTTGGCGGCACCACTAGGATGTTTTCCACCTTCTATTAAAGGATGCGTGACTATTTCATCAGGCGACTTTTACTTGTTCCGCTGACCCTGCTCGGAATTACCCTGCTGGTCTTTATGTTGATAAGGCTTGCGCCGGGCGGGCCTGTCCAGCGGGACCTGCAGCAGATGATGGGGGCAGCTGCCGGCGAGCAGGGCGGGGTCTCGGGAATGCGGGAGTCGGAAGGGGTGGCGATTACGCCGGAACAACTCTTTGAGATCGAGGAGAGGCACCGGCGTGAAAAAGGGGTTTGGCAATCCTACCTGGAGTGGCTGGGAGTCTTGCCACGGGACACTCAAAGGGTAGCCCGTAGTTTCAAGGAGGGGGAAGAGAAGGTTTCAGTCCAGGTTCCGGGCACGAACATGAGCGTGAACCTCATCAAGTATCAGGAGAAGGCGCCAGTGCCATTTTTTTCAGTCCAGATTCCGGGCACGAAAGTGACCGTGAACCCTATAAGCTGGAACGTGAACTTTATCACGCATCATGAGGGGAATGTAAAAATAGAGATCCCGGAGGACTTGCCCGATAAAAAGAAGCAAATCCTAGAACAGCGAATTGATGAATATGGGTGGCAAGCCCGGCTTGTTGGAGTTGCTGAGCTGGAAGAGAGGTGGAAAAGAAATTCCGGAGGGTTGGAACTATCCAAGTCCCAGAAACTTCAGGAGCGTGCGGTGCTTTACCAGGCAAAACGTGATGGACTGCTTCAGGGAAGTCTTGGCAAGTCCGACAAGTATCAGGATCCGGTGATCGGATTGGTAAAGGACCGGATTCCCATTTCTCTCTTCTACGGATTGATCTCCATGATCCTGATCTACGGGATTTGCATTCCGCTGGGAATTGTAAAGGCAATCAAGCACCGCACCTGGCTGGACAACGTGTCCTCCATTGCTGTTTTTTCCGGATACGCGATACCCGGCTATGTGCTCGGTTCATTCCTTCTGGTTTTCCTCGGAGCCCGCCTGGATTTG
This sequence comes from uncultured Verrucomicrobiota bacterium, assembly GCA_902589825.1. Classification (GTDB taxonomy): domain Bacteria; phylum Verrucomicrobiota; class Verrucomicrobiia; order Verrucomicrobiales; family DEV007; genus CACIUL01. Next base: position 25,199 of record CACIUL010000015.1, read on the forward strand.
TTTCCTCTCTCGGGATTTGTTTCTGAGGATTTCAGTGAACTCACGCCCTGGGCGAAGATCATCGACCTTTTTCATCATGCCGTCATGCCCCTGGCCTGTTACCTGGTCGGCAGCTTTGCCTTCATGACCTTCATGATGAAGAACAACCTGATGGACAACCTGGCAGCGGATTACGTGCGGACTGCAACCGCCAAGGGGGTTTCTTACTCTTCAGCAGTTTTCAAGCATGCCTTTCGCAATTCCATCATCCCGATTGCCACCACGGTGGGGCAGAATATTACCCTGATCGTGGGCGGGAGTTTCCTTATTGAGGGAATCTTTGATATCAATGGCTTTGGCCTGTTGCAGTATAATGCCATCCTGGAAAAGGATGAACCCGTTGTGTTGGGAGTGCTTACCATATCAGCAACATTGATGCTCCTGGGCAACGTTATTTCCGACCTTTGCGTGGCTCTCGTGGATCCAAGGATTCGTTTCAGATAAATGGTATATCGTATCACAGGTATTGTTCTGATTTTAATCAGTTGTGGCGCGGTGGTTGCTTACCATTCTGGTTTAGCTTTGCCCACTCTGGATTGGTTTTTCTCCTTTGAATCCAAGGATAAGGAATTGGCATCGGCATCTTTTTGGAAGAAATCTCAGGATCAAATTATTGGTTACATCCTGTGCTCTCTTCTTTTGGGTACAGGTTTGCTTTGTGTATTGAGAAAGTCCCGAGAGGTGAAATGGAATCCCCAGACGGTGCGCAAACTGAAGCGTTTCAAGTCCATTACCCGCGGCTATGTTTCCCTCTGGATTCTCGCAGGGCTTCTCTTTCTCACCCTTCTGGATCATGCGCTGGTGGGGAAGAAAGCTCTCCTGGTGAAGTATGATGGCGAGCTCTACAGCCCGGCTTTTGTGCAGAAAAACTACAAGGCCGAGGTCTTCGGCCAGGAGGGTGAGAGCGAGGCCGACTACCGGCAACTCAAGGCTGATTTTGAGCAGGAGGATAAAGGGAACTGGGTCCTGCTGCCACTGGTCCCCTTCGATGCCACCTTCGATTCCGCGGATCCGATAAAAGAGGAATTGGCAGAGCGCGACGGGTTGTTTTACCGGGAGGGTGAACAGGAACCTTACTCTGGCCTGGGTTACCGCTATTATGCGGATGATCAGGATAAGCGGCATTCCATGGTGCGCTTCCGGAAGGGGGTCCGGCAAGGACGGGAGGAGTATTATTCCCGGTCAACAGGTGACATGGTCGGGCACTATGAATGGAGGGATGGCGTGCGCAGTGCTGATCCGGTGATGGGGGCGGAATTGGTCCTGACCGCGGAGAAGGAGAAGACCACCGGGTTGCAGGCAGTGCGTTATCCGCCATTGCCGCCCAGCTTTAAGACCCGCCATTATCTCGGCACGGATTCGCGGGGGTGGGATGTGCTCGCGCAGATATACGGAGGCCTGCAATTGGTCTTCCAGGCAGCCATAATTTACCTGTTCGTAACTTATGTGATCGGCATCACACTGGGAAGCCTGATGGGCTATTTGGGAGGAACCTTTGATATTGTCGTACAGCGCTTGATTGAAATCCTTGCCAATGTGCCCTTCCTCTACGTGGTTATCATTATCGCCGATCGCCTCGGGCGTGAGGATGTGACCCTGGTAACGATCCTGCTGGTGTTATGCATCTTTTCCTGGATTGGCATTACCTATTACATGAGGACGGCGGCTTACCGCGAAAAGGCCAGGGACTACGTGGCGGCGGCAAGGGTGCTGGGTGCTGGCCCCATGCGGGTGATTTTCCGGCACGTTCTTCCCAATGCCATCTCCATTGTGGTGACCCTGCTTCCCTTCAGCGTGGTTGGAGTAATCACCGCACTGACTGCGCTTGATTTTATCGGGTTTGGTCTCCCGGATACTTACCCGAGCTGGGGGCGTATCCTGCAGGATGGCGTTACGAACCTTGATTACCCGTGGATTGTGGCTTCCGTCTTCGCGGGAATGGTGACGGTGCTCCTCCTTGTGACTTTTGTGGGTGAGGCTGTGCGGGAAGCGTTCGATCCAAAGAAGTTCACGACTTACCGTTAATGATGAAAGTGGTGCGTATTTTTTCCCTGTTACTGTTAGTGCTCCTTCACGGTTGTGACACCGGGAAAGAATATGCCGACTACGATAATCAGGAGGAAGTGACAGGATTCAGGAAAACCCACAACGATAAGGTGTTGGGTGAGTTGCAAGCGAAGAAGGAGGAGCTAAGCAAGCAAATTGCCGATAAACCTGAAAAAGAGGAAGACCAGGCCAAGCTTGAGGAAGATCTGGCCAATACCAACCGCCGCCTCGGTTACCCGGAGTTCTTTAAAGTTGCTACCATGAATGATCTTCCAAATGATCTTTCCTGGGAAGATGGAATGGACCAGCCGGAACTTGGTTCACCGCGTGCCCAAAAAGGGGGCACATTCAACACCTACCTGCCAAGCCTGGCCTTTCCGCCGACCATTCGCTCGATCGGGAAAAATGCGAACAACGGGTTCCGCTCGGAGCACTGGGATTACATTGAGATGGCCCTGGTCTCCCTGCACCCCAACACCATGGAAACCATTCCGGGACTGGCGGATCGCTGGGCGGTTGGAGAAGACGGCAGGACGGTGTATTTCCGGATCAACAAGGAAGCGAGATGGTCAGATGGCAACCCGGTCACGGTGGAGGATTTTTTCATGACTTTCCACGTGTGCCTCTCTGAGTATATCACCGGTCCCTGGTATCGGGAGTATTACGGGACCATGTTCGAGAATATTACACGCTATGATGATAAGCACCTCTCGGTAAGGCTGGCCAATAAGAAGCCCAAGCCTGAGTATTATGCCAGCCTGACACCCTATTCGCGGGTGTTCTACCGGGAGTTCGGCCCGGACTTCGAGGATCGCTACAACTGGAGGGTGCGTCCCACCACTGGAGCTTACGAAATCAAAAATGAAGACGTGGTCAAGGGAAGGAGTATCACCCTTTCCCGGGTGGAAGACTGGTGGGCTTTGGACACCAGGTACAATCGTCATCGCTTTAATGTGGACCGCATCAAGTACAGCCTGGTCCGAAGCGATGAGAAGGTTTTCGAGCTGTTCAAGAAGGGCGAGATTGACATGTTCGGGCTTGGCCTTCCCAAGCGATGGTATGAGCAGATGGAGATCCCGGCAGTATTCAATGGGTATATTGAGAAGAAGACCTTCTACAATGTTTACCCTCGGGTCCCGCGGGGCCTTTATATTAACCATTCCCGGGCATTTCTTGAGGATGTGAATGTGCGGATGGGCCTGCAGCATGCCACCAATTGGCAGAAGGTGATCGATATTGACCTTCGGGGTGATGCGGGTCGGCTCAATATCTATAACGAGGGCTATGGCAAGTTCAGTAATTCCGGGATAAAGGCCAGGGAGTATTCACCCGAGAAGGCGCGGGAGGCATTTGCCAAGGCAGGCTTTACCAAACAGGGAAATGATGGAGTGCTGCAGAATGCCCGGGGGGAAAGGCTCAGTTTCTCAATTACCCACACGGCGAGTCCGGTGGTTGGCAAGATGCTGCAACGGCTCAAGGAAGAGGCTCTCAAGGCCGGACTGGAATACCGGCTGGAAGGCATGGACGGCACGGCGAGTTATGAGAAAGTGATGCAGAAGAAGCATGACCTGACCTTCTGGGGCTGGGGTACGCAGCCGCCCTTCCCCCGTTATTTCGAGGGAGTCCACTCCTCCAATGCGTATGACCCGGGGACAAAAACTCCTAGGGTAATGACCAACAACATTTCGGTCTATGCGAACCCGGCTGCGGATCCCTTGGCGCAGGGTATTCGCTTTGCGACCTCGGAGGAGGAGATCCGGGAAATGTCATGGGGACTGGAACAAATCCTGCATGACACCGCATTCTGGATTCCCGGCTACAAGAGGGAGTCTTACCGCCTCGGGCACTGGCGCTGGATGCAGTGGCCGGATGACTTCAACGTGAAGATGACCCGGGAAGCCCAGGAGAGTTATGTTTACTGGATTGATGTGGAGGAGAAAGAAAAGACCCTGCGGGCACAGGGACGCAATGAAGCGTATCCTGAGGTGGACCGGGTTTATGACCAGTATCGTGTGAAGTGATGAGGAACGAGGATCCAGACAAGGTGGCTGAGGGCCGGAACCATGGTGAGCCTGAGCCAGAGAAGGGCGAGCTTTTGAGGGTGCGCGATTTGGTGAGTGCCTTTGATACCGATAAGGGGCAGGTTCGGGCGGTTGACGGGATATCCTTTGAACTTGAAAAGGGAAGGACACTGGGGGTGGTGGGTGAGTCCGGGTGCGGCAAGACGGTAACGGCAATGTCAATCGTAGACCTTCTTCCCAAGCCTTCAGGGCAAATTCTTGATGGCAGTATCTGCTTCAACGGGGATGAGCTGGTTGGTGCCGACAAGGAGAGGATGCAGGGGCTTCGTGGTAATGAGATCGGTGTCATTTTCCAGGAACCGATGACTGCGCTCAACCCGGTGCACCGTATTGGCAGGCAGATTACCGAGGCGCTTAAGCTGCATCATGAGATGGAATCAAGGCAGGCGTTGCAGAAGGCCGTTGAGCTTCTCGAGCTTGTTGGCATTCCTGCACCTGAGCGCAGGGTCATTGAGTATCCTCATCAGCTTTCCGGTGGCATGCGCCAGCGTGTCATGATTGCCATCGCACTGTGCTGTGAACCGGACCTGCTGATTGCCGATGAGCCGACCACTGCCCTTGATGTGACCGTGCAGGCACAGATTCTCAACCTGATCTCAAGGATGCAGGATGAGCTTGGCATGGCGGTCATGCTCATCACCCATGACCTCGGCGTGATTGCCGAGCAGTGTGATGAGGTGGTGGTGATGTATGCCGGAAGAATCGTGGAACGTGCCGCGGCTGAAGAGCTTTTCGCAAATCCACGGCATGCCTATACCAGGGGACTTCTGGCTTCAATCCCCCGACTTGAGAGTGAGCGTAAAAGTGAACTGCCGACCATTCCCGGCCAGGTGGCCGCCATCCAGGATTTTGTCGAGGGGTGCCGTTTTTGCCAGAGGATGGAGCGTGAAGGTGCGCTCACGGAAATTCGCCCCGCCTATGAGGAGGTCTCCCCGGGACATTTCCTGGAACGCTGCCCGGAATGTGCCAAGTAAGTGATGAGTGAAGAAGACAACATTACGGGAAACGGGTCGAGCTTGCTTGAGGTAGAGGAACTGAAGATGCATTTCCCGGTGCGCGGCGGGTTATTCTCACGTCAGGTTGGGGCGGTACGTGCAGTGGATGGTGTTAGTCTTTCCATTGGCAAGGGGGAAACCCTTGGGTTGGTGGGGGAATCGGGATGCGGCAAGTCGACACTGGGCAAGGCCATTGTGCGCCTGCTTAAGCCCACTGCAGGATCGGTGAGCTTCAAGGGTCATGACATTACCCACATGGGACAGCGCGCACTGCGCCCCCTGAGGCAGGATTTCCAGATGGTGTTCCAGGACCCGGCGGAATCACTTGATGCACGCATGTCAGTGGGGGAACTGGTAGCCGAGCCGATGGTCATTCAGCGCATGGGTGACCGGCAGCAACGCCGGGAACGGGTGGCGGAGTTACTTGATCGGGTGGGCCTGCCGCGAAGTGCCTCACAGAAGTATTCCTTTGAGTTCTCCGGGGGGCAACGGCAGCGGATTGGTATTGCGCGTGCACTGGCGGTGAATCCCGACCTGCTTGTGCTTGATGAACCGGTGTCAGCACTGGATGTATCAGTGCAGAGCCAGGTGCTTAACCTCCTGATGGAACTGCAGCGTGAGCTTGGGCTTTCCTATCTCTTCATTGCCCATGACCTTGCGGTGGTGAAGCATGTCAGTGACCGCATCGCGGTCATGTATCTGGGCAAGATTGTCGAGATGAGCGGGGCCGATGAGCTTTACCGTGATCCGCACCATGCCTACACCGAGGCGCTGATTAATGCCATACCGGTCAGTGATCCCTCACAGAGGCGGGACCATGAGCCGCTGGAGGGGGAGGTTCCCTCGCCCATCAACCCGCCGCCGGGATGCGCCTTCGGGCACCGGGTCAGTGCGCCGGGTTACAAGGAGAGTATTGAAATGGATATCCGGCTCAAGGAGATTGCACCCGGTCACTGGGTTTCTAACTGCCCCTGCTGTGTTGGCCAGCAGTCCGCTGGAGGCAATATTGAGAGTTAATCACGGAGGGGAATAACTGCAGTAGATGGCTCGAACTTATCTGGAGCGCAAGGAGGCGTGGGCGGCAAAGATGCGCTCGGTTCCGGCCCGGACTGAGCGGGTTGAGGGGCGGCTACCACCCGGCCAGCACACCGTCAAGGAGCTGCCTGTGCTTGACCTCGGCATTCACCCGGAGGTGGTTCCCCCGGATTGGCAGCTGGAGATCGGCGGCCTTGTGGAGGAGCCCTTGGTGATGGACTGGGAGGGGTTAATGGCCTTGCCACAGGTGGAGATAACCAGTGACTTTCACTGTGTGACCACCTGGTCAAAATACGACTGCGGTTGGGGCGGGGTGCCGATGGCAGCGATCCTTGACTTGGTTAAGCCGAAGGATCAAGCCAGATTTGTGCTGTTTTCCTCCCATGATGATTACACCACCAACCTGCCTGTTGCGGCTCTCTTTGCCGGGGATGCGCTGCTGGCCACTTCCCTTGACGGTGAGCCGTTGAGCGTCCAACACGGTGGACCCGTGCGGGTGGTTATCCCGCAGCTCTATGCGTGGAAGAGTGCCAAGTTTATCAGGAAGATCGATTTTCTTGCCGAGGATGCGCCCGGTTACTGGGAGCAGCGGGGCTATTCCAATACCGCTGATCCCTGGCTTGAGGAACGCTTTTCCGGGGAAGAGGTTCCCGGTTGGCGGGATTAAAATGCCGACAGGGTTGATTTAAGCGACATTGTGAAAGGTCGGAGAAACCCGTGAGTGAAGAAAGATCAGCAAGAGCAGAGCCTGCCGGTTCCAGCCTGGCGCCCCGCATCATCAAGTTGCTGATCGCCGGTCTCATCCTGTCTACCGGCTTCCTCTGCCTTGTGGCATCACAGACAGGTGCCCCTGAGGTGGCAACGGTGAAGATGGTGTGCGGTCTCATCGCATTATGGATCGTGCTTGGCGGAACACTGATGCATTGCTTTCGTGACAGCGTGCGGCAGTTCATTCTGGATGTGCCTCTTGACTGGCGGGTGAAGTTTACACTCTTTGCCACGCTGCTGGCCCTTGTGGAAGAGGCCATTGCTGTCCTGATGACCAACCTGGCACCATTTCTTGGGGTGGAGAAGGGAGAGGCATACCTTACAGCGTCGACCAATTACCTTGATGTGGTTTTGTTCCACAGTGTCATCGTGTTTGTCCCGCTTTTCATTGCGTGGGCGGTATTGCTGACGCGTTATGATTTCTCCCCGTTTGCGGTTTTTATCCTGTTCGGAATCACGGGAACCCTCTGCGAGGCGATCATCAACCCGGCGGGTGCCTTCTTTGGCATTGCCCATTGGATCTTCATCTACGGGCTGATGGTTTACCTGCCCGCCTATTGCCTTCCCCGGGAGCGAGGGGCACGGGTCGTGCGATGGTATCACTATGTGTTTGCCGTCCCGGCAGCCTTCCTTATCGCCCTGCCTCTACTGGTGCCCATCATTTACCTTATAGGGCACGTATTGAAGCACCCCTCAGGGGCTCATTTCTAGCGGCTGCGACCGGGAGTTAAACCGCACCCCGTTTTTTTTCTACGGTCCGATTTTTCTGGATGCTTTCCCCGGCATTGCCACCTATAGAACAAGGACTCGAAAATGACGCATCCAGGCAAGATTCAAATCCATGGCTAAGAAACCCTGTATTCTTGTGATTCGTGATGGTTGGGGCATCAACCCGGACGGGGGTTCCCAGGCTGCCAAAAATGGTGACGCGACCCTGCTCACCGACACACCGTTCCATGATTACCTCTATGATAAATACCCGGTTTCGCACGTCAGTGCCAGTGGAGCGGATGTTGGCTTGCCTGACGGACAGATGGGCAATTCCGAGGTCGGGCACCTCAACTTGGGTGCAGGCCGTATCGTTTACCAGGACCTCTCTCGCATTAACCGTTCCATTGAAAGCGGGGAGTTGGGTGGCAACCCCGTCCTGCAAGAGGCGTTCTCGAAGGCAGGTCAGTCGACCCTGCATTTGGTAGGATTGGTTTCCGACGGCGGTGTCCACAGCCACCAGGATCACCTGATAGCCCTTGCCAGGGAAGCTCATGCTGCCGGGGTGGGTGATATCAAGGTGCATGCCATTACCGATGGCCGGGATACTTCACCCACCGGTGCCCATCAGTCACTTTCCCGCTGTGAGGATGAGCTTGGCAGGGTCGGGGCAAGGATTATCACGGTTGTCGGGCGTTATTTTGCCATGGATCGTGACCGTCGCTGGGAGAGGACCAAACTCGGCTGGGACGCAATAGTGGACGGGATCGGTGAAGCCTGTGACCTGCTGCCTTCCGAGGCGGTGAAGGCAAAATATGCGATTGATAAGACCGATGAGTTTCTGCCGGCGATGATCTTTGGAGAGAATGAAACCCGCCGGATTCAAGATGGTGATGTGGTGCTTTGGTTTAATTTCCGTGCTGATCGTGCCCGCCAGCTCTCTGAGGCGTTCCTCTTTGAGGACTTTGACGGCTTTGAGCGCGGCGGCCGGCCGCAGGTCTCCTACTACACGCTTACCGAGTATGACGAGAAATACGATTGCCCGGTGGTGTTTGCCCCGGAGAAGCTCGATGACGTCCTGGGTTCGGTGGTCAGCGGTGCGGGCAAAACGCAGCTGAGGATTGCCGAGACAGAGAAATATCCGCACGTGACCTACTTCTTCAATGGTGGTGAGGAGCAGCCCTTTGAGGGGGAGGACCGGGTGATCGTGCCATCACCCAAGGTGGCAACCTACGATCTGCAGCCTGAGATGAGCGCATCGCAGGTTACCGATGAGGTTGTTGGCCGGCTCAAGGATTATGACTTGGTCATTCTCAACTTTGCCAATCCCGACATGGTCGGGCATACCGGGGTTGTGGAGGCTGCCAGGAAGGCTGTTGCCACCATTGATCATTGCCTTGAGAGGGTGGTCGATGAGGTCATCAGGCTGGGAGGCCGGGCCTTGATCACCGCTGATCATGGAAATTGTGAGCAGATGATCAAGGCGGATGGCTCACCGCACACGGCTCATACCACCAACCTGGTGCACCTTGTCTACGTGGCCGAGGATTCCTCGCGGGTGGAATTGCGCGACGGGATCCTTGCCGATATTGCCCCGACCCTGCTCGACATGATGGATATTAGGCCTCCCGTGGCGATGTCGGGTTCCTCGCTGATCATGCGCAACGCTTAATGTGGGCATGCTTTTGATGCTTGACTAGGGTTAAGCAATTTCCTTTCAATCCGGCTCTTGATCTCCTTCTGGAAGGCGTTACTTTGCCCGCCCATTCACGATAACCCCGTGGTGTAATTGGTAACACAACAGATTTTGGTTCTGTTATTCAAGGTTCGAGTCCTTGCGGGGTTGCCACTTTTTCCTGAAGCCGGATATGGCTGGAAATCCTCCCTGTGGCTTCTCAGGCGAGGAAAATCAGGAAAGGGCCCTATTTTTACTTATAACAACCTGATAATAAGATTGTTATATATTTCATTAGGCAATGAACCCGGCCAACGCCCCTGTTGAGAGGATTTTCACAGGATTCGACCTTCCCGCCATCAGGCACTGCGGGCAATAAATCTTGCACATTATCCCCGATGCTTTAAACTCCGCCTCCCCTTCCAGCCTTATAGAGGCGTCCCGGTGGCTGGATGGGGATAAAAACTCCGGGGCAACGACGTAGTCGGTTAACCTAAAAACCCAACCTTACAAACCCAATCCTATGAGTGCTGATTTACTCAGTTTAATTGACAAGTCCTTCCGTGAGTTCCGTGAAGGCTCGATCGTTCTTGGTCGAATCCTCGAAATCCAGCCACAGGTCGTCCTGGTGGATATCGGTTACAAGTCGGAGGGAGCCATTCCCGTTTCCGAGTTTGAAGATGAAGAATTTGCGGTAGGCGACGAGATCGAGGTCCTGCTTGAGCGCCTTGAGAATGATGAGGGCATGATTGTCCTTTCCAAGGAGAAGGCCGCACACAAGCAGAACTGGGACAAGATTGCCAAGGTCTTTCATGATGGCGGCCTGGTCAAAGGCAAGGTCAAGGCAGTCGTCAAGGGTGGCCTCATGGTCAATGTCGGTGTCGAGGCATTCCTTCCGGGTTCGCAGATTGACATTATCCCGCCCAAGGACCTTACCGAGTATGTCGGTAACGTTTATGACTTCAAGATTGTCAAGCTCAATGATGAGCGCAAGAATGTCGTGTTAAGCCGCCGTGAGGTCATTGAGGCCGAGCGTTCGCTGGAGCGGCAGAAGTTCCTCGAGGAGGTCACTGTCGGCGACACCGTGGAGGGCATGGTCAAGAACCTTACTGATTTCGGTGCCTTCGTGGACCTTAAGGGAATGGACGGCCTGCTGCATATTACGGATATGAGCTGGGGACGTATCAATCATCCCAGTGAGATGCTGACCATCGCCCAGATGGTCACCGTGCAGATCCTTGAAGTTGATAAGGAGAAGGAGCGCGTTTCCCTCGGCCTTAAGCAATTGACACCAAACCCATGGGAGGACATCGAGGCGAAGTTCCCTGTTGGCGGGCACGTCAAGGGCAGGATCACCAAGCTGGTGCCTTACGGGGCATTTGTTGAGGTTGCCGAGGGCGTCGAGGGTCTTATCCACGTTTCAGAGTTATCCTGGACCAAGCGCATCACGCGACCATCGGATATCCTTGAGATGGGGCAGGAACTTGAGGCGGTTGTCCTTGGTATCAACAAGGAGGAACAGAAGATTTCCCTCGGGGTTCGACAGCTTGAGCCCAATCCGTGGGATGAAGTGGAAACCCGCTACCCGATTGGCAGCACGATCAAGGGCGATGTGCGTAACCTCACCCCATACGGTGCATTTATTGAGCTTGAGGATGGCATTGACGGCATGGTACACGTTTCCGACCTCAGCTGGACACGCAAGATCAACCATCCGAGCGAGATTCTCAAGAAGGGTGACGAACTTGAGGCCGTGGTGCTGGAAATCGACAAGGAAAACCAGCGCATCAGCCTCGGAGTCAAGCAGCTTGAGACGGATCCCTGGGAGGAGATTGGCGGCAAGTTCAATGTGGGTGACCTGGTCAAGGGAACCGTTGCCAAGATCGCAACCTTCGGTGCCTTTGTGCAGCTTGAGGGTGACGTTGACGGTTTGGTTCATATTTCCCAGCTTTCCGAGGAGCATGTCACCAAGGTCAAGGACGTCATCAATATCGGTGATGAGGTCGAGGCCCGCGTGATCAAGGTCGATAAGGCGGAACGCCGGATTGGCCTTTCCATCAAGGCTGCCTCCTACAGTGAGGATGAGCTCAAGAAAGAGACTGCTGCCTTTGAGGCACTGCGTCCGAGTTCAGACCTTGTGGGTCTGGAGCAGGCCTTCCAGGTTGCCGAAGAGTGGCGACCCGGTGAGGAAGGTGAAGCCGAAGGCGGCGAGCAGGGGAGCGAAAGCTAAAACAAGCTCCATTATTCATCACAAACGGCACCACGGGGAGATTGTCCCGTGGTGCCGTTTATCGTTAAAACGGGTTCCTGTGGGTAATTACTGTTGGGCTTTGATTGCGATGTTGGCGTGCGGGACACCAACGAAACGGCAGATAGACATCACGTTGGCAAGGTAGAGGTGTTTGGACTCTACGTCACAGCGGATCAGGATCTTGAGCTCGGGGTTTTTCCCGAACTCCTCGCTCATCCATTTTTCGAGGCCTTCCATGGTCACCAGCTTGCCCTTCACGATGTAGGCTCCGTTCTTGTGGATATTGATCGTAATGAGGCTCCTCGTATTTTGTGCCAGGGACTGGTTGCGTGACTCGCCCGGAACCTCCACCACGAACTCGCGCTCCGTATCCACCACCCGGCCGGATGCCGTGATGAACACAACACGTCCCAATTTCCCGACTTCAGTTGCAAACCACCAGTGTCCTCCGAGGGCTCCATCCGGGGTGGAATCCCATTTTAGATGGGGTTTTTCTTCTCCTTCGTTTTTTTCCCGGTAGGCAGCTCCCTTTTCCTCGTTAAACCGATTCGCTTCAAAGAAAGCAGGATTACCCGGAAGTGGTGGGTTACCGGAATGTTGCCAATGTTGGGCTGTGGCACCAAAGGGCTCGAGGGTGTCCCTCCAGAACTTCCGGCAGGCAGCCAGGGAGGCGGCATTGGGCTCTACCAGGTTGCTCTGGTGTTCAACCTGCTCTTGCAGAGCTTGCTCCGAGGGCACAACGTCATCCATCATCACACGAGGAGCCTGGGGCCAGATGTCATCGTTTGCCTTCAGGTAGCGCTGCATCGCAACGTGCAGGGCCATAAGGTCCTCGGTGGCTTCCGCCATGCCGCCTTTTTCCTGCCAGAGTTCCGGCAATGGCGGAAAGGATTGCGTATTTTCCTTTGCTTCCGGGCCGGCCTTCACTTGGGATCCTTGATCGGAGAGCTTTTCACAGGCTGAGAGCAGCAGGGCGAACAAGGTGCCAACCAGGATCTTGGCTTGAATTCTCATGGCATTTCTTTTTGAAGGAATCTTTTTCATCAAAAAGGCACGCCCGGCAACCGGGCGTGCCTCCGTGATGGTTACATATTGCTCTGCTCCGGCCCTTTCAGCGTTCTAGACCTTCCACTCGCCGCGGTAGTCGCGAGTCAGCCACTTCGGGTTGCCGGTGTTGCCCCTGAAGGTGTTTTTCTCAGGGTTCCACTTGATGAGCTCACCGTTGTAGTAGGCTTGGTTCATCAGGTGGCAGGCGGTGGCGGAGCCGCCGCCGACGATCTCATTGGTGATTGGCTTCTTGCGGCTCTCGACACAGGAGAGAAAGTCACGGATGTGATGGCTACTGTTGTAGAGCTTGACCTTGGCGTCCTTAAGGAACTGGGTTTCAGCCGTCTTGAGTGCACTTCCCAGTGAGCCGTCACCACGCTTTTCAAACTTGGCGATCTCTTTGCCCTTGTGAGTGAAGGCAAAGCGTCCGCGGTTGACCTTGACCTCGCCGTCAGTACCGAAGAAGTGCACCCCGAAGCCCTTGTTGTGGGTGATGGTGGCACCCCCCTTGTAGGCAAGCTGGGCACCGCGCTTGCTTTTCCACTGTTGCCATCCTTCGGGCGGGCGGGCCTCAATGGGGCCGGAGCCATCCATGCCGAGTCCCCACTGGGCGATGTCGATGTGGTGGGCACCCCAGTCGGTGACCATGCCTCCGCCGTATTCCATATAGTTGCGCCAGGAAGGGAAGTGGTTGTGCACCCCGCGCGGGCTGAGTACCGAGCTGTAGGGACGCAAAGGTCCAGGGCCGCACCACAGGTCCCAGTTGAGCCCGGGTTCCATTTCCTCTTCCTTGAGGTCACAGGGGCGGCCGGGGTCACCAACCGATATATCGACATTCTTGACCTTGCCGATCACCCCGTTGCGCACCAGCTCGCAGGCGATACGGAATTCACTTGAGGAGCGTTGCATGGAGCCGGTCTGCAACACCCTGTTGTATTTCTTGACGGCCTTGATGACCTCGACTGACTCGTGAATGTTGTGGGTCAATGGCTTCTCGCAGTAGACATCCTTGCCGTTGGCCAACGCAGAGATGGTAATCACCGAATGCCAGTGGTCAGGAGTGGCGATGCACACGGCATCAATTCCCTTGTCCTCGGTGATTTCCCGAAAGTCGACGACCGCTCTGCAGTCGGAATTCTTGTGGTGACTGTTGACCATTTTCTGGGCGTTGTTGCGCCGGTTGGTATCCACGTCACAAACGGCAACCGCCTGCACTCCTTGTCCCATGAAGTTGCGCACAAGCCCGCCATTTTGCTTGCCCATTCCGATGAAACCCATGACAAGGCGGTCATTGGGCTTGGTCTTGGCTGCCCATATTTTTGAGGGCAGGATAAATGGTGCGGCCACAGCAGCGGTGGAACCTTTAAGGAAATGACGCCTTGAAGGGCGGTTGGTTTTCAGTGTTCTGGAATTCATAATAGGTCTTTGGTTAACGGTAAATGACCGCACTATGGTTACTCCTAACGCAGAAAATGGCGCGGGGTAAAGTGGGCAAATGGAGAAAAATGCCGGTCGAGGCTGCCTGGTGACTGTAAATTCATTGCGTTTGGCTTGCCGGTTGACGGGCAGGCCTTAAGTTAAGAGGTGTCATTTCAACCCAGAGTTCCAAGTTCATCGATCCGGATTGGTCGTGATGATGCCGGTGTCCTCCTTGATGGTGAGGCCCCGGTATTTATCCTTGGTCCCTGCGTGATTGAATCAGAGGAGCTGACATGGCAGTTGGCACGGGACATCAAGGAGATAGCGGATAAGGAGGGTTACCGCTTAATTTTCAAGGCTTCCTATGACAAGGCTAATCGCACCTCGATTGATTCCTTCCGCGGTCCCGGACTGGAGGATGGCTGTCGCCTGCTTGGCGAGATCGGCCGCGAGCTTGCCGTACCGGTAACCACCGATGTGCATACACCGCATGATGCCGAGTATGCGGCACAGTTTGTGGATTTGCTGCAGATCCCGGCTTTTCTTTGCCGGCAAACTGACCTGATTGTTGCCGCTGCGGGCACCGGCAGGCCGGTCAATGTCAAGAAAGGACAGTTCCTTGCCCCCTGGGATGTGCGTCCCATCGCAGACAAGCTGAGCTCGGCGGGCTGTAATCAATTCTTTTTTACCGAAAGGGGATCAAGTTTCGGCTATAATAACCTGGTGGCAGACATGCGTTCCATTCCCCTGGTCAGAGAAGACGGCTATCGTGTGATATTTGACGCGACACATTCTGTCCAGAAACCCGGTGGAGCAGGCTCGAGTTCCTCCGGGGATGGAATCCTTGCGCCGGTTCTGGCACGGGCCGCTGTTGCGGCGGGTTGTGACGGGGTTTTTATCGAGACGCATCCTGATCCTGCAGAGGCCAAGTCTGATGGTCCCAACCAGATTCCCCTGGCTCAGTTGCCGAAAGTTCTTGCTTCGCTTACAGCAATTCACCGGGCTGCAAATGTTTAACTAATGGATATGTCACTCAAGCAATACCTGTTCATTCCTGTCATACTCTCGACTGTGGTCCTTGCCTGCGGTCAGGACAAAGAGCCTGCTCCTGCCGGTGTTGTTGCGCCTGTGGTCAAGGGTGGGCAGGGGGAGAACCCGGGTAAGCCTGCCAAGGATGAAGGCAAAGAGGAAAGCGGGTTGCAGGCCACGCGTTACATGCCTTTGGGTAAGCCCAACCTGCGGGTGAAGATTCCGCAGTTTAAGGACGGGGTCCTGGAGTGCCTGATGCGCGCAGGGGAAATGACCAGGGTCAGTGATGATGATATCACCATCAAGCAGATGGACATCGAGTTTGTCGGTGAGGATGATGCCGAGATGAAGATTGAGCTGGAGGAGGCCACCTACAGTTTAAAGGATAAGCTTATCAGCAGCAGGAACCGGGCAATTGTCAGGCGTTCGGATTTTACCCTGATTGGCGATTCACTTGATTTCGATACCGAGAACCGTCATGGCCGCATGACGGGCAAGGTGAGGATGGTCATCCATAATTCGGCCAACCTGATCAAGGGAGAGGAATCCGGCGATAATGGGAACAGCGGGCGCCGGCCCAAGCATGTTTCCGTTTCTGATGCAGCAGGCCTGGTGCTCGAGGCAATAAAGACTAGCAAGGAGGGGAAGCGTGGGACGACACACGGCCAGCAGCCTTAGCGCAGCCCTTTTTTTTGCACTCCTTGCTGCCGCAGGCCCGGCCTTGGGGGACAAGGAAAAGGTGCTGAAAACCGTTAAAGAAGCGGAAAAAAGCCCGAAGATTGAGGCCCGGGGTGAGCGGCGTGAGGCTTTTGAGCAGGCAATGAAGAAGATTGCCGCTGCTGAGCGGAGAAGGGCCGAGGAGCAATCGCTTAAGGAGTGGAGAAAGACAGTTGCTGAAAAATCGCGCAAGAAATTACGGGATTTTGTGGAACAGGAGTCAGTTGAACAGGCCAGGGAAGCAGTCCGGGAAACCAATACAATCCGGAATGCTGCCCGTGATTTTGCCGGTGCGGCAACCGGCAAGATTGCCGGCGATGTTGAGGATAATTTCAAGGCCCTGCTTCAAGGTAGCGGTCAGCATCCGCCTTTGCTCGACCCGGCTCCTGCAGCGGTTGAGAACAAACCCACTGAGACTAAAGATCTTCCTATACCCGCTGTGGTCGATAAGGATTCAACGCCGGCAGCATTGTTGCCGCCTCCGCCCACCACTCCTGATGCCGGAAAGCCGGTAGTGCTTCCTCCCCCGCCTTCCGCTGGTCAACGACTGGTGCCAAGCTCCATTGCTGCTGAAGAAAAAAGCCGTGCCGCTGCCCTGCAAGGTTCCCCCGGAACGAGTTTTTCCGGTCAGCATCAACAGGATAACCTGACAGTTATTGATGCTGACGGCAGTGTGATTTTCGATGGCAGCGGCCGTTTCGGGGAGGAATATCAAGCGGTGATCTTTGAGGAAAATGTTGTGGTTGCCAATCCTGAATTCACCATGACCAGTGACTACCTGACTGCATTTTTCAGGAAATCAACGGAACCCGGGTCCGCTGATGCTCCGGGGGATCAGGCCAACCGCCTGGACCGTGCAGTTGCCACGGGTGAAGAGGTGGTTGTCAGGAAAACCATTGCTGATGGGGAACTGCAGGTTGCCAGGTCCCGTAAGGCAACCTTTATTGCCAGTGACCCCAATGTGGAAGGCACTGTGGATGAGGTTGTGCTGGAGGTGTGGCCGCGTGTGCAGCGTGGTAACAACCTCATTGTTGCCAAGTCAAAGGATACCGTGATCATTCTTCGCAGGGACGAGATGATCGTTAACGGTCCGGTTCGCACTGAGATTGTCGGTGGAAGTGGATTGACGCCAGAAGGTGAAGCCGGGGATCAAGAAGGCAAAAAGGAGAACGGCGGCGTGGGTGAAAAAGCTCCCAAGACAACGGTTATTGATGCTGCCAAGGGGGCTATCTTTAACCGCCTGGACCCGGTTACCCGCAACCGGGAAATGTTTTTTGAAGGAGATGTTAAGATTACCGATACGCAATTTGATATTTCCTGCGAAACATTGACTGCATACATGCGCTTTACCGGCGGGGAAAAGGGCCTTCAGAAGGCCGTTGCCAGTGGCTTGCCGGAGAAGAGGGTCCGGGTGGAGCGGCACACGGAAGACGGGGAAAGGCAACTGGGATTGGCACAGGAGGTAACCTACGTGATTTCCAGCGGGGATGTGGTTCTGGATGTGTGGCCGGAAATACGGAGGGGAAGCCACTCCAGTGTCGCAAAGCGGCGTGATGCAAGGATCGTGATGAAGAAAAACGGCAACGTGGAGTCCCGGGGTGTTGATATACAAATCGTCCCGGACAGCGATGATGGGCTGAAGGGGTTAAAACAGGAGGGTTGAACCCAATATTCAACAACAAATTGAATACCAACGAAAATGCCAAAGATGCGTTGCGACCGGATTCGGATCCGTCGCCGAAAGAGGCGCACAGCACAGTGGAGGCAAACGAAGCGGGTTCTCCGCAGATTATCCGAAAACCCCGGCGCCAGACTGTTCAGGATCTCCTTCGGGATGCAGGCCAATCCGGGGAAATGACCGGCCAACCGGCTAGAGCTTCACGGGGCAGACCCGATCAACCATCCCCTGTTGCCCGGCCCGTTTCACCCATCCCACCACAAGGGCAGGGGTTCCCGGAAGGGCGTAGTGCTTTGGCTCAACAGCCTTCAATGGCCCTCGAGCGGAAGGTGCCTGTGGAAAGCGTGATGCCGGATGCCCGACCCGTTGCGAATCAGCATCCTGCCAATGTGAGCAATGTGGCTTCCAACGTTTTGCTGCAGACCCGAGGACTGGTCAAGGTTTATGACGGTCGTGCTGTGGTTGACGGTGTGGATATTAACGTCAAGGAACGGGAGATCGTCGGGTTGCTTGGCCCAAACGGGGCCGGAAAAACCACTTCGTTTTACATGATCGTCGGGCTTGTTCAGCCCAATGGTGGCAATGTGGAATTCGCTGGCAGTGACGTCACCAACAAACCGATGTATAGGCGTGCAAGGCTTGGCATGGGTTATCTTCCGCAGGAGGAGTCCATTTTCCGCAAATTAACCGTGGAGCAGAATATAATGGCTGTCCTTGAGACACAGTCATACAGCGCCAGAGAAAGAAGGGAACGGTGCCAGGAACTGATGCGGCGCTTTGGTATAGAGAAATTGGCCAAGAACCTTGCCATTACCCTCTCAGGTGGCGAAAAACGGCGCCTGACCATTGCACGATCCCTGGTGGTTAATCCCAAGTTACTGATGCTTGACGAGCCGTTTTCAGGAGTGGACCCAATCGCAGTGGGAGAAATTCAGGAAATTATCTGCCAGTTGCGTGAGCAGGGGTTAGCAATCCTTATCACTGACCATAACGTCCGTGAGACCCTGGGAATTGTGGACCGTGCCTATCTTATCTATGAAGGGAAGGTCCTCATGGAGGGTTCACGCGATGAATTGGTTGGAAATCCTGAGGCGCGAAAGCTCTACCTGGGTGAGCGCTTCAGCATGTGATTGAACCGGAGATGTAGTCCTCGATGTCGACAAAAAAAGGAAGTAAAAAGAAGCAGGGAAACAGCCTTTCGGTAAAGGAGTTCTTTGAACGCTATGGTGATGAACTGGGCCTGTCCCTTCACGGTTCGGATGTTGGCTTTGAACGCCTGATCAAGGAACCGACGATTAATCGTCCCGGGTTGGCCCTTGCCGGATTTTTTACCTATTTTGCGTTCCGGAGAATACAGGTCATAGGGAATTCCGAGAGTTCCTACCTGAATAATTTGCGTCTAGAGGATCGGGTGAAGCATTTTCAGGACCTTTGTAACCGGAATATCCCCTGTATTATTGTTTCACGGGGCAAGAAGTTGTCTGATGAATTGATTGCCATTGCCGAGGCGAGCGGAATCTCTGTTTTTAACACCAACATGATCTCGATGAAGTTCATTAATGCGGCAACTATTCGCCTTGAATGGAACTTTGCGCCGGTTACCAGCGAGCATGGATGCATGGTGGATGTTCAGGGTATCGGGGTGATGGTGCGCGGCAGCAGCGGTGCGGGGAAAAGTGAGTGTGTGCTCGGCCTGATCGAGCGGGGCGCCAGCCTCGTGGCAGATGATATTACACGTTTCCGAGCTATTGAAGGGCGTGAATTAATTGGTTCGGCGCCGAATGCCGGGCGCTATCACATGGAGGTGAGGGGGCTTGGGATCATAAATGTTCCCGCCCTTTTCGGGGTGGCTTCCATGCGTGTTGAGAAGCGACTCGACCTGGTCGTGACGCTCAAGCCTGTAGAGCAGGCCAATGAGATGGAGAGGGTTGGAATTCGAAAGAAAACCTATGAAATACTGGGCATCAAGGTGCCTCACGTTGAATTGCCGGTGGCCCCGGGACGGGACATGGCGGGTTTGGTTGAGGTGGCGGCCCTTGACCAGAAACTCAAGACATTTGGTCATGACAGTGCCGTTGAGTTTGACAAGAAATTGTTGAAAATTATGGCTCAGAGGCGATTAAGTTAGCCTCCCGTTACCGGGGAGGTATTTATCGGGTGGAGCTTAAGCAAGCCTGTTTTTAATCATGGAGGTTAACCAGAATTCTCTCCGCAAGGAGTTCGTCATCAATAATAAGCTTGGCTTACATGCCCGTCCGGCTGCGATGTTCGTCAAGCTGGCGAACACCTTTGATGCCGAGATATGGGTTGGCAATGAGGATGATGAGGTTAACGGCAAGAGTATTATGGGACTGATGATGTTGGCTGCCGCCAGTGGTACCACAATATCAATCAGTGCAGAGGGTGATGATGCGATTGCTGCCGTTTCGGCCCTTGGTGACCTTGTTGAGGGAGGGTTTGAGGAGAATTAAAAGATAACAATCCTGCAATCCCGACATTGGTGCTTTTGCAGTGTCAATGCCCGGTTGGATTTCCTTTATGTCCGATATTGATAAGAAAAATTCCCGTGAGGAGATACGTTTCTCCGGCCTTGCCGTGTCTCCTGGCATAGGTACAGGGAAAGCATTCGTGCACGGTGCCATTGCCGTGGAACCTGAAACCTACCAGGTTGGTCAGGAGGATATTGAGGCAGAGATTGCAAGGATGGAAGTGGCCCTGGCGGATACAAGGAAGCAGATTGAGCAACTGCAGGATCAGGTTGGCCGGAGTTCAGGTAATCACCGTGAGGTTGGCATCTTTGATGCGCATCTCCTGATGCTTGAGGATCGCAGTGTGC
The DNA here is from genome assembly GCA_902589825.1 of uncultured Verrucomicrobiota bacterium. Lineage (GTDB taxonomy): Bacteria > Verrucomicrobiota > Verrucomicrobiia > Verrucomicrobiales > DEV007 > CACIUL01. Next base: position 45,523 of record CACIUL010000015.1, read on the forward strand.
TGGATGAAGTGGTGGGAATTGTTCGCGGGGAGATGGTCAACATTGAGTCCGCATTGTACCGGGTTATCAATAATTATATATCCGTGTTACGGGCCAGTAACGATGTTTACTTAAGGCAGCGTGTTATTGATTTTGAGGATGTCATGCGCCGGATCCTGCGCAATTTGTCATTAATGCGACCTGCTGACCAGAGGGTTCGGCATGAGCATATTCTCATCGCTCATGAGCTGACTCCGTCAGATACAGCCGCAATGGACCGATCACTGGTGATGGGGTTTGCAACGGAAGTGGGCGGCAGTACTGCCCATACCGCTATTATTGCGCGTTCCCTTGGTTTGCCGGCCGTGGTGGGATTGCGGGGGATATGCGATGCAATCCATACCGGGGACGCACTGCTGATTGACGGCTACAACGGTATCCTGATCATTAATCCCTCGGCGGAAACTCTGTCGGAATATGATGTCCTCGCTGATGAAAAGAGCTCAGCAGCAAAGTGCCTCGAGGAAATCAGGGACAGTAAACCCGAGACTTCCGACGGCAGGGAAATCACCCTCTCGGCAAATATAGAGTTTGAGCATGAGGTATCCATCGCCAAGGGCAACGGTGCCCAGGGGATTGGACTTTACCGTACTGAGTTCTTTTACATGCACGATGGGAATATGCCCAGTGAAGAACACCAGGTTGAGAATTACAGCAGGGTGGCCAGGGGCATTGCACCTGACGGCGTGATTATCCGCACGGTGGATATTGGGGGTGACAAGCTTCCTGATGGCCTTGCTGAGCCTGAGGCGAACCCCTTCCTTGGCTGGCGCGGGGTTCGGCTGACCCTTGCCAGGACAGAGATGTTCAAGACACAAATACGTGCCATTCTGCGTGCTGGAGCAGCCGGAGATGTCAGCGTGATGTTCCCCATGCTCTCAACCCTTGATGAAGTGCAAACGTGTCGGCATTTGCTCGAGGAATGCGCTGAGGAACTGGAAAGGGAAGGTGTTGAACACAGCCGGCGCATTGATATTGGAGCCATGATTGAGGTTCCCAGTGCAGCCCTCATAGCCGACCAGATTGCTGCAGAGGTGGATTTCTTGAGCGTGGGCACCAATGACCTCATCCAGTATACCATGGCAGTTGACCGGGTTAATGATCAGGTGGCCGACCTTTACCAGCCTTTGAACCCCGCGGTGGTCAGGTTATTGAAGATGATCGTGAGTGCCGGACATGATCAGGATATATGGGTAGGTGTCTGTGGTGAGATGGCTTCGGACTTGCTGTGTGTTCCCTTGCTTGTGGGTCTTGGGTTTGATGAATTCAGTGTCAGTGCACCGCGGGTTCCAGCTGTCAAACATGCCCTGAGAAGCCTTTCATATGAGCAATGCAAGGCAATGGCTTCAGAGGTGGCGGCCTGTTCAGGCCAGGAGGAAATTCTTGAGCATTGTCGTGCCTTGGCTGTGCAGAGCTACCCGGGATTGTTGTCCCGGTGAACTAGCTGTTTGCCGGCCCCGGGTCCTTTCAGGCGGCCCATTCAAGTTGAATGGTGCCTGCGACCAAGGTGTAGCAAATAATCAAAACAGCCTGCTTGCCATCCGCACATGGAAGTGCCGTAATATACGTAGCAGCACCATGTCGAGACATGGGTCACCTTAAGCGGAGAGCATCTTGTCAGCTCCCCTATATTCCCGGCAGGAAAACCCTATTCCGGGTTGTCTGCTGGCGGTGGCGTCGGGGCGGCAGCACCAACACCTGGAGCACCTGCAGCTGCAAGCTGATTACCGCCGACAATTCCAAAGATGCCCCCCAGGATTGCAATGGGACCGGTGAAATAATTCGCGGCAATGGTGGTAATGATGCCAGCAATGAGCATCATGATGCCACAGGCTTTTGGCTTGAAGAAGGCCACGATGCCCAGGGGAATAATGAGTATGGAAATCCAGAAAGCGACAGCACCCATGGTTGCAGCGTTCTCTCCTGCTGCCTGCAGGCTGCCGTCTTCTGCCGCTGCTCCCAACCCGGCACCCATGGCACCGACAGCGACGGTTGCAAAACCGCCTATTGCGCCAAAAATACCTGCTACAATTCCAAGAACACCTGCTGCTACTTTCATCTGATTATTTTGATTTTAGGTTAAGCTACTTATAATAAAGTATATAGAAATATAAGTATATGTTCACCAAATATCCTTTTTGTCAATTATTCGGGTAGATGGGTTTTCGTCTCGGGTAATCGTGGCGGGAGAGATAGGTGATTTGAAACCGCCTTTCATATCTTGTAACCAGTTGATTGAGAGTATCATAAAAGAAAATTTCTTTGCTATGGACTTCGCGTCATTATTCACGCAAGTCAGGCATCAGGTTGGTTGCCGATATTTGGTTTTATCGGTTATAGAGCACTTGAAGTGTTGTGCTGGACATGTTTAGTTACCAGCCCCGAATTATTGAGGTCATGCTCACGTGGCGGAATTGGTAGACGCGCTAGATTCAGGTTCTAGTGGGGGCAACCCCGTGGATGTTCGAGTCATCTCGTGAGCACTTTTTGATCTTGCTGTGGTTTGTTGCACAGCGAGGATTTTCGGTGAGACTCTCGGCTGCAGCTATGCAGGACCCCGAATATGTTAAAGAGGCATTTGCAGGTATTGCTGACCGGTATGTGGTCACCAATCATGTATTGAGCCTTGGCATCGATATCCTTTGGCGGCGCCGGGTGGCAAAAATGGTGCATAAAATGTCACCGTCCAGGATTCTTGATGTGGCCACCGGCAGCGGGGACATGGCCCTTGAGATGGAGCGGGTTTGTACCGGGGCGGAGATTACCGGAACGGATTTTTGTGCGCCAATGCTTGAGCAGGCGAACCGTCGCGGACTGAAGAATACGGTGCTTGCCGATGCGCTCAACCTGCCTTTCGAGGATGGTGAGTTTTGTGCATTAACCGTGTGTTTCGGCTTGCGAAATATGCAAGACTGGGAAAAGGCCCTCAGGGAGATGGGCAGGGTCCTGAAGCCGGGGGGGGAACTTGTCATCCTGGATTTTTCGTTGCCGCGGATCAAGTTAATGCGCGGCATCTACCGCCTTTATTTACATACTCTTCTTCCAGCTATTGCGGGTATGATTACCGGCAGGCGTGAGGCTTATCGCTACCTAGGCAGCAGCATTGAGTCATTTCCATCAGGCATGGAAATGTGTGACCTGATAGAAAGCGTAGGGTTTTTCAAAATAAGGCAAAGGCCACTGTTCCCGGGTGTTGCTACCATTTATTCGGCCATAAGATAGAACAAGGCACATTCCACGTGTTATTCCTCGACTGTTTTGTTACAGGGGGAATGTTTTATTCACTGGCTACTCTGCACCGGGCGGAGTATTTGATATTACTGGCGAGGTTGCACGAATGACCGGCAGGTCGAGGATCTCGAAGTTGAGCCGATCCATGACGCACATCTCCGGGTTGTCATTGACCCGTGCGTAGAAAAGGGTGTTCGCCCCGTCCGGGTTGATGGGGGCAATATCAATCTTATAGGTGTATTGTTCCCCCTTGGCGTCAGCAAGAACAAACTCAATGTGCCGGATCGGGTTTAGCAGTGCGATCTCTCCATCGCCTGGATTTTTGCTTAACCAGCGGGTGGCACGGATTGGCAGACTGAGTTGCTGGGCCAGCTTGAGGGCCTGCCCTGTATCTATACGCGCCGAGATGTCCTCCCCGGCAAGGCTTCCTGTCCACTTATTGGTTTCGTGAAGGTAGTCTAGCTTGAGTTCTGGTTGTGGCGGTTTTGATGTCTTGATCGAGCGGAGATTGGCGAGGTTAAAACTCGGCCAGAGGTAGAGTGTTTTGAAGTCGAGGGGCCGGATGGGAATGATTGGCGGAAAAGCCGGGCTCAACCGGACTACCGTTCCGCTGTCTTTTACCGTTGCATAATACTCGATAATGTCCTGGTTCTTGGCCACCTGGCCTTTTACCAGCAGTGTTTTTGCCGCACTGATCAGGTTGGGGGAACCATCATCCTTGGTGGGGTTTTCGGGATCCTGCTGAACGGTGGTGATGGTGAGAGTCAGGGTCGGTTTGTCCAGTCCATAAGGGCTGAGGTCAATTGCGGCATCCGCCATGAAATCGCGAACCTGCTCGACTGCCAGGGCCTTTAGCATCCTGTAAACCCGTTGTCGGTTTGCTTGTGTTTTTTTCTCAGTCTCAATTACCTGCCATCCGTTATTGTCCTGCATAAGTGAGACTTTATGGTTAGGCTTGGCATGAATCTCGATGGCCAGCACGGATTTGGGGTTGAAAGGCATCAGACGCTTGTCCCGCAGGTCATTGGGATTGATCCCGATTTCATCAATCAACTTTGGATCAATGCGGAAGACAGGTGCCCGGTCTGATACCTTTGCATATCCGGTTTTGCCATCCGGGGATTTAGCCAGTTGCATACGGACCGGTCCGGTGATGGATCGCCTCCAGACAGACACTGTTTTTGAGCCGGTGGCAAATGCGGCAGTCACTTCGCTGTCGGGATTATCGATGAACCCGCTGGCACTCAGGTTGGCAATGAGTGCCCGCCTTGCAGAAACTGCATCCGGATCAGCTCCCGTGCGTAACGGTTTGGTGATAATCCAGGGGGAGTTCTCGGGTTTGCCTTCCATGACAAGTGAGGCTTCCGTTCCCTGCTGAACCTTGACCCGCCACATTTTTTCAACAGGTATGGCAAGTAATCGAATGTCCCGCAGCGCATCATGGGCAACCTCTGCAAGGAGTCGTGCATCCGACCAGCAGGCAAAAGGGGTTTCCTCTTCCCAGCGAGCATAAATGGAATCAACAAAACCGGCGTCATTCCCGAACTTCAGGATGCCGATTTGCTTTCCATCCAATCCCCCGAGGGTCAGTTCAAGATCAGGGTCATTGAGTCCCATTGTGTCAATGGATGGGGCATTTTCCCCCTTGATATCCTGTTGTTTTTTCAGGTTTACCAGGGTCGTCAACAATTCCTCTATTTGCTTTGCATCTGCCCGGTCATTGACCGGTGCGGTCATGTTCCAGTTGTCCTTGTCCTTGTCCTTGTCCTTGTCCTTGCTGTCGCGTTCCAGGATGATGGTCCCGCTTGCACTGGTAATTTTCAATTCGCCAATTTCATCGGTATTCGAGACCGGTATGGCGCTGAAATTACGGCTCTCCGTGTCATTGTAGTTGTGGTCAATGACAAACATGTAGACCGCCACGACCACGGTAATGGCGGCGATTATTGCGGTCGTGCGTGTGGTCATGGGATCGTGATTGGCTAGACTTGACTAATTTCTTCGGCTGCTCCAGACGAATATGGCAAAGAAAAAGGCGGCTGCGGGTAGAAGAATCACAACGAGGAAAACCAGGTTGCCGTATTTTTCAGCAGGCATGTTGACCCGGAAGTTGGTGACCCGGGAAGGCATGATGTCAATCCTTTCCTCCCGGTCCAGGGTCCAGTTGATGGCATTCATCACAAACTTTGCATTTGAGCGTGTAGGAATGGGGTCAAGTAATGTTGAGTTGCCAACAACCACCATCCTTGAGCTCTTCAGCTTGACCACCGCATCTTCAGAACCGCCTTTCTCAACTGATGCGGCTGTGTAGATCGGGGCTTTTTTATCGAGGGGATCCAGGGTGGGAACAGGTTCAGTGTGGTTGCGGTCGCCCCAGAATTGCGGGTCGGCTTCCAGCAATGGCCTTGGCACAATGCTTTTTGCGGCAAGTGCTTCCGTGTCCTGGCTGATACTGATCGGGCACGTTTGTCCACTGAAGGTTGTCAAAGATCCGGCATTGCCTGATGTAATGGGGGAGCCTGTCAGGTATTTACTTTGCACCGAGTATATTTTCTGTGTGCCTCCTATACCGGTGGTTTGGGAAAAGAGGAGCCTGTAGTCATTGTTTACCCTGACCCCGTGCTTTTCCAGAAACGGGTAAAAGTTGGACATTTCCGTTGCGGGGTTGAGAAGCAGAACCAGGCCGGTTGATTTCCGGATATCCTCCCAGTAAGCAGTAAGAACGGCTACCTCAGATGGTGAAAGGTCTGTTTCCGGGTTAATGAGTATCAGGGCATCGGCATCATGCGGCACGTGCGTAATGTTGCCCAGCGTCAGTTCGCTGAGTTCGAAGAACTGTCTTTTACTAAGGGCGTAAAGTTCTTCGAGGGCGGTACGTCCGTTAATTTCCTTGAATTTCCCCTTACCGGCAATCAGATAAACTTTTTTTGGCCGGTGTTCTGTGGCTGCCAGCATGGCCGAGGTGATCGCCGCTTCGCCTGTGAATATCCTGCCGTTATCATCCAGCATGTCAGGCTCGGTGATTTTCTTAATCCTGCCATCGACTTCCACAAAGACAGCGTTCTGGTCAATATCCATTTCGTAGCGGTCTGATATTTCCAGCGCCTTGTTCTTGTCACGGAAAGGATCAAAATCCTCAAAGTTCACCTGAGCGCCCCCCAACCGGTCGTATTCATCCAGCAGAGTCTTTAGCTGGTTTCGTATTTTGGAGTCACTCTGGAAGGCCATGGTCAGGGTTACCTTGTTATCCAGACGTTCCAGATATGCCTTTGTGTCCTCGGAGATACTGTATTTTTTCGCGGCGCTCAGGTCCCATCGTTTATGGCCGCCTGGACGCATTGCCAACTGATTGACCATCACAAACAACAGGAATGCGCAAATGCCCTGGACTGTGACATTGACAGCAATATTACTGCGCTTGATAGGCTGATGCGGTGCATCGCCTGACTTGGGGTCATTGTCACCCGTCTGTGATTGCCCTGTCTTTGTTTCGCCGGCCATTGGTTACACTTTCCATTTCCGGAATTCCAGCACGTGGTAGGTAATGCTGAGTAACAGGACGGAAAAGCTGGTATAGTAAATGATTTGCCGGGTATCGATGAGCCCGTCAATGAATGCCCTTACGTGTATCTGGGTGGAGAAGTGGGTTACTGTTTCCCGGAACGCATCCGGAACCGAGAGGTTTTGCAGGATGAAGCCAAGCAGAAAATGTAACAGGCAGAAGGTAAAGCAAGTCATCGCGGCAACCAGTTGATTTTTGGTCAGGGCAGATGCAAGGCAACCGATTGCAATGTTAAACATACCCACGAGCAAAATGATTGTGTAACTGCCAGCCAGTGATCCGATTGAGGCGTGGTCATCAGTCGAGTTCATCTGGAAGAGCATGAAGTTAAGCAGGCTCGGCAGCCAGAGGATGATATAGAAGCAGACAGCAGCAAGGTATTTGGCCAAAAGCAGCTGGATCGTGGTGACCGGGGCGGTCAGCAGGGTTTCAATGGTGCCCAGCTTTTGTTCCTCGGCAAATAACCGCATGGTGATTACCGGGAAAATAAAGAAGTATGCAAGCCAGAACTGGATGGAGTTAAACGTATATGCTGTCAGTGTGACGCTGCGTTCCCCTTCGCGCAGATCCGCCAGTGCCGCCGTGAAGGATAGCCCGTTTAGAAGCATCACCAGGGCGAGGACGACCCAAGCAATAGGTGAAAAGAAAAAAGAACGCAGTTCCTTTCCCAGGAGAACCAGTCCTGTGCCTCCTGCAAGGAACTTCAGCAGGCAAAGGATAATGATGCCCAGCAGAACACAGGCGGTTATCGTGAAGGCCATGGCTTGCGGGATTAGTCGGTTGGAGGGGATTGAGTTAACTCGACGAACACGTCTTCCAGCGATGCCCCGTGACTATGAATCTCACGCAAAGCCCAATTGTTTTCATTAGCCAGCTTAACAATGTCCTCCCGGACATCTGTCCCGGACTCGGCGCGGACCGTGAACCTTGTCCATTCTTGTTCTGTGGATTCCTTGATGACCTTCTTCACACGCGGGATTTTTTTAATGGCATTCGCGGCAATGTCTGCGGCGGCATTGATTTCAATACTGATGTGGCCGGCAGTGCGAAGGTGCTTGATCAGGTTTTTTGGAGTGTCTGCTGCACGAATTTTTCCCCGATCAAGGATAATTACCCGGTCACAGGTCATTTCAACTTCGCTCAGGATATGTGTGGAAATCAGAATGGTATGAGACAGTCCCAATTGCTTGATTAACTTGCGAACCCTGCGGATCTGGTTGGGATCAAGCCCATTGGTGGGTTCGTCTAGGATGAGGAGCTCCGGATTATGAATCAATGCATCGGCCAGTCCCACCCGTTGGCGGTAACCCTTGGATAAGGTCCCGATCATCTTGCTGCGCATTTCGCTCAGGCCGCAGAGGTCGATTGCCTCAGCAATACCGTTTTTTGCTTCCCTGCCCCTCATGCCCTTTAATAATGCCCGGAAGCGTAAATATTCCTTTACGCGCATGTCATCATAGAGGGGGACGTTTTCCGGCATGTAGCCAATGCGTTGCTGGGCTTTTAAGGATTCCTTGAAAATATCGTGACCTGCAATCATTGCGCTCCCCGAGGTCGCGGGCATGTAACCGGTAAGGATCCTGATGGTGGTGGTCTTTCCCGCCCCATTGGGTCCCAGGAACCCGACAATTTCTCCCGGCTCCACATTGAAGGAAATGGCATCCACCGCTGTGCGTCCCACGAAGCGCTTGGTAAGGTTGGATACTTTGATCATGAAGGAGTTCCGGATGCCTGGTATTTGTTGCCGGGATGATAATCGGGCTTGGAAGGGTCGTTATTTTAACAGATAACGGCGGATACGCATAAATTTTTTAATAGAGTAAATGCTGGTCTTTTTACTGATCCCGCCTAGATGTCCTGAAAAGGCAAATTTGAGATTGTCCCCGACAAGATGAATTCCAGTGTTGCTGCGCGATTTAATGCCGATCTCCTTGAGGAGAATTATGCGCTTTGGCGTGAGGATCCAGGGGCTGTGGATCCTGAGTGGGCAGCCTTCTTTGAGGGTTTTGCGCTCGGAGCCGCGCAGACCAAGGCTGAAAAGCAAACATCCGGTGACCGAACAGCAAATAATGATTCCTTGCGCGTTACACAGGTTAATTCCGCCTTTCGCGCTGGAGTGGTCAGGATGCTCTACAATTACCGCAGCCTTGGTCATACTGAGGCATGGCTGGATCCCCTGAGCCTGGCTCCCCCGGTTAATCCCTGCCTTGGCTATGAGGAGTTCGGCTTTGCTGAATCTGATTTACAGGAGCAGGTGGCAAGCCGTTTTTTTGAGGAAGGCAAGCCAATGAAGCTGGCACAGATGGTTGGTCACCTGCAACAGATCTATTGTGGCAAGATTGGCTTTGAATTCATGCACATCCAGGACAGCACGATAAGGCACTGGGTTCGCGATCGGGTTGAACAACGACCCCAGGCATGGAGTGCAAGTCTGGAAACCAAGCAGAAGGTATTGCAATGGTTGATACAGGCAGAAGAATTTGAACAGTTTTTCCACAAGAAATATGTGGCTCAGAAACGATTTGGCCTTGAAGGCGGCGAGTCGGCTATCGTGGCACTGGAAAGCCTGTTACTGAAGGCAGCGGGGATGGGAGTTGAGGAACTTGTCATGGGAATGGCCCACCGTGGACGGCTGAACGTGTTGGCAAACTTCCTCAACAAGCCACTTGGTGTTCTCTTTAACGAGTTTGCGGAGAATTATGTTCCTGAACTTGCCGGGGGAGACGGGGATGTGAAATATCATTTGGGTTATGAGACGACCAGGAGGGTGGGTGATCATGAAGTTAATATTCTGCTCGCCCCGAACCCGAGCCACCTGGAGGCGGTTAACCCTATTGTGGAGGGCATGGCTCGGGCCAGGCAACGCCTTATTGCCGACACTGAGGAGCGCGCCAGGGTTTTACCGGTGTTATTGCACGGTGATGCGGCTTTTGCCGGGCAGGGATCAGTGGCTGAAGTCCTGAATTTTTCTCAACTACCCGGGTATCGCACCGGAGGCACTCTTCATCTGGTGATTAACAACCAGATAGGCTTTACCACGAGGCCTGAGGATGCGCGTTCATCGGCATATTGCACTGATATTGCCAAGATGATTGAGGCTCCTATTTTCCACGTCAATGGTGATGCGCCGCTGGAGGTTGCCCAAGTTTGTGAACTGGCGCTTGAATTCAGGCAGAAATTCGCCCGTGATGTGGTGATTGACCTGGTCTGTTATCGACGTCACGGGCACAATGAGGCTGATGAGCCTGCGTTCACGCAACCACGCATTTACCGCGCAATCAGCAATAAGAAATCAACTGCCACTCTTTTCAAGGAACGCCTCATTGAAGAGCGGGATATGGGAGAGGAAGAAATTTCGCAAGTCGAGAATGTATGTCGTTCCAGGCTGGAAAGCGAATATGTAAGCCTGAAGAATAATCAGGGTAAGCTGTCAGGTAAATTTGCCGGTGCGGTGGCTGAGGTTCAGCCTGACTATTCCTATGCGAGTGTGCAGACCGGGCTGAGCCCGGAAAAGTTGCGCGAACTTGGCGAAAGCCTGACAAGGATCCCGGAGAATTTTTCGCTGAATAAGAAGCTGGAGAAGCTTTTCCTGGCAAGGCGGGTTCGGGCCACATCTGAAGGAGGACCATATGACTGGGCCCATGCCGAGGCTTTGGCATTCGGTTCATTGCTTGATGAGGGAAATCCCGTGAGGCTTTCCGGGCAGGACGTGAGAAGGGGGACCTTCAGTCATCGGCATGCTGTTTTTTATGATACCGAGACGCGTGAGCGGTATACACCCCTGAAAAATTTGAGAGATGGACAGGCAAGCTTTTGTGCCTATAACAGCCTTCTTTCCGAGGCCGGTGTGCTGGGCTTTGATTATGGTTACAACCTGATAGTGCCAAACATGCTTATTTGCTGGGAAGCTCAGTTTGGTGATTTTGCCAATGGTGCACAGGTTATCATCGATCAGTTTATCAGTTCGGCTGAGTCAAAGTGGGGCAGGCCATCCAACATCGTGATGTTATTACCGCATGGTTACGAGGGGCAGGGACCGGAACATTCCAGCGCCCGCCTTGAACGTTTCCTGCAGATGTGTGCAGGTGGCAATATCCAGGTGTGCAACCTGACAGAGCCGGCACAGTATTTCCATGTGTTGCGCAGGCAGATTGTCAGGCCGCTGCGCAAGCCGTTGATCCTGATGTCCCCGAAAAGTTTGCTGCGCCATCCCGAATGCGTTTCCTATGAGCCGGACTTTACCGGCGAGACCCATTTCAAGGAAATCGTGGATGATGACCATCTCATCTCGGGACCTGAACGGGTGACGAGGCTTATTTTCTGTTCGGGAAAGGTTTACTATGATCTCTTGAGGTTCCGGAATGAAAATCAATTGCGCCATACGGCGCTCATAAGGATCGAGCAGCTCTACCCCTTTCACTGGGATATGTTGCGGGAAATTGTTTCGAGGTATCCGGGGGCACACAAGAAGTGGGTCTGGTGCCAGGAAGAGCCGCTGAACATGGGGGCATGGAGCTACATCAGTTCACGGCTCAATGAGGTGGGTGGTGTAAAGGTTCGATATGCGGGTCGGGAACGGAGTGCGAGTGCAGCGACCGGGGCAAAGGCCATCCATGTTGCAGAGCAGCAACGGTTGGTGGAGAAAGCTTTCAGTGTGTAACTAGGATTTATCTGGCTGCTTTATCCTGAAGTATTTATCGACAAACCCCATCCGCACTGGCATTTGTGAGTCAAACGTGTTAATGGGCAATAGTTGTGAGCAATATTTGGTTTGTTACCCGGACAACTGATAGGGCATGAGCGCTGATATTAAAATACCAGCTGTTGGGGAATCGGTGGCCAGTGCAGTCATTTCGCAATGGCATAAGCAAAGCGGAGCTGCAGTGGCATCAGGGGAACTGTTGCTGACTCTGGAAACTGACAAGATTTCCACAGAGATTACAGCCGAGTCAGCCGGCATTCTGGAGATCTTGGTCACCGAAGGCCAGGAGGTGGCCATTGGATCCACAGTCGGACGCATTGCCGGCAAGGTCTCGCCCGCAGCTGATCCATCCCCGGCAACAGTGACTGGCGAGCCAGCCACACAGCCTGCCCTGATTGAACCAGCGCCGGCGGCACCTGCGGCACAGCCTGAGTTGATGCCGGTATTGCCTCCCTCGACGCGCACCCCTGAATCAGGATCAAGGCGCAAAGCCCCGGTTTCCCCGGTCGTGATGCGCCTGGCAAAAGAAAATGGTATTGATCTTGCCAAGGTTGTTGGGACCGGCAAGCGAGGTGCCATTCTAAAG
>CACIUL010000016.1 GCA_902589825.1 uncultured Verrucomicrobiota bacterium
AGGATCATGCCGCCCATTGCCCAACTCTATGAATCGGTCAAGGAGCGGGTTGCGATTGCCGCTCAAAAATCGGGGCGTGATCCCGGGGATATTGAGCTTATTGCCGTGAGTAAAACATGGCCGGCAGAAACAGTTGCAGAGCTCATCGAGTGTGGACATGACCTGTTCGGGGAAAACCGCGTGCAGGAAATCGTGGCAAAGGTGCCGGCACTGCCTTCCCGGCTGCGGTGGCACTTCATTGGCCACCTGCAACAGAACAAGGTGCGCAAGGTCTTGCCGCTTGTAGAGGCAATCCACAGTGTTGATTCCAGTGAAATTGCCAGGAGAATTGACTTCATTGCCGCCGAGCTCGGCCTCTTCCCAAAGGTCTACCTGCAGGTCAATACCGCGGGGGAAGCGGGCAAGTTCGGCTTCCCGGTTGATACCATCCGGGCGGAGTTTGACAGCTTGCTGGAACTGGAGCGCATCGAGATTATCGGGCTGATGCTTATCCCGCCACTGGCCACTGACCCCTTACTGACCCGCAGGGAATTTATCACCCTGCGAGAGCTGCGCGATGAACTAGCCGACCACTCCGGACTGCCCCTGCAGGGATTGTCCATGGGCATGAGTAACGACTATGAAATGGCCATTGAGGAAGGCGCGACAGCCGTGCGGGTCGGCTCATCCATCTTTGGCGATCGCAAGGCACGCAAAGCCAAGGACTAGCCACCAGCCTTGAACCTTGTGTCCTGTGGGGTGGTGGTGTTAGAGTTGCGGGATGAAAAGATTAATGATGCCATTACTTATTATAGTTCCGCTTTTTCTTTTCATGAGTGGGTGTGCAAAAGTTACAAAAGTAGAAATAGGTGCAGGGAAAGCTATTATAACTGACAGGGGGGATGATGGCCTCAGTCACGTAACAATTGAATGTAACAATGGTTTAGTCATAGACGCGGACTGGAAAAGGAATCCCTATAGTGAGTTTGGTTACGACATTTATGAACCCACTGTCAGCGAAACGTATAACAGATTATCAGTTATGATTACTGCCAGGGGAGTCATTGCCAATTACCTTAATGGTGAATACGACTAAGAGACTTCACCTCCATCAATAACATATGACAGGTCAGACCACCTGCGAACCCAGCCAATAAGCTACGGGCGAACCGTTCTCATTCAGGCTAGGTGAGAATCCCCTTGATCAACTTGCCGTGTACATCGGTTAGCCTGAAGCGCCTACCCTGGTACCTGAAGGTCAACCTCTCGTGGTCAATGCCCAGGCAATTGAGCATGGTGGCATGGAAATCATGGACATGGACCGGATCCTTCAGGACATTATAGCAATACGGGTCACTTTCCCCGTAACTGATTCCTCCCTTGATACCTCCCCCGGCCATCCAGATTGAGAAACAGCGGGGGTGATGATCCCTGCCGAAATTGTTGCTCAATTTGCCCTGGCAATAGTTGGTCCGGCCGAATTCCCCTCCCCAGACAACCAGCGTATCCTCCAGCAATCCGCGCTGCTTCAAGTCGGTAACCAGGGCAGCACTTGCCTGATCCGTTTCCCTGCACTGCTTGCGAATGGCACCGGGCAATCCACCGTGTTGATCCCAGCCGGGATGGTAGAGCTGGATAAACCGGACATCACGCTCGGCCAGGCGCCGTGCCTGCAGGCAATTGGCCGCAAAGCTCCCGGGATTGCGCACGTCATTACCATACATCTTCAATACATGTTCCGGCTCATCCTTGATATCGGTAACCTCCGGAATGGAGACCTGCATCCTGTAGGCCAGTTCATACTCGGCAATCCGGGCCTCAACGGCGGCATCAACCGGGCCATCGGTCCCCGCCTCATGCAAGTCGCGCAGGCCTTCCAGCATCTTGCGCCTGCCGTCGCGTGAAATACCATCCGGGTTGTTCAGGTAAAGGACAGGATCCTTGCCGGAACGGAAGCGCACTCCCTGGTAGGCTGAGGGCAAAAACCCGCTGCCCCAGAGGCGGGAGACCAAGGGTTGCCCGCCCTTGTTCTTGGTCACCATTACCACGAAGGAAGGCAGGTTTTCATTGGCACTTCCCAGCCCGTAACTCAGCCATGAACCAATGCTCGGCCGACCGGGAAAAGGCGACCCGGTCTGCAGCATCGTCACCCCCGGGCCGTGGTTGATTGCCTCGGTATGCATGGACTTCACCACACAGATATCATCGGCTATTTTCGCGGTATGCGGCAAGAGCTCACTCATCCACTGCCCGCTCTGGCCGTGCTGGGAAAACTTGAAGGGTGAACCGGCAAGTGGCAGGGAAGACTGGTTGCCGGACATGCCGGTAAGGCGCTGACCCTTCCTCACCTCATCGGGCAATTGCTTCCCGTGATGCTTGTTGAGCATCGGCTTGTAATCATAGAGATCCATCTGCGAGGGACCTCCACTCTGGAATAAATAGATCACCCGCTTGGCCCTGGCGGGCAGGTGGGTATCGCCAAGACTTCCAGTGGCAGGAGCGCTTCCGGCAAGCAGCTCGGCCAGGGCAAAGCCCCCGATCCCACCGCCAAACCGCTTGAGAAACTCCCTTTTCCCAAGCCCGGGAATCCATTCCTCCCCTGTGCACGAAGCGTTATTCATAAAGCGCAAATTAATGACAAATGACTGCGTTATTTTTACCCCAAAGAATCCCCTACCACAACCAATTGCTTTACGTTATAATGCCTTTATGACCTTGAAGATCACATCTTTTCTCACCTGCCTTCTACTCTGCCTCATGCCGCCGGTCCTGGGGGAAGACAAAAATACGCAACCTGCCCCGGAAAAAATCTACAACGGCAAGAAATTAAAGGTCCTGCTGATCACCGGCGGTTGCTGCCACAACTATATCTTCCAGTCCACGGCCCTATCACAGGGAATTGAAGAGCGGGTCAACGCGGAGTTCACCGTCATTAACGAGGGCGGCAAGGGAACCAGGGCACAAATTCCCTTCTATAACGACCCCAAATGGGCTGACCCGTATGATGTCGTCATTCACAACGAGTGCTTCGCCGACACGACGGATGCGGAATACATCCGCAAGATCACCGAGGTCCACAAGGCCGGAAAGCCCGCCGTCGTCATCCATTGCGCCATGCACACCTATCGGTCGGCAAAAATTGATGACTGGCGCCTCTTCCTCGGCGTTACCAGCAGGCGGCATGAACACAAGAGCCGCTATGCCGTCATCCCGTTCGCCAAGGAGCACCCGGTCATGAAGGGATTTCCCGAGAAGTGGATCACACCAAAGGATGAGCTCTACGTCATTGACAAGCTCTGGCCGGAGACCAAGCCCCTGGCCTATTCAACCAGTGAAAGGACAGGCAAGAAACACGCCGTGATTTGGACCAACACCTACGGCAAGGCCCGGGTATTCGGGACCACCTACGGCCATGCCGACGACACCTTCCGGGATGATGTGTTCATCAACTTGCTGGCACGGGGCACAGCGTGGGCAGCTGGCAAGCTCTAGTAGGCAGCCAGGCTCTCCCACAGGTTGAACAGGGTCACTGCCACGACCCCGGCTGCCGCAGCATCCTCAACGGCCAGCTTGCTGTCACGCTTGGCATCTCCCACGGCAAGGAATTTCTGCGCGGCGGCGGCATCACCCCTGAAGTGCTCCTGCTGCTCAGTGTAGATTCTTTCCAGCACCGCCAGTTCCCTTTCCCTGGCCTTGCGGCTGGTCACCAAACGGAACATTTCCGCCAGCATTGCCTCCTTCTCCTTGCCGTGCTTGACCAGCATCTTCTCGCCCAAGACCCTCGCTGCCTCATTGAGCTGGGGATCATTCAAGAGCACCAGTGCCTGCAGCGGAGTGGATGTCCTCTCCCGCTTGACACTGCAGACATCGCGCTTTGAGGCATCAAGTGCCATCATGACCGGTGCCGGCCCGGTTCGCTTCCAGAACGTGTATACACTCCTGCGGTATAGCCCCTGCCCCTTGTCCCTTCCCATGGGCTTGAAAGACTGGGTCACCTCATAGGGTTTGACGGGAGCCCCGCCGACCGTCGGCGACAACAGCCCGGAAGCTGCAAGCCACTGGTCCCTGATCATTTCCGCCGGCAGGCGAAGCCGGGGATAGCTTCCAAGCAGAAGGTTCTCCGGGTCCAGTTGCTTTTTCTTCTCGGGCACATCCGAGCTCTGCCGGTAGGTGGCCGAACTGACAATGAGCTTCAGCAGGGCCTTCATGTCCCAACCTGAGTCAATAAAATGCCTTGCCAGCCAATCCAGCAACCCGGGATGCGTTGGCATGCTGCCCTGGCTGCCGAAATCCTCCGGTGTGCGCACCAACCCTTCCGCAAAACACATCTGCCAGAAACGGTTCACCGCAACCCGGGCGGTCAGGGGATGCCCGGGCGAGGTAAGCCATCCGGCCAGTTCCAGGCGATTCCTGCCGCCATCACCCGGTAATGCCGCCGGGGTTCCCGCTTCAACCCGTTCACCACGCTTGTCATAAGCCCCCCGTTCAAGGACATAGGCTGGCTTGGGCTCGGAAAGTTCCTGCATGACCATGATTTCCTTCAGTCCCTCCTCAAACCCGGCAAGCTGCCCGCGCGCCTTGCCAAGCTCCTCGCGTATCCGTGCTGCTTCCGGGTCAACGGCAGCCTTGTAGTAAGCAAGGTCAGCCTCTATCGCAGCGCCGCTGTGCAGGCTGCGCACTTCCGCGCTGCTTAATTCACGGCTAAAAACCCGGAACTCGTCAACCAGACCGTTACTAAACCCCTTGTCCCGGAATCGCTGCCCGATGGTGATATGATCACCTCCACCGCCGGCGATTGCCTTGTAAAGGTCGTCCCTGACCACCTCACAATCCGCCTCGACTCCATTGAGGTATATTCTCAATCCCGATGCCCTGCTTGATCCGTCACTGCTGACACAGACATGTGTCCACTCATTGATGGGAAGCTCCTTTTTCAGGCGAATGCGCAGGGCATTTCCCGGCCAAAAATGGATCAATGACCAGCTAAGTTTCCCCTGCTCGATAAGCAGCTGGTAGCCCCTGCTTCCCGCGTCCGTCCAGGCCCGGGAACGATGGAAAACCACTGCACGCTCCTTCACATCCGGCGTATTCATCCACAGCGAGACACTGAAGGGCTGGTAACGGCGGAAATTGCCCACCTTGGTTCCCACCGCATCATCGCCGGTCAACCTTACCGCCTTGCCGACACGCCCATCAACCGCAGCATTGGCACCTCCGGACTTGCCCTCGAAATCAAGGTGCAGGACCTGGCCGGAAATATCCAGCTTGTCCTTCTCCTTGAGCCATTGCTCAAAACGGTCGGCCAAACCGGGCACAGTTACCAGCCTGGCTTCCAGGCCCTCGACTTTCCTGCGCAAATCAGATGCCTTCGCCTTCTGGTCATCACTCATCATCCGCATGGTTGGTGTCGGGATCGAGCCGGTGAAATAGGAATAGAGGCCGGACTCGGAGATATTCTGGAAATAGGAAAAAAGCTGGTAATACTCTTTCTGCGTCAGCGGGTCATATTTGTGGTCATGGCAGCGCGCACACTCAAGTGTCAAGCCGAGGAAGGCAGTCCCGAAGGTGTGCACCCGGTCTGCAACATACTCGACACGGAATTCCTCATTGGTACTGCCTCCTTCTACCTTCTGTGGGTGCAGCCTGTTGAATGTGGTTGCCTGCACCTGGGCATCGGTGGCCGATGGCAGGAGATCGCCGGCGAGCTGCTCGGTAATGAACGCATCGTATCCCTTGTTCTCGTTGAAGGCGTTAATGACCCAGTCCCGCCAGGGCCAGACAAACCTGTCACGGTCAACCTGGTAGCCGTAACTGTCAGAATACCGGGCAATATCAAGCCAATGGGATGCCATGCGCTCCCCGTATGCCGGGCGGGAAAGAAACCCGTCCACCATCCGGCCGTAGGCCCCGGGCTCCGTATCCTTGAGAAAAGTGTCAATGTCATCCAGTCCGGGCGGCAGTCCCGTAAGGTCAAAGGCCACTCGACGGATCAGCTTCTCCCTTGATGCCTCGGGATTGAGCTTCAGGCCCTTGGAGGCAAGGCGCCTGCCGACAAATGCATCAATGGGATTTTTTCCATCCTTGAATTCAGGCACCTTCACCCCTGCCGGCGCCGTCAGCGACCAGTGTTTGCTGTAGACGGCTCCCTCATCGATCCATTGCCTGATGACCTGTATTTCATCGGCACTGACTGACAATTTCGAATCGGCAGGAGGCATGCGCTCATCAGGATCATCACTGGTCAGGCGGGCCAAAAGCTCTCCACTCTCAATCACCTCCCGCGCACCTTCACTCGTGTCCAGGCGCAACTTGGCCTTGCGCTTGCCGGCATCATTGCCATGACAATGAAAGCAGCGGTCGGAGAGGATCGTCTTGACATCAAAATTATAATCCACACCGAATGCCGCCGGAAGGCTGACAAGGATACACAGGATAAAATAAGGTATGAGGCGCATTAACGGCATGCCGTATGGATTATAGCACAAAGACCCGTGAATAATCCCTGAATTTACATCCATTTTATTCCATGCCACCCGCAAGGTTCAATGCCATGATGGCACGGATTGCGCTTTATCAAGACAAGCTCCCGGAACCATAGCCGTGACCCAGATTCCCCCGCCAATAAACCCGGACCTCCATGCAAAGCTCGAGAGCAATCTCGCCCTGCTCTATGGATCCAAGTCAGGCAATCTTGTCAGGGACATCATGCACCTGATGGAAAACTACCGGGAATCCATCCCCACAGCGCGTGCCTACTGGGATGAAAGTGACGCCCTGTTGATCACCTACGGCGATTCACTTCAGGAGAAGGATACACCCGGCCTTGCCAGCCTTGAAAAATTTCTCGATTCCCGCGTCAGGGAGCACTTCAGCCTCGTGCATGTGCTGCCCTTCTACCCGTGGACGGACGATGACGGTTTCTCAGTCGTGGACTTCCGGCAGGTCAATCCCCCGCTCGGCGACTGGAAACACATCCACTCACTGGCCGGAAAATACCGGCTTATCTTTGACGGCGTCTTCAATCATGTCTCCAAGTCCAGTGAGTATGTGCGGGGACATCTCAACGGGGATGCAGATTACCGTGATTTCTGCATTAATGAGGATCCATCCTTTGACCACTCACAGGTCACCCGCCCGCGCACCAGTCCTCTTTTTCATGCCTACCGGGGCAGCAGCGGTGAGATGCGCCTGTGGACGACGTTCTCCGAGGACCAGGTGGACCTGAACCTGGCCAATCCCGCCGTTCTCATGGAACTGCTCGATGTCTTACTTTTCTACGCCTCACGGGGGGCATCGATGATACGCCTGGATGCCATTCCCTATATGTGGAAGGCAAGCGGTACAAGCTGCGTACATCGCCCCCAAACCCACGCCTTTATAAGAATTGCACGACTGGTGATGGACATTGCGGCACCACACGTGGGGCTTCTCTCTGAAACCAATGTCCCGCATGAAGAGAACCTGACCTATTTCGGCAACAGGGGGGATGAAGCCCAGGTCATCTACAACTTTACCCTGCCCCCGCTCATCCTCTACGGCCTTGCCACAGGTGATGCTCAACCCCTGACCCGCTGGGCAGCAACCCTGGTATCTCCCGGCAGGCGATGCACTTTCCTGAATATCACCTCAACCCATGACGGCATCGGCATGCGCCCGGTCGAGGGCATCCTTACCGGCGAGCAACAGAAGGTATTGACGGACCTTGCCGTTGAGCACGGCGGAGCAGTCAGCACGCGCTCCAATCCTGACGGCAGCCAGTCCCCCTACGAGTTGAACCTCACGTTCTTTGACGCCGTCAATAATCCCAATGAAGTTGATGCCGACAGGGAAATACAGTTAAGAAGATTTCTTCTTTCACAGGCAATACCGATGACTCTGGCAGGAATCCCCGCCTTCTACATCCATTGCCTGCTGGGATCACGCAATGACACAAAGGGCGTGCAGGTATCAGGAATCAAGCGGCGTATCAACCGGGAAAAACTCCAGCTTGACCAGGTCAACGCGGACCTGGACAACCCCGAATCCATGCGCTCACGCATCTTCACCGGACTAATGGAACTGCTGAAGGTCAGGACATCCTCCACAGCCTTTCATCCTTCTGCCGCCTGCACAGTCATTGAACTGGGAAGGGATATTTTTGCCCTGCTGCGGGAAAACAAGGAAAACGGCTGTCGTATCCTTGCCCTGCACAACCTTTCCGGTGCGGAAACCGCCTGCGCCACCCCGGAGGATTTTTCCCTTGAAAAATCCCGGGATCTCCTTGATGAGACGGCAACCTTCAAGCCACCCTATGTCCTGCTGCCCGCCTATGGCATCCGCTGGCTTTCCATCAACGACTAAGTGATGTTCAACCTGCCTCGGAACGCAGGATCTCCAGCGGGGAATGCCGCGCAATGCCACGACTCATGAGTAAGCCAACCATCACCGTGAAGCACACCAGGACAGCCATGGCCACCACCATCGGCAAGAGCCGGGACAGGTAATCAAGCTCGAAGACAAACACAGCGAGCGACCAGGTGGCAACACCTGAAAGCACGGCGCCGGCAAGCCCAGCAAACAATCCCAGCATCGCATATTCGGTGGTCAGGATACGCAAAATCTGCGCTTCTGATGCACCCAGTGTGCGCAGCAATACACTCTCCTCAATACGGTTTCGCCGACCGGAGAGGATGGTGCCGAACAGGATAATGATCCCGGTAAGGACGGTGAATAAAGCCATGAAACGAATCACCCATCCCACCTGCTCAACAATCTCGCTGACCGTGTCAATGATGGCCGAGGCATCTATCAGGGTGACATTCGGGAACTGTTTCACAACCATCCTCGTCAGTTCCCCGGTCTTCGCCCCGCTGCCGGTTCGGGTCGTCATGATATTGAATGCACGCAGGTGATCAATGCTCCCTTCAGGAAAAACAAAGAAAAAATTCAGACCGAGTTCCCCCCACTCCACGGAACGTATGTTGGCAACGCTCAGGACCAGGTCCTCCTTTCCTGATCTCATGGTCAGGGTGTCACCAACATCAACCTTGAGTTCCCTGGCAATTCCCTCCTCTACCGAGACTGGAATGGTTCCATCAGCCTGCCCCACGCGCATCTTCTCCACCCATTCACCGCGCACAATCTTCTCGTTGGCGATCATGCCGGCCCTGTAGGTTGAGCGAAAATCCCGTTGCCGTGTCCATTCAGGGATCTTTTCGCCCTCCTTCTCCCCCTTCAGGTCCGCCAGCTCCCTGCCCTTGATTTTGCGCAGCTTCATGAGAACAATCGGTGCGTTCTCCTCAATCTTAAGTTGCAGGGATTGCATCACCTCGCTGACAGCGCGGGTCTGAGCGGGACGAACATTGATCAGGAAGGTGTCAGCTTTTCCCTCCAGGGTTTTCACCCCCAGTTGGGTGATCAGCATTTCCTGGACGAGCACGAGAGTCACCACCAGGCAAACACCAAGACCCGCTGAGAGCTGGAACAGGGTGGTCTGGTTGCGCGGCCGGTATAGGTTTGCCAACCCCTGGCGCAGGACATAGGGCCAGCGCATGCCGACCAACCTGCGTGCAAGCCACGAAATGGCCCGGGCAACCATCCAAAGGACAAGGAGGATCAAGCCCAGGGCAACCATGAAGCCCACCCCCAGCAGGGGCTTCTTGGCCGGGCTCAGGTCCACGGCAAGCAGGGTCAGGGCACCCACCACGGCTGCAATTGCCAGCCAGCTGAACGGGTCACGCCACCGGCGAAAGGAAAATCCTTCCTGTCCACGTAGTGCGGAAAGCGGTGAAACCCGGCGCACGTTAAGCAGGGGAAGCAGGACAAAGCTCACCGAGATAATAAACCCGATGCCGATACCGCTGAGGATTTCTGCCGGCGCAAGGTTGAGTGATATCTCAAAGGGAAGCTCTTGCAGGAAGAGGCGTGGGATACATTGTTGCAGCAAAACCCCGAACAAGGCCCCGGCAATCGACCCGAAAAGACCAAGCACCATCCCCTGGACAAGGAAGACCGCAGTGGCCCGGGCAGGTGAACAGCCCAGGCAGCGCAACGTGGCCACCGTCCTCAGTCGCCTGCTGATGTGCACATGCATGGCACTGGCAATTCCCACCCCGCCAAGGAGAAGTGCCACGAAGCCAATCAGGCTGAGGAAACTGTAGAGCCGGTCGAGAATTTTCCCCAGTCCCTTCTTGCGACCCTCGACGGTTTCCGACCTGATTCCTGCCTTGCGCAGGGCCTTCTTCTGCTGCTCGTCGAGCATTTCCTGGTCAAGGGCAAGGGAGGCATCACGGAAATACACCCGGTAATTGGGAAAACTCTGGATGCCGATTGCTGCCGTTTCCCATGCCCGCTGCCGAGGCAGGAAAACGGCGGGGGAAAAAACCGCGAATGCCGATGCGGCCGGGGGGGGCTGCACAAACACCCCGGCAACCGGCAGCTTCAGGTTCCCGATCCGTGCAATGTCCCCGGGCACGACACCAAACTGCTCGGCAATTGCCGCCTCCAGAACCACACCCTCACCCCGGCGGAATTTTTCCCATGCATTCTCAGGAGAGGTCACCGCCTTGCCATAGAAGGGGTATACCGGGTCAATCGCGCGGACATTAACCAGTCGTGATCCCTCACCCCGCGGGAAGAAGATCATTGTCATGAAACTGACCTCGACTGCCCGTTCCCCGGGCAAATCGCTGATGAGTTGCTTCACCTCAGCCTGCCTGCGGGAAAGCTCCATTTCCGATGCGCCTGAACGGTGCCCCTCGTGGAACGGCTTCCTTGAGCGAAGCAAAAGGTCCGCGCCTAGCAGTTCCTTGGCCTTGATCTCAATGGTATCACCAAGGTTGCTGCGTAATGAACCGATTGCCACCAGGGCGCCAACACCAAAGAAAATCGATAGGGAGAACACCAGCAAGCGACGCCTCTCGCGACGACTCTCTCTCCATGCCATGCGCCAGGTCCATGGCCGGAACAACTCGCGCAGGTATCTCATCAGGCACTGGTTGTCTCGACGATGCGGCCATCCCTCATCACAAGGACCATGCCGGCCTTGTCGGCAAGTTCACGGTCATGGGTGACAATCACAAGCGTTGTCTCCTTGGCCTTGTTCAACTCAAAGAGCATTTCCTCAACCATCGCGCTCGACTCGCCATCGAGGTTGCCCGTCGGCTCATCGGCAAACAGGATGGCAGGCTCGCCGATAAAGGCGCGCGCCAGCGCCACCCTCTGCTGCTCTCCCCCTGATAATTGCGAGGGAAAATGCGTCACCCTTTCACCAAGACCCACATCCACGAGCAGATCATGGGCAAGATCAGCGGCATTACTGGTTTTCTCGCCGCGCAATTCCAGCGGCACCAGGACGTTCTCCAGTGCAGTCAGTGTCGGTATCAACTGGAAATTCTGGAACACGAAACCCACGGACTCATTACGAACCTGTGCCCGTTCATCCTCACTGAGCCCTCCCAGTTTCCGTCCTGCAAGGATCACCTCGCCACTGGTCGGACTGTCCAGCCCCGCACACAGGCCCAGCAGGGTCGTCTTGCCGCTACCAGAAGGGCCGACAATGGCGCAGGTCGATCCCTGCACCACCTTGAGGTCAATTCCATGCAGGATGGCAAGTTCACTTCCTCCGCTCGGGAATGACTTGCTCAACTTCTCTGTAATAAGGATATGTTCCGGCATCCGAGCTGGATTCCTAACACGTTTACCGGTGCAACGCCATCATGCATTGGTGAACATTTTTCTCCCCCCTTGTATATCCGGTAAAGATGCTCCATTTTGCCATCATCATGAGACCTATCCTCCATGCCCTGTTGTCGGTAATCACAGCCGGCACCCTTTTTGCCGCCGAGCGCAACATCATCCTCTTTATCACTGACGACCAGAGCCCCGATGCGGGATGCTACGGCAACCCCGTCATCAAAATGCCCAACCTGGACGCACTGGCAGCGGATGGCACGCTCTTCACCCATGCCTTTGCAACCACGGCCAGCTGCTCAGCTTCACGCTCGGTGGTCTTGAGCGGGCTTCACAACCACCTTAACGGTCAATACGGCCACCAGCACCACTTTCACAAGTTCACCACCTTTGAAAATGTGCAGACGCTACCTGTCCTGCTGGCGCGCCACGGCTACCGAACAGCACGAATCGGCAAGTATCATGTAGCCCCTGAGCCGGTTTACCACTTCGAGACAACCCTGCGCGGCAGTGCCCGCAACGCAGTGCAGATGGCAGACAACTCCGAGCCCTTCATCAGTGCCGAGGACGATCGGCCCTTCTTCCTCTATTTTGCAACCTCCGACCCGCACCGCGGAGGAGGTGTTGACAAAACCTCGCCGCACAGGCCCGACCTGTTCGGCAACAGGCCAAACCGCGGTTCCCACAAGGGTGTTGAAGAAGTCTTCTACAAGCCGGAGGATGTGATTGTGCCGCCCTTCCTCCCGGACACCCCCACCTGCCGGGCCGAGCTCGCTCAGTATTACCAGTCGTGCTCACGCATCGACCGTGGCCTTGGGCGGCTGGTTGAGATCCTCAAGAAGAAGGGCAAATACGAGAATACACTCATTGTCTTTACCGCCGACCACGGCATTGCAATGCCCGGCGGGAAAACCACCGTCTACGAGCCCGGCCTGCGTGTGCCCTTCATCGTGCGCAATCCCTACAACAAGGAGCGCAGCATCCGCAGTAATGCCATGATCAGCCACGTGGACATCACCCCCTCCCTTCTCGACTTTGCAGGCGCCTACGATGCCAAGACCGGTGCGGCCCTGCAGAAGCTCATCGACTTCAAGAAACCCCAGGAGCGTGCCCCGGCTGAGAACCGCGGCAACAAGGTCACCAGATTCCACGGCCGCTCATGGATACCCATCCTCTCCCAGGAAAAAGCCGTGGGATGGGATGAAATCGGGGCCTCGCACACCTTCCATGAAATCCAGATGTATTACCCCATGCGCGTGGTGCGTGACCGGGACTACAAGCTGATCTGGAACATTGCCCATCCCCTGCCCTTCCCCTTTGCCAGCGACCTGTGGGCCGCCCCGACCTGGCAGGCACAATACCGGCAGGGACCAACCACCAAATATGGGCAACGCACCGTCCAGGCCTACATAAAGCGCCCGGAATTCGAGCTCTTCGACATACGCAAGGATCCCAATGAGGCCAGTAATTTGGCCAATGATCCGAAAAATAATGAGTTACTACAGCGCTACAAGGAAAAGCTCAAGGCCATGCAGAAGCGCAGCAGCGATCCCTGGATGATCAAGTGGCGCTACGAGTAAGCGTAAATCACCCCATAACCTGTAAAGGGGATCATGAATACTGATCCGGAAGACTTACCACCAACGCACTCCTGCGCCGGTTACCATTATCATCTTCGGCGCACTTTTTTGTTTGGTGGGTCATTTTTATTTGCGGCTGGACTATCCTGAATGCATCCGGAAGAGCCAAAGATCATCCTTGAAAGAAAAAAAGGCCGCGAGCTTCTGGGGTGCGGAATGGCGGCCTGTGTCATTGCTTATGGCATTATTTTTTTCTTCAAGCCCGAGGCCGCTTCAGCGATGGCTGTAGTGTCTGGCATCGGGATTGCCTGCTGTCTATTCAGTATGCGTCATGACTTTTCGAGTAAAAGAAACATTATTCTAACAGTCCACGGGATTAAATTCAGTGCGGGTAAGTTCATGTATAGACAAATGGAAATCCCCTGGACTGATCTCGGTGAAGTAAATTTCAGAAGGGTGGTTGGAACTCAATCCGCAGCATCAGTTTCCTGTATATTGTTGCTCAGTAAAAAGGGAACCAGTGATACGGATAATAACTACATCATCAGTTATTGTGGTAATTTAGGCAGACAGGTAAAACATTCCTCATTGACCCTGGATGCAGAAGATGCAGCTCGATTAATCGAGGAATTACGTGATGCCGGCTCCCTGGAGGCTAGATCTGAATTAATCACCAGCATCCCGACAGGTTCCGATTAAACATTGAGGGTATTGACCCCATGATGACCAACCTTTGTATTGGTCATTCCATTCCTATCACCCCGCAACGCACAAGGGTCCGCAGCTCATGGCCGGGGGTCATTTATCCCAGAATCGCGAAAAGGCCGCCTCGACCTCGCTCCAGCCGTCCCCGGGCTTGAGATGACCATAAAGAAGGTCGAGCATCCTGCAATCCCACTCACCCAGCACCGGCGCCTTGCCATGATCCCGGCCCTTCTCATACATCACACTATCCGGGGTCACCGTGGTGTCTCCAAGCGGCCCAAGAGCCTGTGTCATTTCCTCAAGCAATACGTGCTTAAGCATATCTGCCTTGAGCCTGTCCACTGCAACCAGAACGGTGGCCCGGTAGATGTATTTCTTCTTCGTGTTCCATTTCACCCACACAAACCCGTGCTGGTTCGGGGGTGGATTGAAGCCGCATTTTTTTCCAACCTCACCAAACCGGGATTGCGGAACCATGAACACCTCGACAAGCCTTGATCCAGTTAACCGGTCAGCAGATCGCAATCGCATCGGGGTCCCTTTCAGTGCTCCGTTCAACTCATCCACTACCCCGTTAAGCAGCTTGCGGTGCTCCTGGCTTCCCTCCATCAGCACCACCTCGGGAGATTCAACCCAGCGCACGACACTGCCGTCCCCCGCACCGAAATCCTTCTTGATCAGGACCTCATTGAGATAACGCAGGACCGGTTTCTTGAATTCACGTTGCTTGTTGGTAGCAGGAATCTCGTTACACCCGGTCAGGACGAGTATCAGCGGCAACAGGAACCTTTTCATAACGACAAGCCTAACACCGGCAACCCGGGCGTAATATTTAAAATATTTTCAGAAATCATTGACCCAAACAATATTGACAATCCCGGCAACCCGGAGAGTTCAAGGACGCATGGCTTGAGTTTTTGTGCGTTGTTAAAAAAACACCAATCTCCCTGCAGCTCTTCTGCATAGGCCATGGGTTGTTCTTGTCCTCTGGTCCTTCCGGTAGTAAATTACCGTTAGTTCGTTCATGAGAACCTTGGGAATCAACGCTGCAAGCACCTAGCCGATGTTGACCATCACTGACTCCCGGTTTTCTAACAGCCCGTCCCTCCTGGGACGCCGCGACTTTCTCCGTATCGGAAGCCTGGGCGGCTTGACAATGCCCGGTCTCCGGGCGGCCCAGTCCCAGGCCGCCATGGACAGTAATGTATTCAGGAACAAATCGATTGTCTTTTTGTTCCTGCAGGGCGGCCCGCCCCAGATCGAGACCTTCGACCCTAAAATCGATGTCGCTTCTGACAACCGAAGTTGCACCGGAGAGATTCGAACCAAGCTGCCGGGCGTTTGGTTTGGCGGCACATTGCCGAAGCTTGCCCAAAGAGCAGACCGCCTGGCAGTTGTGCGTTCCTTCGCGACCAATGACGGAAGCCACAACCCGGTCCCGGTTCTTACCGGCAGGCATCCTTCGGGAGCAACAATGGCTGCCTTGTGTGCGCGCGCTGCAGGCCCCTTCCATCAACAGACCGGCTTACCGATGAATACAGTCATCATTCCGGAAGCCGTGCAACCCGATCTCAAGCTCGGTAAACCGACCCCGACATTCAGTATTCCCCGGATAGAAAGTACCGTCGCTGCCGCGGGAAACCTGGGCAATGCCTACAGGGGATTTATCCGCAATGGCAAGCCTGAGCAATTGGGCAACTTCGACCTGAACCTGCCACGGGAACGCTTTGTCGACCGCTACCAGATGCTCGGGGAACTCGACGGCCTGAAGCGCCACCTGGACCAAACCGGCGAGGTAAACGGCATGAGCCAGGTGGAACGCCAGGCTTACGACCTGCTTCTACGTGGTGTTGCCGACGCGTTTGACCTGTCGAAGGAAGACCCGAAAACCATCGCCAAATACGATACCAGTCACCTCTTCAACATGTCCGACTACCACGAGGGCGGTAAGTATTTCCTGTTCAACGGGAAAAAGAAACTGGTCGACCAGGAGCGATGGACAAACCTCCTGGGAAAGGAGATGCTCCTCGCCCGGCGCTTGTGCGAGGCAGGTTGCGGGTTCGTCACCGTGGTTGATTCGAGCTGGGATTTCCACGGTAACGGCGCAAACAATCCGGGAACTCTCGTTGGCATGAACACCCTGGGAGCCCAGATGGACCATGCGGTTTCCGCATTTCTTGACGATATTGAACAACGTGGCCTGAGTGACCAGATCCTGCTGGTGATCACCGGCGAGATGGGCCGCTCACCAATCAAGCGCAACAGGGATGCCGGCACCGATCACCACGGCGACCTGACTCCCCTGCTGCTGGCAGGCGGAGGCTTGAACATGGGGCAGGCAATCGGTAAATCCGACCGCACCGGCAGTCGACCGGCCTCCGAGCCATACGGCCCGGAAAATCTTCTCGCCACCGTGATGCACACCATGTTCGATGCAGATAAGCTTCGGGTATCACCTGAGCTGTTGCCTCCTGAAATCACTAGGCTGATTCTCGATGGCCAACCGATCAAGGAACTGTTTTAAACACAGGAACGGCCGGTTCCGGTTAACCATTAAGGGTTCCGGTTAACCATTAAGTATTGGCACTAATGACAAACCATTCTTTTCGTCATTCCATTCCCTTCATGGCGTTCGCCGGTTTCTGATGCCGTCAATCCAGACAGCGGCAATGATGATGGAACCGATTAAGACCTTCTGCACCCAGTCATCAACTCGAAGCATCACGCAGCCGTTGTAGAGGACGGAGATGATCAGCGCCCCGATCATTGACCCTGCAGGCGTGCCGCGCCCACCAGCCAGTGAAGCGCCGCCAATCACGACTGCCGCGATGATGTCCAGTTCCAGGGCAATCGCGGTGGTCGGATCCCCGTCACCAATGTCCGCATAGGACATTACCCCCGCGAGCCCGAACATCGCCCCGGCAATGGTGAAGATCAGCACACGGTTGACCGTGACGTTGATGCCGGAATAACGCGCTGCCTGCTCATTGGCACCCAGGGCATAGATGTAACGACCGAATACCGTGTAGCGCATGAGCACCATCATCCCGGCAAGCAGGAGGATATTGATCCACACCCCGTATGAGAAGATCAGCCAGCCCGGCTCCGGGTTGCGCATCATCAGGGTCTTGAGAACGTTGTCCGGGGTGCGCACGATCTCCTCATTGGCAAGTCCCTCAGCCAGACCGCGGGCAATCATCATCATGCCAAGGGTGACGATGAAGGGCGCAATACCCAGCCGGGCGGAAACCGCACCGTTTAACAGGCCGGCAAAGGCTCCCACGGCAATGGCGGCCAGCACCGGCACGGGAATAAACCCGAGGTAAAACACGTCACCATCGCACCAGTTCACCGTGTGGGCACACACCACCGCTGCCAGGGCAACCAGTGACCCGGCACTCAGGTCGATTCCGCCACTGACAATGATCATGGTCATGGCCAGTGCCCCGATACCGACAATGACCGCCTGCTTGAGGATCGTCTTGATATTCTTAAGCGCCAGGTAATGCTCGACGTTCTCCGGGACAAAGGCGGCAATCAGGATCAACAGGAGAAGAAAGACAAAGAACAAACCTGCCACCGGGAGCAGTGCCGCCATCAGGCCCTTGTGCCGGGCACCACTGCCACCCGTCCTGTCCGCCAACCTCGATTCACTCATGCCCGTGACAATCCGTAATCAGTCAGCCGGCTTGCGGAGCAGCTTGCGGATTTTCTCCGAATCAATGTTGTCGAGATCCAGTAGAACCGCACCGGTGTCCACCTCGGCCTCAAACTTTTCACCATTAATGGCGGCGACAATGTTCTTTACCGCCGTATAACCCATCCTGAATGGGTCCTGCACGGCAAGGGCGGCAATCTTCTTTTCCTTGAGGGCATCAATGAGGGCATCATTGGTATCAAAGCCGACGAAGGCAACCTTGCCTGCAAGCCCCGCTTCATCGAGGGCACGCAGCATGCCCTGCGTGGTGGACTCATTCGGGGTAAAAACCCCCTGGATATTCTCTCCGAACTGGTTGAGCAGGTTCTCGGAGGTCTTTATTGCCTCATCAATGGAGGTTCCACCCCGCTGGTCTACGGAAACAAGCTCAATGTCCGGGGCGGCCTTCTTTATTCCCGAGAGGAATCCCTCAGCCCGCTTGGTGGTACTGGCATGGCCCACGGCATGTCGCAGCATGATCACCCTTCCCTTGCCGCCCATCAGCCCGGCAAGACGCCGGCCGCATTCCTCCCCGGCATGAAAGTTGTCAGTCGCCACAAAACTGATGATGGCATCCCCCACTGATTCATCCAGGCCGGAATCCCAGACCGCAACCTTTATCCCCGCCTCCGCTGCCTCCTTGACCGGACGTACCAATGCCTTTTCATCAAGGGGAGCAAGGGCAATGCCGTCCACGCTCTGGGTAATGAAATTTTCCACGACCTTGAGCTGTCCTGCCCGGTCACTTTCCCGCTGAGGTCCTTTCCAGATGATCTCCACACCAAGTTCCTCACCCGCCTTGCGCGCACCGGCCTCCCCGGATTTCCAGAACTCATGGGTGGTTCCCTTCGGGATCACGGCAATGCGCAACTTCCGGTCAGCCTTGCCGTTGGCTCCCACAGCAGATTCACCGGAATCATCTTTAGCACACCCGGCAATGAACATGGCCGGGAAGGCAAGCAATAGAATGATGCGTCTTCTCATGGATAAGCATCCAAACCCATATCCCGCCTTGAAATCAAGCCCTCATGCAATCAAAGTGACCGCCCAATGGCAAAAGAACTCAACTTCAAGCAGGAACTGGTGGGTTGCTACGGCTTCCCGGTCGCGGAAAACCCAACCCAGGCAATGATCGAGCCGGCGTTCCAAGCAATGGGACTGGACTGGCGCTACCTCACCCTGGAAGTCCGCCCGGAAAACCTTGCTGATGCGGTTGCCGGAGCACGCGCCTTCGGCTTCAGGGGATTTAACTGCACGATTCCCCACAAGGTCGAGGTCATCCCTCTTCTTGACGGCCTTGGGGAATCAGCAGAACTGATGGGAGCCGTCAACTGCGTGGTCAACCGTGACGGAAAATTTATCGGGGAAAACACTGACGGGAAAGGGTTCGTGTCCTCCCTGAGGGAACTGACCGACCCCGCCGGAAAATCCTGTGTCATTTTCGGGGCCGGTGGTGCCGCCCGGGCCATCAGTGTCGAGATGGCTCTGGCCGGCTGTAACAAGGTCACCATTGTCAACCGTTCCGAGGAACGTGGCAAGCAGTTGGTGGATTTGCTAAGCTCCAGGGTCAGGGAAGCCTGTGGCGGCAATCTGAGCGCCGAATTCATCCCCTGGCAGGGGGACTTCACCATCGAGGCAGGCACTGACGTCGTGATCAATGCCACCTCGATCGGGCTCTTTCCCGACACAGAGGCCCGGATCGCTCTGGATACCGAAAGCCTCACACCTGAAATGGTCGTTGCCGATGTCATTCCAAACCCTCCCAAGACACGCCTGGTCAATGATGCCACAGAACGCGGGTGCAAGGTCATTGACGGGCTCGGCATGCTGGTGGCCCAGGGTGTCATCGGCATCGAGTACTGGACCGGCCGGACCCCTGATG
This sequence comes from uncultured Verrucomicrobiota bacterium, assembly GCA_902589825.1. Lineage (GTDB taxonomy): Bacteria > Verrucomicrobiota > Verrucomicrobiia > Verrucomicrobiales > DEV007 > CACIUL01. The sequence continues at coordinate 19,514 of CACIUL010000016.1, forward strand.
CGAGCGTGATGCGCGGAGGACTGGAGGAGGTATTCGGCAGTTGAAAAAAGTAACCGGCCCCTCACTCAAGAATCACGGCATGCAACACAAAACCCACAGATTGATTCAATGCTCTACAGGTCTGCTTGCCCTGTGCATCCTGCTTAGCAGTTGTGTCCTCGGTATCAGGAAAACAGTGACCGTCCAGGAACATGATGAAATCTTGACATTGCTCAACTCCCCAGAGACAAGCACTGATGTCGACGGGGATTTTACGCACATCATCCAGACGGCAGGCGAACAATACTACCTCAACGGCCCACAACAGGCACAACCCCCGGACGGCACCTTCCCAAAGGGCACGCGGGTCCGGCTCATCCGTGATTCCGGAAGTTACTCCATTGTGCTAAGCGAGTCAGGTGTCACCGCCCATGTTACCAGCACCTGCCTCAAGGCGCTCGGCACGGAGAAAAAATAAGTCCTGCTTCAAGGTCCTGCTTCTGCCTTACCTCGCCGCTTGATGAACCACGCTGCAGCAATCCAGGACAGGCAGGCAAGCAATGCCCCGCTGACCACGTCAAAGAGCACGTGCTGACGAGTGGCCATCGTCGACCAGAGTATGCCTGCCGCCCATGCCCAGAATAACAAACGGGCAATCCAGTGCTTAAGGACAATGCAACTTACGATTGCCGAGAGGGTCGTCACCGAGGCATGCAGTGAGGGAAAGGCGTTTCTAGGCAGGTCAACGTCAATCAGGCGCAGGTAGACAGCTGACGCCTCGGCTCGAAATTCCCGGGGGCGCAAGACGCCGCTCGGGACAAGCAGGAAAATCAGCAGAGAAACCACCCCGGTAATAGCAAGCGCAATCAGGAAACGGCGAAACTGGTCATCTGTGGGAAGCAGCCCCGGGATCAGGGTCAGGAAATAAAATGACAGGTAAAGATAAACAACAAGAGCACTGTTGCTGGCGATCACCCAGCCCTCAAGGGGACCGGGTTCCAGCCACATTACCGGGCGCAGGGAAACCCGCTGCAAAACAAGGTAGCCGGCAAATACCGTGCCGCCAACGGCAAAGCCTGCCAGCAGGCGACGCAACAGCTTAAGCTGCCCCTCCCTGGATACCCAGTAGGCCAACCCCAAAGAAGCATCCCGGGTTGATGCTTCCGGGGAAGCGGGTCGACTCATGGAAAAAGACCTCTCATTAACGGCAAGCCAATCCAACCTCTGCCCTTTGCATGGGCAAATGACACTGGCAATTCTGCACTTCTTTCAGGCAGTCGCGCGGAAAGCCATCACCCTCCGGCCTGCTGCGCTTTATTTCTGCGAACTAAATGGGGAGGCGGGCAACCCTGCTCGATTTACCAGGTTTGGCATTGCGCCCTGGTCCCAGGCAAAACGCACATGCACCGGCTTGGCCACCTTCTCACTCTCGACCATGATGTGATTACCATAGACGATAGTCGCCTTTCCCGGGTGCCAGGCACCATCCTCGCCGGCAACCTCAAAATGGGTGGGAGGCTTTCCATCAGAGGTCTTCAAGCCCTGTTGCTTGGCACCATGCTTCTGGAAATGCACCGTAATGCGGCCCTTGCCCTCGGAATGGTCAGCCTTCTCGAACAGAGGGCCCGTGTAGACAATGTCTTTTTTGCCATAATTCTTGGCCAGGGCCCACAGGGAAAGGCGCTTGCCCACATCCTGCTTGTTGGGCGGGTGAATGTCACGCACGGTGGCGATATCTGTGGTCACCGCCATCCCGGTATGCGGAACCTTCAGTGTCTCGAGTTGAGCCTGCCAGATCCCCGGCAGGTTCTTACGGTCGCCACGGTAATTGAAAGGAGCCAACTGTACGAAATAAAACGGTAGATCAGGCTTTCCCCACACACTGCGCCACCCGGCAATGAGCGCCTTCATCTTCTCGTGATAGAGCATGCCTTCACCATTGTTTGACTCACCCTGATACCAGAGAGCTCCCTTGATCGCATAGGGGAGGAGCGGGTGGATCATTCCGTTGTAAAGGGCAAGCGCGCTTTGATGATGAACCCTGTTGCCGTTGGTGTGAGGAAACTCGCTGAGCTTGTCGGCAAAATCAGACTTAAGGGCAGGCACTGCCTTAAACCCTTCCGGAGCCACCCATGGCTCAATGCGCGTACCTCCCCAGTTGGAACCAATAAGGCCAATGGGAACTTTCAGCTCGCCCAGAAGCTCACGGGCAAAATAGTAACCCACTGCGGTGAAATTGCGGGCTGTTGCCGGGGTGGCAACCTGCCAACCGCTGGTATTCACGTCACTCTCCGGCTTGGCTGAGGGGCGATGGGGCACCTTGATGTGACGGATCAGCGGATAATTGGCAGCTGCGATTTCCTCCTTGGCGTTGGCCGACCTGGCCACAGTCCACTCCATGTTGGACTGACCGGAACAGAGCCATACTTCACCGACCAATACATCCTCCAGGACAATCTCATTGGATCCCTTCACCACCATTTTAGTCCCCTTGGCATTGGCCTTCATCGACGGCAGGTTGACCTGCCATTTCCCATCCGCATCCGCCTTGGCCGACACCTTGGCACTGCCAAAAGAAACGGAAACCTCCTCGCCCGGCTGCGCCGTGCCCCAGATGGGCACCGGTTCACCCTGTTGCAGCACCATGTGGCTGCCGATGACCGATGGTAACTTGACTTCCGCCACGAGAAGGACGGGGCAACACGCGGCAACAGCAGCAAGAAAGGAAATAAGGCGGGTATGTAATTTTGTTTTCATGGTTTGATTTTTCTGTTTGGCAGGGATCGATCCGCACCACACATCTCCATCCTTATCCCGGCAGGCAATCAGTGCAAGCCCGGGAATGCAGAGTAATTCAGGTCTCTTAATGACACGAAACCCCGTATTTCTTCAACCTCCAATAATTATAAGGCCAAGGTGTCAGGAACCCAGCAATCCACATCGGGATAATGGCATACCAGGTCAACATGGCACCCCCTGTCAACACAACATCTGTGATATTCATCGCGGCTTCCATCGCAATCATGGAAATTAATGACATGCCCGCTGCCGTTCGCAATGCACTTAGGAAGGGCAGTTGTTTCAGTAAAATCACGGTTTCAAGCGCAATTGAAGTCAACAGTCCATTCATTATGGCAAGTATCATGATTGCCAAAGTTGACCACCCCGAATCGGTCCAAACAAATTGGAAATAGGCGATGGTTCCAAGATCCCCAATACTACAACCGATTAAGCACCACTTGGTATTCCGCGCACTCTGCCGCCACGTTGCTCCGTCACGCCAACTGAACTGTGAACCACGATCCTGACAGATGGCCTGCCCGGGTTCCGGGCTACAGTCGGGCTCATGCGGCGTATATCCCGCCTTCCTGATCGCTTCCGATAAGGCCTCCCTGCCGGGTCCATTCTCATTGACAGAAACCACGGCACAGTTTTCCTCCAGCTCAACCCGCACAGCAATCACCCCGGAAATGACAGACAGGGCCTCATTCACCCGGGCGACACATGCCTTGCAGGACATGCCCCCGACACCAATGATAAAATCCTCTTTTGGCATTTATTATACGGCCAGGAAAGGCCTTAAGGAATACCGGAATCAAACCGCACCGATCAAGACCGATGCGCATTGCTCAAGTGTCTTGATCTCCTCACTGCCGTAATCATGCTCACCATCCTTGCCCACCCCGAGGGTCGCGATCACTTCTCCATCCCCGTCCATCAGCGGCACGACCACCGCGCCTTCCACCTTGGTATCCTTGGCGGAGGGGCGGGCAACACCGGTGTCATCGGTCTGCAGGTTGCACATGGTCACCGGTTCACGCCGCTCGGCACAGACACCGGCCATTCCCTTGCCGAAGGGAATCCTCCCGGCAATCTCGGCAATATGCGGGGGAAGACCAACCTGACCGATCAGCTCGAGGAACCCTTCGCTTTTAAGAGCACGGTGAAAAGTACAGGTCCGTGCCTGGAAATACCCGGCAATTTCCGTGAGCACCTGTTGCAAAAGGGCCCCGGATTCACCCTGACTCTCCAGGATTTCACTGATGCGCTCCGGAAGTGGCGTTGTCTCATCCATGATCATTGACTCTTACCCCAACAATTACCGGTAACAAGGTGATAAAAGCGTCCATTCGAGGCCAACAAGCAAGTCATGGAAGATATCCACGACTCATTTTCCACCAAGCCGTTTCAAGGCAGCATCAAGGACAGAGTCGGAGTCGCCAAGGATGTCAGAGGGCAATGCCTCCATCAGGATATCAGGCGCAACACCCATACCATCATAGGGCTGGCCACCGGGAAGGAACTTCGCGGACTGGCAAAGGACAAAGCCCAGTTTTGTATTCGGCAGTGAATAACTGTCCATCCAGCCATTACCCCCACCACTGGGCATCCCCATCAGGGTCGTGTTCTTTAGTCCCTTGAACCCGCCGAGGAAAATATCACCCGCGCTGAACGTCCCGCTGTCCTGCAGGATAACCAGTGGCTTATCGTAATGATAGCTGCTCGGGTTCATGGTGGAATCAAAGGCCAGCACATGCCAGTCACTGAATTTCTCCATGGGTAGTTTCCATTTCGGCTCAAACATCTTGATGGCCTTGAGGATCTGCGCGCGTTGGGAATCCGTCTTCCAGTGCGATGAAGTCACCGGCTGAGCCGACATGGCGGACATCATGTAGCCGTCGGGGTGTGCCTTGGGCAGTTTCATGGGCTTCCTGTAGGTAGAGAACTCAATGACGCGCATAGGGTCCCCGGGCTTCAGGAAATACGGCATCAGGGTCAGGAGAATATCCTTGGTACCTCCGGAATTACCACGCACGTCAATGATCATTCCCCGGGTATCCCTGAATTTCTCCATCCATTCCTCAAGGCGACTGAGAAACCTCGTGCTGCTGGTCATCTGCGAAATACGCAAATACCCCACATCGCCTATCCTCCTGCTCTCACCCCTTGGAAACTCCATGGAGCGTATCGGCCTCCTTGCTACTTCAACCTCCATGGAACGCTTCTTCTGCCCATCCTCGGACTCCAGTTCAAGGCTAATGGCAGCCTTGCGCGGCAACCCTAGTTCCGCCCTCAGGTAATTGACATAGCGAAGCATTCCGAGACTCTGTCGCAATCGCCACTGGGGGGACTCCTTTACGACAATATATGAGGCAACCTCCAGCCAGTCCTTGACCGGGCGCCCGTCAATTCTGACCACATAGGGGTGTTGAGGATCCAGGAACCCCTCCCGGTTGCAGAGGAAAAGGCGCCCCTTATAACTGCCGACAGAATAAGGCGCATACCCTGCCGGGAGATATTCCGAGGGATGGTGCTGCATACGTGCATGCCCATCACAGAAAAGGCTGATTAACTTCGCCAGCTGCAACTCAAAGCCATTGACCCGGTTCCGTTCCTGAAGGGAAAGCCGGATTGCATCCAGTGCCGCCCGGTAATCAACAGGCTTCAACTCAAGGTAGGCAAAGCAATTGGCAAGGATATGTTCCAGGTAATCCAAGTCCTCCTCCAGCTCTGCCCGGGTGAAAAGCCTTGAGCTGTCATCAAGGTCGGGTTTTGAAACCAGGAATCGGTGCTCCCTTGCCACCGTCCTGCTGCGTTCCCGCGCAATGGCCTTGCCATCAAACAGCACGCCGGAGAGCACATGGGTCTTGATGTAGGCTCGTACCACCTGCCGGTCGGTTGGATCCACGGCATAGGCCTTTCTGGCAAACTCAAGGCCCTCCCTAGCGCGCCCGAGTCCTTCGGCATACACCTGCAGGGCCAGCATCGCCATGGTCCGGGCATAAGCAGGATGATCTGCCGGCAACTGCCTGAGTAATTCCGTGCCTTCCACATAATTACCCCTTCGCAGAGCCGCCATCCCCTCCCGGTAAATATCACGCCTTGGTACCTCGCCCGGCAGATAACCGATAATCTCAAGATCAATAAAAAGGTCACTGCTTGACGGGTTGGCCTGATGAACCTCAATGGCCACGGTATTCACCTCACCCTTTGCCAGGGATTCCAGGGGCACCATGTAGCGGTGATAAGTGGCCTCATCAGCGGGACCGGTCGCACTTGCCGCCGGTGTGGTGAATGCAACCTTGCCGGGAGCCATGTTGCTGCGGATCACCTCCCTGCCGTTGAGATAGACAATAGCCCCGTCATCCCTGCGCAAGAGGAATCCAAGGGCCCCGAGTTTTTTCCTTTGCAGCGGATCCACCCTGAAGGAAGTGCGGAAATAGGCACTCATGTGCTTGTCTTCCTCATCCTTCCCGAAGCCCAGGGTGGTCCCGAGGTCGCGCTCTCCATACCCCAGTGCCCCCTTACCCCGTTTCCATTCCGCATCGTCATAAGCAGCGGATTGCCAGCCTTCAGCCGGGGCTTGAGCACCATCATTGTATTTCCAGGATGTCTGCTCCCCTCGCGGCAAAAGAATGGGTCCCCCAAGGCACGTGGCGGTGTAAAGCGCCCAAAGACCAGGAATAGCCAGCAACAGTGTATAAATTCTCATGACTTGCCTGCACCTTTGATGAACCTGCAGGCACAATGAGATACCTCCCGGCGGGCAACGGGTAAAGCAAAAGGTGCAATCCTGCCCGACCGGCTACACTGCCGCCTTCCGGGCCATCAGGGAAACAGGGATGCTACTTGCTGACCACCTCTATCGAGCTCCAGTAACCAAACTCATTTGCCCAGTTATTGGCCTTGTTCTCCAGGACAAGCGGAATGGTCCTGCCGGCATACGCTGAAAGGTCGAGGTCAAACTCAAGCCACTGGTCCTTGACCTGGGAGTTGCCGACAATCTTGTCATAGATCACGTCCTTTCCTGCACGGACGCGCAATTGCCAGTCCCCATGGGCATGGTAACTCGCCCTGACCCTCAAAACAGTCTTCTTGCCGCTTGGCACCTTGAGGTCGCGGTAGATCTCGCAGGGAACCCTCTTGTCCTTTGGATGTGTCTGCACGACAGGCTCATTACGGAAACTCTTGATCGGCCTCACGCCCCCCTCACCCACATTGCGGATATTAAATCCCGGGGCAATGCTCTGGATGTGCTTCTGCCAGTTCGGGTCCGGCTTTCCCGCATTCCTGTTACCTCCCGCAGCCATTCGCCGCGGCACCAGTTCCTGCAGGAGAGAAATCTTCCCGGAAACGGCAAGTGCCAGCGCCTTTTCCGCATGGTCGGGCACCATGGGCTCCAGGGCATACCACAACATCCTGGGAATATTGTGGTCCTTGGCATCCTTTTCATGCTTGACCAATTCCTCAAGGACGGGCCAGCGGTGTTCAAAGGGCATGCGTCGCGCGGCAGCAGTCAGGTAAAGCCGTACCACTGCGGAAGGGTCGCTGGTTGCCAGCTTCACAAAGGCCTTCCTGGCCTCCCCGGAGGGAGCCTTCTCCTCACAGAGAAACTGGATCGTCCAGGCACGGACGTATTCGTCAGCATGCCCCAGTAACTTGAGCATTGAGGCCTCATCAAGCCCGCCGCTGACATGCAATGCCCACAGGGCCCGCAAGCGCTTGGCAGAAGTGGTCGCACTGCTGAACATTTTCTTAAGGCCGGCATGCACAGCCCCGCTGTCAAGCTTTCCGGCAGCGGCACGACTGTGGAGCAATACCCGGGCATGGCGCACATACCAGTCATTGGCATGATCCTGCAACTTCACCAGTTCCATGTCGGAAAGGGCACCGAGATTGGGTCTCTTGATCTTCTTCGCCCCCTTGGGCATGACCCGGTATACCCGCCCGCTCTGCGGGAAGTTGATTGCATTGCCGCAGATGTCAGTATCATGCCAGTCCAGGATATATACTCCGCCATCAGGACCGATCTCCAGGCTGAATCCTACCCACGCAAGGTCGTTGATTGGAAGAAAATCATCCCCGTGCCTGCCCACATAACCGGATCCTTTGCGCTCCATGAAATCAATCAGGACCTCGTGCTGGTGGATATTGCACATGAAAAGCTGGTCACGGTATGATGCCGGGAAGGTATCGGCGAGGTAGAAGCGCGCGCCGCCATGAGCCGACAAATGGTGATGGTCACGAATGGTCTCAATCGGCTTATAGACATAGCGGTTCCTGTGTTGCTTGCTCTGCTTGGTGAAATACCCGCCCTGCACCACATGGAAAAGGTGGGGAATCACGCAGCAAGTGGCAAACGCCTGCCCAACATCATTGAAATCAAATCCCCACGGATTGGACAACCCGTGACCAAATACCTCAAAGGTTTTCTTTACCGGGTGAAAGCGCCAGATCCCGCCATCAATGAACTGCCTGTCATTCTTGGGCGCCCCGGGCTTTCCGACCCAGGACTGGGTAAAAACACCCTGACAGCCGTAGAGCCAGCCATCCGGCCCCCAGATGAAGCTGTTGAGGGTCTCGTGCCTGTCCTGGATTCCCCACCCATCAAGCAGGACCTGTGGATCACCATCCGGTTTATCATCCCCGTCAGCATCGGGAATGAAGACCAGGTTCGGAGGGGTACCGACATAAACCCCGCCAAAGCCAACCGCGATGCCCGAGGAAAAGGCCAACTTGTCGGTAAAGAGTTTCTTCTTGTCAAAGACACCGTCACTGTCCGTATCCTCAAGAATCTGGATACGGGTGCCAATGCCCTTCTTGTGGGAGCGCCGATTGACGTAATTGCCATTCTCAACAACCCAGAGCCGGCCCCGGGCATCAAAACAAAAGGCGATCGGCTCGGCAATGTCAGGCTCAGCGGCAAAAATGGAAACCTCAAACCCATCCGGGATGGACATCTTCGCGACCGCTTCCTTTGGCTTGAGGAATGGTGCATTACTGGTGCGATGCTGCCTCTTTTGCTGTGCCGACACCATGCCACCTAGCAGGACTAGTGAGAACAGGGTGATTTTGAGTTGATTAATCTTCATGGTTTTGGCTTTTCCGTTTGTTTTTCGGTTTGCAGGTATTTGATGAGGGAAAAGAAATCCTTCTTGCTGATGGTTTCAAGCATTCCTTCCGGCATCATTGAGATTGGTAGTGTTTGCCTTTCCTTGATACTGACTTTTGCCACCACCTCCCTTCCGGAGACCGTGTTCAGGACCACCTTCAATTCATCCTCCTCGCCGATGGTTCCTGCCAGCACCTGGTTTGTTTTTGTCTTTAATACCACCATCTTGTAGCCATCGGGAACATCAAAATTCGGGTCAACGATATTTAACAGGATGTAGTCGCGGTTTGCCCGGTTGGAACCGGTCAGGTCAGGACCAAGGATACCGCCTTCCCCATACATCCGGTGGCACACCCCACACAACCTGGCATAGACAGCCCTCCCGTAAACAGGATCAGCCTTGCCCGCCTCGGGAAGGTCCAGCATGGTCGAATACTTCGCGATCAACTCCGCCTTGTCGGCATTCTGTTCACGCAAGGCACCATAAACCCTGGTAAACCGCTCCCCCAGCATGCCGGTGAGCAAGCGGGCGGTATAGGCGGGAATATCCCCCGGGGAAATCACCTCCTTCTCAATGGCGGCAACAAGTTGCCCAGCCAGGTCCTTTCGGGTTGCCAGGGTTTCCACGACTGCTCGGCGTTCCGCAGTCGAAAAGCCCGGATAATGCTTCAGCAGTTGGTCAGCCCCCTGCCCGGGCAGCTTGCCGAATGCCCTGATGGCATCAATGCGCAATTCAGGATGACCCAGCAGGTCCAGCAGTGCGCCCTTCACACCCGGGTTCTGTTGAGCCAGGAGTGACTTGAGAGCCGCCCTGCGATCATCCGGCTTTGCCTGTTTGTTGCCCAACAGGGCCAGGGCCTTGAGTGCTGCCTCTTCATCCCCGAAAATCTGGCCAAGTTCACGGGCCAGGGACTGGAGTTGAGCATTATCCCCGGCCATCAGTTCCGCAGAGAGTTCCGCCCATCCATCGGGAGCCGGCACCTTGCGCTGCCCTTCGAGTCCCTTGAGCATCCCCTTGAGCAGGGACACCCGCACTGCGGGATTCTCGGATTGCCTGGCGGTCTTGACCAGCAAGCCCATGGAATCATTGCCGGCCTGCACAGCACCCGCGACAAGGCTAAAGACCAAAATGATCAACCATCTTCCCGTGAAAAATCTCATCTATTGCCGATCTTGCGTTGAAATCAGGGGAAGTGCAAGACTTGGAAGTGCCGGTATCGCCCATTTCCAACCTGATGAAACCCTCCTACTCATCAAGAGCAGGAGCGGAAGCTCCCTCAAGGACCCGGAAGTATTCTGATCCATCAAGAATGAAATAACGGTGGTTGATGTTGCCGTTGCCCACAAGTCCTGTCTCAAGGTCCAACCAGTCATTCAAGTCACCTAGTTTCTGGATCGTGTAGGTCTTAAGCTTACTGGTTGCAAAGGAAAACTCAAAGCGGCCATCCAGCGAAATGCCGGTCACCAATTCCAGCTCCGGATAACTCGTTTCGAGGAGAGGGTCGCTACCACGATTTACCTCGGCACCATCATTATAGCTGTCATCATCCGAGTCGGCGACATTGTGCGCAGTGCCGGTGATGATGTGCTCCTGGTAATTGCTTAGCCCGTCATTATCATCATCATTGAGATCCTCAATAAAATCCACATTAAGTATCTGGTCGGATTTTATTCGCAACAAGATGGAGCCATGATTGTCAGTTGCTCCTAAAGACCAGCCCCCCAGAAGATACCCGGGATTGGCCACCGCCGTGAGTTGCGCCCATTGCCCAGGCTCATAGTCTTGAGCATCTGCAGAAACACTACCCATTGAACTGGCAGGTGAAGACAGACTGAAGGATGGATCATTAAATAATTCCACCCTCTTAATGAGGGTATTGCTCCACTGGCCGGATCCGTCCTGCACACGCAGGTGAATCGAATGCGTTCCAGCACCAAGCGAGGACAGTGAAAGGGTCGCCTCATCCAGAAGGGAACTGATGGTGGACTCCGTCGTGGTCGCAAGGGAAATTCCACTGCCCTCACCCGGGTCCGCCCCGATAAAATACTCTGCAGCTGCGATGGTCGTGACCGTCGAACCTCCGCCCTGAATATCCTGGGCAGCCGCAACGGCACTTGCCGTATCGGCAGTAATCTGGGCATCAAGGAGCTTCACCCTCTTAATCAGGGTATTGCTCCACTGGCCGGATCCGTCCTTAACACGCAGGTGAATCGAATGCGTGCCGGCACCATGCGATGATAACGAAAGAGACGCCTCATCCAGAAGCGAGCTGATCGTCGATTCCGTCGTGGTCGCAAGCGAAATCCCACTGCCCTCACCCGGGTCCGCCCCAATAAAATACTCTGCCGCTGCGATGGTCGTGACCGTCGAACCGCCGCCCTGAATATCCTGGGCAGCGGAAACGGCACTGGCGGTATCGGCAGCGATCTGGGCATCAAGGAGCTTGACCCGCTTAATCAGGGTATTGCTCCACTGGCCGGATCCGTCCTTAACCCGCAGGTGGATTGAATGCGTTCCGGCACCAAGTGATGCTAATGAAAGGGCCGCCTCAGCCAGAAGCGAGCTGATCGTCGATTCCGTCGTGGTCACCAGAGAGATCCCGCTGCCCTCACCAGGATCCGATCCAATAAAATACTCTGCGGCGGTAATCGTCGTCACCGTCGCTCCTCCTCCCTGAATATCCTGAGCAGCCGCAACGGCAGTGACCGTATCGGCAGTAATTTGAGAATCAAAGAGCTTCACTCGCTTAATCAGGGTATTACTCCACTGACCAGATCCGTCCTGCACACGCAAGTGAATGGAATGCGTTCCGGCACCAAGCGATGACAGTGAAAGAGACGTCACATCCAGAAGCGAGCTGATCGTCGATTCCTCCGTGGTCGCAAGCGGAATCCCGCTGCCCTCACCAGGATCCGATCCAATAAAATACTCCGCAGCAACAATTTCCCCCTTGGTGTCGCCAACCGTTACAAATACGGCTGCCGAGGCGAGCAACACAAGGAATCTGGCGGCAAGAGACACTCTTGAAATGAATTGGTTATAGAAAATGAGCTCGCCTTATGGCGCACTGATGGCAATGCCATTGCTCAGGATCACTTGCGCCCCCTGGCCGGTAACTTGGGATTCCGGATTGATATCAAAGGAAATCACCACCGGTTTGGTGGTTGTCCATGCCTCGGGATCAAAACAGGGACCTCCACTCGGCCCCACGTTATTACGGCTTTCATCCCGGTCATTATAGAGCGCATCAGGAGAAGCCAGAGACTCGATATCACCGTCATCACCATCATAGGCCCACCAACCTGAATCCTTGATGAAGGTATAACTGGCTTCACCCGCATTGTCTCTGCCTGTATTGGTGTTGACCAGATCCCCGTCGCCATTAGCCGCATAAGTGGGAACACATTCACCAAAAAGCGGGAATCCAACATTATTATTACCTCCAAAAAGATAATGGTTCTCATTGTCCGCATAGTTGTATTCCACCAGGGAGTTTGCAGGAGCATTGATAGCCCATACATTCCCTTTAATGATATTGTTGCGAACCGTAATCCTGCTTCCCGACAACTGGTAAGCTGCATACCCTCTTCCCAACGCGCTACTGTCGCGCAACCATCGAGGATTATTTTCCACTTGCAGCCTGCTGTAATTATTCTGGATTGTTACCATATCAGCTGCAACACGGATGCTCTCATTCATTCCTGGAAACGGCTGTTGCCCCTGATTAGTTCTGGTTATGCTGCTGGTTAAATAATTATTGAAAATCTGCACCAACGCGTCTTCTCCACTGTGTTCCACACGCACTGGCGCATTCAACGAATTCGTCTGAATTTCATTTCCAACCAATACCGAGATCGGATCAGTAATGTCGTTAGTCGAAACCGTTACGGATTTAAAACCTGTCCCGCCGACCACGCTATAACCCAGCCATCCCTGCCTAAGGGCATTCCAATCACAACCACCATTGACAGTAACCCTGAAACCCACACACCTCTCGCAAGGAATTATCAAGAATCGATCAATATTCCTATTTACGGGATGATTCCATGGGAAATCCGGATTAAGCGCTGGATTGTCAATCGGGTAACCTCCAACCGACCATGTACCGTTAATGGTGGAGTCACTGACATACATACTTCCGCCAATTTGATTAAGATCATTCATCACCACACCCGAGATCGCCAGGCCCGTGGTATTCCTAACGGTCAGATTTGTCGTCCCAGCCCCTAGATTGAAGCCGCGAAAGGGAGGTGCATCAGCCACATCGGTAATGGTGACATTGCCACTGATGATGACATCCTCGCCGGTCGCCTCGGTAAGCTGGACCGCCTTGTCAATAGTGATCTCCTCGCCGTAGGAACCCCCAAAAATAACAATGAGATCTCCGGCGGCGGCATTATCGATGGCATCCTGGATGGATTGCCCCGGGGTCACACTGAATGTCTCGCATGAGGCCCTGCCACAGGCCAGGGCAGAAGCTATTATTAGGAATACTGTCGTCTTATTCATGGTGATGGAGTGTGATTTATCTTGAAAAAATCAGGAATGAAAAACTTGGTGGAGGCGAGGGGAGTCGAACCCCTGTCCTGTTAACCTTCCGCCTAGGCGTCTACATGCTTATTCGGTGCTCTTACTGGAGATGACGACCGCATCCGACAAGGTCGTTCATCCCCGGTTGCCCTGTTTGTTTTCGGCCTTCACCGCGGACACCCCGGCAAGGGACTAGCCTGTTGTCGTCGCCTCGTCCCCCTAACAGGCGTCAGGGGCGAGACGTCGCCTTAAGCGGCGAGAGCTAATTCGTTAGAATCGGCATTTATATGGTTTTTGATTCGCTTTTTTACGAGGCCAGCAAATCATCCTCGACATGCAACCCAGGTTTCACATTATCAGTCGAAACCAGAGCGCCCCCTTTTCAGGGTAAGGGCATTTTCAGCCCTTCCGCACGGATATTCAAGTCTACATATTCCTTGAACCTTAATTCCCTAGCGAATAAGTATAGTTTCAGAAGCGGATGAAAATCTCCAAGAAGGCGCAATATGCCATGCGGGCCGTGCTTGCCATTGCAAGGCATCCCCGGACTAGCCCGGTACAGATCGGCGACCTGTCAAGACTGGAACAGATCCCGGTCAAGTTTCTCGAGCAGATTCTTCTCTCGCTGAAAAAAGGCGGCCTTTTGCGCAGCAAGCGTGGAGCTGGTGGAGGCTATTTCCTCGATAAGGCAGCCGGCGATATTCCCCTGCTGGACATCCTTGACCTGATCGACGGTCCGTTTCAGCCCCTTGGCAACGAACCCCAGGGCCATCCTCCGGGCCTTGAGCAGTGCTTCGGGGATCTTCGTGACCTTGTAAACACCCACCTAGGCAACTTCTCCATCCAGGACCTCCTCGACCTGGAAAGATCCGATGACATCCTTGCCTTCGAGATCTAGCAACCATGGTATGAATGGCGATGCCGGAAACACTTAAACAAGTCCTGCAGAAAGTCCGGCACTTCCCGTGCAAGTCACCGGTCTTCCTTCTCATTGTGTGTCTCTGCTATGAGGGAAAACTGCAGATGCTCACCAAGACAGATCCCCTGCCCTGGCACTACCTGGCACTGCTTGGCATTGCCGCTGCTTTGCTCTTCTTCGACCGAGGGATGACAATCAAGGCCTGCGTGTTCCTGCTCATTACCAACATGGCACTGCGCGACAACTACCCTTTTTCCCATTACCCGATGTATGCAACATTCTCAGACCACACCTATTATGTGTTTGTTGCCGGGAAAGACGACAAGCCACTGGCCCTGGAGGATGTGACCAACGGTATCCGCACCGGCAAGCTCAAGAAACCATACAACAGTGACCTGGAAAAAAAACGCAGGCAGCTCGGCAAACGGCGCACCCGTAACCTGACCGCTGAGGAACGCCGGGAAGCCGGAGAACAGGCACTGGCCCAGGTCTACCGCAACTGCAGCCCGAAAGCCAAGGAACGCCTTGAAAAGCTGGCACCGATCAAGCTCTACCATGTCGATATCTACATGGTAGAGGGCAAGGTGGACGAAAGGCCACCGGAATTCATCGCCGAGATGGATCTTCCTCCACAGTGAAAAAGAAAATCTCCAGGCTCACGGTACTTTTCAAGCCGGCCGAGTTCTCGGCCTGCGAATTGCTGGTCATGCGAATACTCTTTGCCCTGGTGGTATGGAATGTCATACCTGAAAGGCTGAACCTGCATGAGCAGGCGGCGCCGGTCGGCATGGCCAAGTGGCTTGGCATGAATTTCACCTTCCTTTCAGACCCGGAGATGTTGAGCACCCTGCGCTGGGTGCTTGCTGCCGCCCTTGTCGTATACTGCAGCGGACGCCTGCTCTTTGCGGCATTGCCCTACATGCTCTTCATGACAGTGAGTTGCGGCACCCTCATCAACTCACAAAAGGCGGCGACCCACGGCACACAGATTATTGCCCTGTGCGTGCTGGCCCAATGCGCATGGCACCTGTATGCAGCCTTCACGCGCCGGCATTCGCAACTGCCATCCTCATCAAGGCGACTCATGGAGGGACGCATGGCCGTATGGTATACCCAGCAAATGATCGCCGCCGCCTACATTGTGACGGCCATGACCAAGTGGCTGGCCAAGGGTAGCTGGATTGCTGATTCCCGGTTCTTTCCGCTGCAGGTCATCAAGTCCCAGAAGATGGATTATTACAACAGCCTGCAGCCCCCCGAACAGGCCACCGGAAGTTATGGCATCATCAGCGAGAGTCTCGCCCCCTTTGCCCTCTGGATGGAAAAAACCATGATGAGCCACCCTGGATGGGCACCTGTTTTCCTCGCTCCCGGATTCCTGCTTGAATTGCTCGCTGTTTTCCTGCTAGCCGGACGGAAAATTGGCGGCGCATACGCACTCATCCTCATCCTTTTCCACCTGACCATCGCGGAAATGATGAACCTCAAATTCGTATACCATATTTTCGTCCTTGGAATCTACTTCACAGGTATTGCATTCTGGACAGCCCGCGGCATCGAAGCCATCAAGGTGGCGCCAAGGCGCAACCAGACCACACAATAGATCCATGGATGACTTATTCGAGCAGGCACATTCCGGCGAAACCTCCCCCGCTGAGGATGGTGAGGACGCCATGCCGCTTGCCGCAAGGATGCGACCCCAATCCCTTGAGGATTACGCCGGTCAGCAACACATCCTCGGGGAAGGCAAGCTGCTGCGCAGGGCGATCATGGCCGACAGTTTCGCCTCACTGATCTTCTACGGCCCCCCGGGCGTGGGCAAGACCAGCCTGGCCCGGGTCATCGCAGCCCACAGCAAGTCGCGCTTCATCAACCTTAGCGGTGTTGAAAGCAATGTCGCGGAAATCCGGAAGTCCGTGGAAGCGGCCAATTCCATCAAACGATTGCATTCCACGACCACCACCCTGTTCGTGGACGAGATCCACCGCTTCAACAAGGCCCAGCAGGATGTCCTGCTGCCCCATATTGAACGGGGAACCGTGCGCTTTATAGGGGCCACAACCCACAACCCCTTCTTCTACATCAACAGCCCGTTGGTTTCCCGCTCCCAGGTATTTCAGCTTGAGCCGCTTGAGGGCAAGGATCTGGAAGCCCTGGTTGGCAGGGCCCTCACTGATGAGGAACGCGGCCTTGGACAACAGGAAATCAACCTCTCAGGGGATGCCCTTCAACTCCTGGTCACCAAGTGCGACGGGGACGCACGAAAATGCCTCAACGCCCTTGAGCTCGGCGCCCTTACCACACCCCCGGACAGCAACGGGGTGATCCAGTTTGACCTCGGTGTCGCTGAGGAATCCATTCAGCAGAAAACCGTCGTCTACGATGGAGATGGCGATGCCCACTACGACACCATCAGCGCCTTCATCAAGTCGATGCGCGGCTCCGATCCCGATGCCACCCTCTACTGGCTGGCCAAGATGCTCTACGCCGGGGAAGACATCCGGTTCATTGCACGTCGCATCGTCATCGCCGCCTCCGAAGATGTCGGGCTAGCCGACTCCAATGCATTGCGAGTGGCGATGGCCGCCCAGCAGGCAGCGGATTTTATCGGTTTACCCGAGGCGCAAATCCCGCTGGCACATGCCGCCCTCTACATTGCCACGGCACCAAAGAGTAACCGCTGCTATTCCGGGTTGATCTCCGCCCAGCAGGACATTAGCCAGGGGCGCACACTGGCAGTACCCAAGCATCTCAGGGACAGCCATTACAAGGGGGCAGAACAACTCGGCCACGGCGAGGAATACCTCTACAGCCATGACTATGAGGGAGGGTTTGTCCCTCAGGCCTACCTCCCGGAAGGGCGCAGTTATTATGATCCAACGGAAAACGGGCAGGAAAAACGCATCAAGGAACGCCTTGCCTACTGGCGCAGCCAGTTTGAGAGCGCCGATAAACAGAATTAAGCGCTGAAACGGGTAGCTCAGCGCTGGAGAACCAACTTTTCACAAGGGTTAAAGTCCTAACGGCTAGCATCACCGCCATTGAAAAAGTTGAAATATTACTGAAATTATATTTAATTCTTGAAAATACTTATAATATATATTAATTATAGTAATTATGGTTTTCCATGAGGGTGGTTTTTCTATAGATAATCATCATCCCCGCGCCAAAAAATACCCTTTTTCTCCAATTTAAAGCAAACATGAAATCGCGCGCCACAGGGTTCGACAATCAAAAATTCAACTTCACCCGCCTGCATGATGCCTGCATCGAGATGGAAAGTGGGGAAGTGGTCTTTGAAATTGAAATGCGCATGATGCAACCCGGGGAACATCTTTTCCTGGGGTTGCTAGATGCCACCGGGGCTCCATCGCGGGTGATGTCCGAGCACGAGGGTATTGGGATCTCGATCAACAGCGCAACCGGTGAAGTCGTCGACGTGCTCAACGATCAGGGAACCATCGGCTACCTTGATGAAGTGCCCTCTTCCTCCAACCTCTCCACCTTCATTTGCCTTGAGTTTGAAAAGATCAAGCGCATCTACATTCCAAAGCTGACCGTTGGTGAGGAAAAAATCCTCCACCCCGCCCTGCACCTCAGGGAAATTCCCGTGATGAGCCTTGTCGTGGGTAGCAGCGCACTGGAAAATGGTGCCATCTATGAGAACCCGCACCTGATGATCAAGCAGCGCGGCCACGGTGCGACCATCTAGCGGCTAAAGAGAGGGTAGAGTTTTTTGGATCGTCCGGCCCGGCCTGGGTGATGACCTCGATCAGCAACCATTCTTTCCAGACCTTCACTTGTCTAAAGGGCAGATCACTTTCGTTCATTGAAAGAATATGTCTGCCTTGTTTCAGTTCAGGAGAAATAAAAATACAAAAGGCCCATTACAAAATCCTGTCCTTATTGATGATAGGAGCTGCTGACTTCCTGCCTAAAATTGTACATCTTCGAGTGCCCCCCCAATCAGGAGCAGGAGCAACATCAGCAATGATGAGATCAAGTGCAGTCTGCCACGGCGCGACCTCTCCACATCGTCGCAAAACTTATCAACATGTCGATGGTGAATTCCGTAGATAAACTTAATGAGCCCAATAGCAGCAAGAAAAAGAACAAATAAAAGGAATGAGTAGTAATCACTACCCGTGATATTGAACGCAGTATTGATGACCACACAAAAAGCAGACAAGATCACCGGTAACCAGATGAACACCCAATCCTCGAGCTTTTTCGTGTCAGGCTCCAGGGACATTGCATTGCATTTTTTTAAAGATAATGAATATCCTGAGGTCGATCAACCCTGACAGTCAAGGACTTTCATCAGCTATCAGCCTCCCTGACCACTTCCTTCTCCTCCTCACACCTCGCCTCAAGGGAGCGGATTTCGCGTGCCAGTTCATCCTCGACCTGGGCGACTGAACCGTAGTCCCCCTCAGCGTTGGCCTGTGCGATCTTTCCCTGCAGAAACAACTCGCGTTCTGCGATCTTAGCGCGGTATTTGCTGTCAATATCAGCAATTTCCTGCTTCTTCTCTTCGCTGATCGCCACCTGTGGTGATTCTTTTTCAAGGCGCTCCATGGCCAGTTCATATGCAGACTTCATGGAAGGTATTATCACCAAGATAGGTTCCCTAGTCCAGCGCTGAAAATGAGGTGCCAATTGTCGTTTTTCCCACTAGGATCATCCCGCCCCATCACCCATGGCAAAAACCACCAAAGACCGCAGGCCCCTGCTCTGTTTTGATTTTGACGGAACATTCATTGATCCTTCCAGCCCCGGGTGCATGGATGCCGAGCTTGCAGGCATGCTCGAGCACCTCAGGGAGCAAGGGGCATTATTCGTGATCAACACCGGGCGGTCACTTTTTGATGCCGTCAGCGGCATCAACCGGATTGGCCTGCGTGATTTCCCGGATTATCTGGTCACGTGTGAACGTGAAATCCATGAACCCAATGCCTTCCGCCGCTGGGTTGATTTTGGCAACTGGAACAAGCGCTGCAGGAGAGACCATGAAAAACTCTTCCACAGGCACCGCACGCTGCTGCAGAAAATAAAGGACTTCGTCGAGGGGCAAAGTCGCGCCCAGTGGATAGCCCAACCCGAGGAACCTGCCGGAATTATCGCAGGCAGCAACGGGGAAATGGACGAGTTCTGCCTGTTTATCGATCAGCTGATCCGTGAAACCGGTGCACGGCAACTCGCCTACGAGCGCAACACGATCTACCTGAGGTTCTCGCATTCGAAATATAACAAGGGCAGCGCATTACAGGAAATCGCAAACAAGCTCAAGATATCGCCATCAAAAACCTTCGCTATTGGAGACAATTATAACGACCTCACAATGCTCCAGGAAAAGGCAGCATCAATGATCGCCTGCCCGGGAAATTCCATACCCGAGATCAAGGAGGAAATCACCAGGCGGGGGGGATATGTCTCAAGCAAGGCCTGCGGCGCCGGGGTTGCCGAGGCAATCGCCCATTTTTTCGCGGTAACCTAGAGCCGCAGCCGCTCATCCTCTTCAAGCAGCTTGGCTAGTGCCTCCCATCCCCCGGGTCGCTGTCCCTGGAACATGTGCAGGTAAAGTTTTACCTCGTCCACAGAATGATCCCCAAGCATGACCTCAACTCCCGCCTTCAACTTCTCACCGTCCATTTCCCCGGGCAGCTCCTCGACCGACCCGTCACCATCATGCTCAATGCCCATCGCCTCAAGGAACCCCACCACCATGCCCTTCTTGGACTTCAGCAACCAGACCTGCAGCACCTGCTCTGCAATACTTTCCGAATTCCTCAGTTTCAGGGACTCCTTCATCCAGGACAACTGCGCTTCAAGCGGCCGCTTCTGGATGAACACCGGGCGCAGGCGACGCTCGGCAGCAAGTGCTGACAGGGTTGACTTGAAGACCTCACGTTCCTCACTGCGCAGGTAATGCACGATCGCGCTTGAAAGTTCCTCAGGAATTCGCTGGAAAAGAAGGTGGCTGGGCAACATTTGTGGAAATGTGGAGCCCTTACAGAATAAATCAACCACCTCTGCCACTTGACCTGCCCCGGGGGATTGCCGACCATTGCCGACCTGATCCATGCGTGTAACCTACGTGACAGCCGGTGCGGCGGGAATGATTTGCGGCAGTTGCCTGCGCGATAACGCACTCACGCACGAGTTGCGCGCACTCGACTGTGATGTCCTGCTGGTACCCGTCTACACGCCAATCCGAACTGATGTGGAAAATGCCAGTGAACAGGAGCTGCTTTTCGGGGGAATCAGTGTTTACCTAGAACAGAAGTCCGGGCTGTTCAGGAAACTTCCAAGGTTTTTGACCGGCTGGCTTGACCGCCCGGGAATCATCAGGAGACTCTCGGCAAAAAATTCCATCGAGGTGGAAGCGGAACAACTAGGCGAGTTGACCCTGTCAATGCTGCGTGGCGAAAACGGCAACCAGCGCCGTGAGGTAAAACGCTGCATTTCATGGATAAGGCAACGGGCACGACCTGACCTGGTCAATCTCAGCAACCTGCTCATTGCGGGTTTTGTGCCAGCCCTCAAGCGTGAACTCAATGTCCCAGTTTTGGTCACCCTGCAGGGCGACGACCTTTTCCTTGAGGAACTCACGGACCTTCACCGCCCCCGGGTATTGGCCGAGTTGCGTCGTTTAGCCGGCGAGGTTGACGGCTTCATCACGTTCACTGACTTCTATGCCGCAAGGATGTCGGAGTTGCTGGAAATCCCAAGGGAAAAATTCCATGTGGTCACGCTTGGCATTGATTGCGGCGAACTCTCCTCGGTCAACCGAATCAATGGGCGCCCCCCCACCCTTGGCTACTTTGGCAGGATTGCCCCGGAAAAAGGCTTTGATCAAGTCGTTGATGCCTTCATCAGGATCCACGGGAAAAACAAGGCCAGTAATGCACACTTCAAGGCAGGTGGCTGGCTTGGGGATAATAAGAGTGATTTTTTCGCCGCCCAGCAAACACGGATCGAATCGGCAGGATTGAAGGAAAACTTCGAGTATGTTGGGTCCCCTGACTGGCAGGGGAAATTGGATTTCCTTGCCTCCATTGATGTCTTCTCCCTGCCGACCGCCTCGAGGGAACCCAAGGCACTGCCAGTACTTGAGGCACTGGCAAGCGGTGTTCCCGTGGTGCAGCCCGAGCACGGAATCTTTCCCGAGATTCTCGATAAAACCGGCGGCGCCGTTCTTTTTTCCCCTGGTGATAGCGAGTCACTGGCCGCTTGCCTGGAAGACCTGCTAGGCAATCCCGAAAAAGCCAGGCAACTGGGGCAAGAGGGACGCGAAGGAGTCAACAAAGCGTGCACGGCAAGGCACATGGCAAGCCAAACACTGGGTATCTACCGGAAGTTTCTGTGAGCAACGGGGTCAAGGTTCCCTCGTAATGCGCTCAGTATGTTGCCCGGCCCCCGGAAAGGTCAAAGACGGCGCCCGTCGTAAAGCTGGCCTCCCTCGAAACGATCCAGCAGGCAAGGGCTGCAACCTCGTCGAGCGTACCGCAACGCTTCATCGGGATCTTTTCCGTCATGTAGTCAACCTGCCACTGGTCCAGTGCCTCGACCATCCCGGTGCGGATGACCGCCGGGGCAATGGCATTGACCGTGATACCGGTCTCGGCAAAATCCTTCCCGGCACTCTTTGCAAGGCCGATCACGCCGGCCTTGGTCGCAGAATATGCACACATGCCGGCATTGCCCTCCTTGCCGGCAATGGACGCAAAGAGCAGGATCCTTCCATACCCGGCCTTCTCCATGTGATTTGAGGCATACTTGGTGACAAGAAATGAACCGCGAAGGTTAACGGCATATACCTCATCAAATTCATCAACCCCGACCTCTGTCAACCTCCGTGCATTGGGCCCAACGATACCCGCACAATTCACGGCAATATCGATCCGGCCGTATTCCTCCATGATTGACCCAAAGGCTGCACAAACTGCAGCATCATCGGCCACATCGGCAACCTTCCAGCCAGACCCGGAAATTTGCGCGGCACTGCTCTCCAGCAGTGCCGACTGACGATCAAGGAGCACAACCCTGGCACCTTCTCGGGCCAACCGTGCCGCCAGGTGAAACCCTATACCCTCCGCGGCACCGGTCACCACGGCAACCTGGCCCGAGAACCTCTGGCCTTCCCCGCTCATTTCTTCGCGCGGGCACGTATCGGGGCATAGGGATCCTTTGGCCCCTTGCCGGGATCAACATACCTGGCCAGGTCACGGGTTGCGATCACCGTGCAGCCCTCATCCTTGAGAAACTGCATGTATTTGCTGAAGGCCTCCGGAGTGCAGTTCACCCAGGGATGATCCAGGGCGGGAACGCCATGGAAACAGAGCACGGCAATCTTGCCGTCCTTTGCCTGGCTGACCGCCCACTTCAGGTCCTTCATCCCCCATTTCGGCCCCGCATAACCGGTGGTGGGGATCAGGAGTGGATGATCAGTGGCGGGATCATAGGCCGGTCCCCGTGCGCCGGATCCGCTGTCCGGATACTCAGGGCCCACACCGCGACGGGCGAATTTGTAGCCCATCCCGGCCAGGACCTCAACGGCCCTGATATTGTTGGAAAAACCCGGGAAAGCAAAAGTGTCTGGCTTGCTGATCCCGTGCTCCCGACACCTCTTCTCAATGTGGGCAAGTTCCCCCTTGAGCTGATCGCGTGAGAGGCGGGTCACGTTCGGGTGGGACTTGGTGTGGTTACCGATCTCAAAGCCCATCTTGTGCAGCTCCACAATCTCCTCCCAGGTCACGTAGTGCCCCTTGCCGCTGTGGAAACCGAGCCCCTCAGTCACGTAGAAAGTGGCCCCGAAACCGTGCTTCTTCAGGACATCGGCCACAAAGTGCCGGTCCGACTTGTTGCAGTCATCAAAGCCGAGCACTACCAGCTTGTCAGGAATGGGCTCAAGAGCCCGGGAAAGCGGACAGAGCAGCAAAAAGAAAAGGATAATAATAGGTCGTCTCATAAGCATACTAGGACTTGATACTGCGCACCTCCCCTGGAACGCATGGCTGGCCGGTGTCAGCACTCTCCAGCGCGGCAAAGCACAGCGCCAGGGAGCGCAGGTTGTCACGAGCGCTGTGGTTGGGTTCACGCCCCTGCTCTATGGCGCATAGGAGTTCACCCATCGTTCCCTGGAAGCCGCTTTCAAACCAGCAACCATCAAGAGGTACCTCAACCTGTCCCTGCTCGAGGAAAACCTCCATTTTCGGCTGGTCATTAAGCCCGGGACCGCGGCTGCGAAGGGTCCCCTTGGTTCCGACAATGGTGGTGACATCCTCCTCGCCAAGCTGGGTGTGGGAATTGAAGGACATCCGGACCTGGGCCCCGGGGTAATCTACAACTGCTGAGGCAAGGGCGGGCGGACCAAACTTCTGCTCATCAAAGCGCACTGCGGAGGCGTAGACCTGCCGGGCATCATGCCCGCGCATAAAGCAGTTGGTGATGTCAAACCAGTGCACGGCAAAATCATAGAGAATGAGGTGATGGATCTTCTCAAAGTTCTCGATACCCGCAATCCATGTCTGGTCCCACTGCAGGGAAAGGTCGACACTGGTCACGCGACCAATCAACCCATCTGCCACTGCATTGCGCATATAGGAGAAATGCGGTGCCCAGCGGCCGTTCTGGTTCACCGCAAGCAGGACCCCTTTTGACTCTGCCAGGTCGGCAAGCTCGGCACCTTCATCAAGGTCCAGCACGAAGGGTTTCTGGCTGAGGACATGCTTGCCGGCCTCGAGGGCATCCCGGACAATGGCAATGCGATCTTCCGGGTGCGGCGTGATATCAACCACGTCGATTGTGTCATCATCCAGAATATCACGGTAGTCATCAACAACCGCCGCCGCCGGGTAAAATTCATCCCGCCTGGTCTCAGCCTTTGAGCGTGTGCGGTTATGCATGGCAGAAACCTGCCAACCACAATGCTTGTAGGCCTTGAGGTGAAACTCACTGATGCCACCCGTCCCAATGATGCCGATATTGGGCTGATAGCTTTCCGGGAGGGGAGGCAGGTAATCGACCGCTGGTGGCGCAATATGGGTAATCTCCTTGTTTGGGCTCAGCCCGTAATCATCATCAGGTTCACTCATTTCATGCAACGTTTTAGCCACTAGAAAAAAATCCTTTCCGGTGACTGTTTAATAACTCCTCAGGGATTCACAGCTGGTTATATGAAGTAATGCACTGAGATCCCCTGCATATCTTGTTGTTTATCATTGTTCGTGCTGAACCCGCAACTATGAACTGCGCAATTCGCCTAAAATTCCTGCAAGTGAACAATATTCATACCGGAATGAAACCGAAATGGTCCGAAATGCATTCAATGTATTTTGCTTCTTCTCTCATGAAATTGATTCGGTCACTATAATGTGTATTTATTGGTTTAAGGGAAGATATGCGCTATGGCATTCACAACTTTTAAAGGAAAGAAGTCTTTCACAATAACCACACTTATTGTCCTCTGCTTTTTTCTGACCGGGTGTGAAATTGATTGGAGTGCACCCAGTCTCTTTGGGCTCCCTTTGGGCGTTGTTATGTTCGCGTTCTGGATATTAATGATGCTCAACCAGAATCAAAATTCCGGAAACCAAGAAAATCCTCCGCCCAAGGAAAGCAACTCCAATGCGACATCATACAGGTCGCCTAACTTAACCCGGTGTAGAACCTGTAAAAAAGATGTGAGCAGAAATGCCCAGTCTTGCCCTTACTGCGGGGAACCCAACTTTGACGCCACGAAAACCACATCGCAGAAAAAGGCGGAAAACAGGAAAGCCGGTGAAGCGATGAGAGCACAAATGCTACTGCAGGAAGAGTCATCGAGGGTAAGGATTGGTGCAACTCGAAGTCCCGAGATAAATATCCCCAGCCCTCCCCGGGAAATCCCAAGGTATTACTATTATGATGAACGTTCCGGTAATGTGATTGGACCTCATTCTCAAACTGAACTGGCAAGGTTCCGGTTTGAAAACCGATTGCATGACGAAACCAAGGTGGCGAAGGAGGGTACTCAGCAGTGGCAACCTTATCGCTCAATTTTCGGGTAAATATCATTCATTTCCATAGGCAATCCGCCCTTACTGAAATTATCTGGAAATAAATCCGTGGCAGCTGTTCTTGACGCGGGCGAAAGAAAAAAGCAACTTGTTATAGCGTGCTTTTCCCAGATAGAGAACCGGCATCAATGCTGCTTGCAGCCATTATCGGCTGCCTGCTCCTGCAGTCGGTGCCACTGCCTGCCGGGGATAAGGATGCCGAACCCGGGGAAAGCGGCAGGCTCTGGGCGCTGGAACCGCTCGTATTACCCAAAAATCCGGAGGTCCAAAAAACCAGCTGGCCAAGAGTATCGATTGATTATTTTATCCTGGAAAAAATTGAGCAGGCCGAACTGGCTCCCACACGGCAGGCTGAGAAGAGAACCCTCGCGCGCCGTGCCTATCTGGACCTGCATGGCCTCCCGCCGACAACCGCACAGCTAAAGACCTTCCTTGAAGACCGGCAACCTGATGCCTGGCAAAGGCTCATCGACAAGCTGCTCGCTTCACCGCGCTACGGCGAACGCTGGGGCAGGCACTGGCTGGATGTCGCCCGCTACGCTGATTCCAACGGCATGGATGAGGATATTGTCCATCCCGTGGCCTTTCGCTACCGCGACTATGTCATTGACTCCTTCAATGATGACAAGCCCTTCGACCGGTTCATTGTTGAACAACTGGCCGGCGACCTGATGCCTTCCGGCAACCTTGCCCAAAAACGTTCACAGACCCTTGGTGTCGGTTTTCTCTCGGTCGGTCCCAAGATGCTCGCCTGTGATGATCCTGACAAGATGCGCCGCGACATCGTCGATGAGCAGATTGACACCACCGGCAGGGCCTTCATGGGCATGACATTTGGTTGCGCCAGGTGCCATGACCACAAGTTTGACCCGGTTTCCATTGAGGACTACTACGGCCTTGCGGGAATCTTCATGTCGACTAAGACACTCACCAAATACAGTGTCGTGGCCCGCTTCCACCAACACGACCTCTCAGAGGAAGAGCACGCCAGGATGCGCAGAGAAATTGCAGACCTGGAAAAACGCAAGGCGGACAAGACGACACCCGAGGAGGAAAAAAAACAGATCAGCAGCAAAGTCGGGCAGCTCCGCAAGGATCTCCCGCCTGTCTTTGAGGTCATGGGAGTCACCGAATACCCCGCGAAGGATGCCAAAGTTCACCTGCGCGGCGACTACCTGACCCTTGGCGAGCTCATCCCGCGAAGGATGCCGGCGGCCATTGCCGGCAAAAGGCAACCGGATATTCCCGCCGACCAAAGCGGCAGGCTGCAACTGGCACAATGGATCGCCTCCCAGGACAATCCCCTCACCGCGAGGGTCATTGCAAACCGCATATGGCACTGGCATTTTGGCCGGGGCATTGTCACCACGCCTGATAATTTCGGCCATCTGGGTCAACAGCCCAGTCATCCCGCACTGCTCGACCACCTGGCATCATCCTTCATTGATTCAGGATGGTCCATCAAGCAATTGCATCGCCTCATCATGAACTCGGCAACCTACCGGCAATCATCCCTTGCCGAAACCCAACTGAAGCAAACCGATCCTGAGAACGCGCTCTTTGCCCGCTGGAAACCGCGCCGGGTTGAGTCCGAGGTGCTGCGCGACTCGATCCTGTTCAAGTCAAACCGCCTCGACCTGACAATGGGAGGGTCGATGTTAAAGGAGCAGAACCACAAATACGTAGACCGCGGCAAGCAAAAGGAATATATAAAGAGTATGCGCCGAACCATCTATCTACCGGTCTTGCGCAGTTCAGGCTATGACGGGCAAAAGGCCTTTGATTTTCCGGATCCCGCGGTAATTACCGGCAAGCGCAACGTGTCCTCGGTCACGCCGCAGGCACTCTACCTGATGAACAGCGAACTGGTCCATGAATCCTCCTCGGCACTGGCCGGTATCATGCTTGAAGACACCCGCGAGATGGGCAGCAAGCAGCGCACCTCATGGCTGATCATGCACCTGATGGGAAGGGAAGCCACCACATCAGAGCAGGACAGGGGCCAGAGTTTTGCAGCTAATTACGGCAAGGATGAAGAAACTGCCGCATGGGCAGCGTTTTCAAGGGCTCTTTTTGCCACCAACGAATTCCTGTACATCCAATAATTTTTAATTGATGAATCTCTGTTCAAACCGCCAACCTGCCCCCACCTCACGCCGTGCCATGCTGCAGCAGGCAGGCACGGGATTCGGCGCGCTTGCCCTCAATGCCATGCTGACAGGCAATGGCCTGGCCGCAAGCAAGCCCGCCCCAACAACGGCCCGTGCCAAGCGGGTCATCTTCGTCTTCATGCATGGTGGACCCTCCAGCGTCGACCTCTTTGATCCCAAGCCCCTGCTCAAGCGGGATGCAGGCAAACCGCTACCCTTCAAGGAACCTCGCATCGTCTCACACAAGACCGGAAACCTCCTCCCCTCGCCATGGCAATTCTCCAGGCATGGCCAGAGTGGTGCACCGGTCAGCGAACTGCTTCCCCACATCGGGTCAATCGCCGACGATCTCTGCTTCATTCGCTCCATGCACTGCTCAAACTCACGGCACGGCGGGGCTCTCCTTGAGCTGCACACCGGGTCTGATACCTTCACCAGGCCGGCCATGGGCGCCTGGATCAACTATGGGCTGGGCAGCGAGAATGAGAACCTGCCCGGGTTCATCACCATCAACCCGAGTGGCAGCCACGGCGGGGCGGGCGCCTGGTCCCCGGCTTTTCTACCCGCCCGGCATGGCGGCACGCGTATCAGCGGAAGTGGCGCCGAAATGAAAATTCCCTTCATTGAAAGCCCAATCAGCAAGCGCAAGCGGCAGTTACAGGAGATTGATCTCATCAAGGCCTTCAACAGGGATCACCTGGCAACTCACGGGACCGACAGCGAACTGGAATCACGCATCGCCTCCTATGAGCTTGCCTTCCGTATGCAGATGGAGGTTCCCGGCATCCAGGACCTGTCCAATGAACCCACCCACATCAAAAAAATGTACGGGGCTGACCAGGCACCCACCAAGGGCTTCGCCGAACAATGCATGATGGCACGCCGCTTCAGCGAGGCCGGTGTGCGCTTTGTGCAGATCACGCACCGATACTGGGATTCACACTCCAACCTGCGCAAGGAGCACAAGAAGCTCTCCGCCGAGATGGACAAGCCGGTCGCCGCTCTGATTACTGACCTGAAGCAACGCGGACTCCTCGAGGACACCCTCGTCCTTTGGGGAAGCGAGTTCGGACGCACACCCACCGCCCAGGGCAATGACGGCAGGGATCACAACCCACACGGTTTTACGATGTTCATGGCAGGGGGAGGAACCAGGCCGGGCATACAATACGGTTCCACCGATGATTACGGCTACTACGCACAGGATCAGCCGGTCCACTTCCACGACCTGCATGCCACCATCCTGCACCTGCTGGGCATCGATCACGAGCAACTTACCTACCGCTACGCAGGACGGGACTTCCGCCTCACTGATGTACACGGGCATGTGGTAAACGGCATTATCGCCTAGATACAAGGGCAGGCTAACCCGGCCGATTTTCCCGAACCTCTGTTACTGCCCTGCCATGGGGGAGGTTTGTTTTGAGTCACAAGCAAAATTGCGGTTTACTTGCCACTGCACAAAATAAAAACGCAACCAATGAAAAGAGTATTTATCTCAATCCTGACCATCTCAATGAGCCTTGTTCTTGGTGGCCTGGTATGCCAGGCAGAGGACGGACTGCTTTTCCGCAAGGACATCTTCAGCAGGCACCAGGACGGCTATCACACGTATCGAATTCCCACCATGGTGATCACCGCCAAGGGAACCGTGTTGCTCTTCTGTGAGGGAAGGAAGAAAAGCCGCAGAGATCATGGTGATGTCGACCTGCTCTTAAGGCGCAGCGAGGACGGTGGAAAAACCTGGCTGAAAACCACCCTCATCCACGAGGAGGGCGGAGACGCCCCAATCCGCGTGGGCAATCCCTGCCCGATCATTGCAAGTGACGGTAAAACCGTGCACCTGCTCTTTACCAGAAACGGGCCGGACTGCTTTTTCCATACCATGAGCACTGATGAGGGAAAGACCTGGTCACCCCTGAAAGCCACCTCGGACGATCCCAAGGCAAAAGAATACAGGAAGGACAACTTTCTGGCGGACTTCGGCGGATCGCCCGTCGGTGTCGGGGCGGGACCGGTTCACGGGATCCACACCAGCAAGGGCCGCCTCGTTGCCCCCTCCTACGTTGGGCACAAGGTGGATGGCAAGGGCCGGGGGCAGTCCTGTATCATCTACTCCGACGACGCTGGAAAAACCTGGAAGATAGGCGGAGCCATTCCCTGGGTGCCGGAATTCCGGCACGGTGAGTGCACCATCGTGGAGCGCAGTGACGGTTCACTGCTCATGAACATGCGCACATCGGCTCCGGGGGTCTATTCCTTCGGTTACCGCCTTACTTCGATCAGCAAGGACCAGGGCATGACCTGGTCCAAGCCCGTGGTGGACAAGAACCTGCCCTGTCCCGCCTGCCAGGCCAGCATGATCAGGTATACCGATCAGGAGATTCTCTTCCTCAATCCCGCCGTCAATCATCATGGTGGGTTCTCAATCTGGAGCCGGAAGAATTTGACCCTGCGCCTAAGCCGTGATGAGGGAAAAAGCTGGGTGAAAAGCCGCATTCTCAACAAGGGGCTTTCCGGTTATTCCGATATGGCAATAAACGCTGAAGGCCACATCCTCTGCATCTTCGAGAACGGGGAGAGGGATTACTGTGAGAAGATCACCATCGCCTGCGTGGAGAAAAGCTGGCTTTTTGCAGGGCAGAATGCCGGGGAAAAATAAAGGCCAACAAACGACACTTCCATGGGGAAATTGTGTGTTTTTGCGTTATAATAGGTTATCAAAGGTAGTTTATAAGAGATGCGAGTCATTGCCCCCACAATCTTCGCCTTGGCACTGCTGAGCGCAGTGGTCATTTCTGCCCCAAGGGCAGAATTAATCAATGAGGCCACCTCAAGGATCAATGCCGCGGTTGATTCCGGGCTGGCAAAGGCCAAGACCGCCTACAATGTCGGACTCAATGACCACCTCTTCGTCCGCCGGGTCTACACGGACCTTGCCGGACGCATCCCCACCCGTGATGAAGTCCAGAAATTTGTCAATTCCGCGAGTGTCGACAAGCGCAATCAACTCATCGACAGGCTGCTGAACTCGGAGGATTTCGTCAGTAACACCTACAACTGGATTGCCGACCTGTTGCGCATCCAGAGCCAGATTCCCGGCACCAAGCTGCGCACTGATGCCTTCAGCTTCTGGCTCAAGCAGCAACTGAAGTCCAACCGCCCCTTTGACCGGATGGTGCACGAGATGGTCACCGCCGAGGGACGCATATGGGACAACCCCGCGACCGGATACCACCTGCGCGACAACGGCATGAAGCTTGATCATGTTAGCTATATGACCAAGGCGTTCCTGGGCACGGATATTTCATGTGCTCAATGCCACGACGCACCATTCCATGACTGGACACAGTTTGAATATTACGAGCTGACCTCATTCCTCGCCAAGATGGACACCCGTGAAAACCTGCAAAAGCGCCCAACCAAGCCGCGCAAGAGCAAGGGCAAGACGATTCCCGCCAAGAAAGACCCCAAGAGCCTTTATCTCAATCGCAACCAGGCCCGCGAATACCTGGCCAAAAAACACAAGATCAACACCTCTAACGAGAAAGGACAACAGCAACTGCGGCGCCTTGCCAACCGCTTCAACCGTGCCTACCGCGAGATCGTTGCCGCCAACGAGCTGGTCGTGCACTCCGATCCAAAGGGTGTCCTCAAGCTTCCAGAAACCTACGAATATGATGACGCCAAACCCGGACAGGTGATCAAGCCCAGGGCCATCTTTGGCAGCGAGACCAAGTCGCGCGCAAAAAATGATCGCACACGCTTTGCCAACTGGCTGATTTCACGCAACAACCCGCGCTTCAGCATCAACCTTGGCAACCGCCTTTGGCAACGCTACCTGGGGCGTGGTGCCGCCGAACCCCTGCATGATATGCCGGAACCTGAACACTGGGACAATCCCGAGCTTGTGCGCACCCTCCAGGGAACCGTACTGGCCCTTAATTACGACCTGCGGGCCATTACCAAGGCCATTGTCTCCTCAAAAGCCTACTCGGCACTGGCCTCAACGAACTCAGTGAAGCTCAGTGACCCCTATTTTTTCCCTGGACCCGTCCTGCGCCGCATGAACGCAGAGCAGATATGGGATTCCCTGCTCACCCTGATGGTCGAGGACCCCTTCGCCTATCGCCGCACCGCCGGAAAGGCCTACAATGATATCATCAACATGATGGACACAGGCGCGGTTCCAATCGCCGAGTTCGTCAGGATCGCCGAGCGCTATAGCGCCTACCGGCCGGACAATGAGTTGATTGACCGCAACGGCAAGCCGGTCAATGCAAAGATCAACAGCAAGTCCAAGAAGGATGGAGAGGAAATGATGATGATGCGGGATGCAAGGCGCAACCGCATGATCCTTGCCCGGGCAAGCGAGCTTCCCCAGCCTGCACCCCAGGGCCACTTCCTGCGCGACTTCGGGCAGTCGAGCCGCAACTTCCTTGTCGATGCAGCGACCCTTGAAGGATCAGTCCCACAAGTAATGGAGCTGATGAACGGGGCAGCCACCCAGATCCTCGCCAACCGCAACTCCCTGATCTTCCAGAAGATGAAGGCCGAGAAAGACCCACTCAAGCGGGCCGATATTGTTTTCCTCAGTATTCTCAGCCGCAAGATGACCCCCAAGGAGCAAGCCATGATCGTGCAGGAACTCAAGCGCGGTGATGCCGCCCTGACCGACCTGATTTGGGCACTGCTCAACACCCCTGAATTTCTCTTTATCAAGTAATCCCCCACCCTTCGTATATCAAAATGAAACAATTCGCCCGCCACCTTGATCAACTCGAACGCCGGGATTTCCTCGCTGGCGTTGCCAAGCTCTCGCTCGGGGTAAGCATCCTCCCGGAATTTGTCGGCAGGACAAGGGCCGCAGCCAATAGCCCGGGCAAGGGTGCTCCGGCAACGGCCAAGAACATCATCTTTGTCTACATGGCCGGCGGCATGCCTCACGTCGACACCTTTGACCCGAAAACAGATTCCGAGGTCAAGGGACAGTCCTCACCCATAAAGACCAAGACCCCTGGTGTGCAGGTTTCCAACTTCCTGCCTGCATTAGCCAAGCAAACCGACAAGCTGGCCATCATTCGCAGCATGAGTACTAAGACCGGGGACCATGCAGGCGGCAACTACCTGATGCACACGGCATTCAAGCGGCGCAGCGGCACCAGTCACCCACAACTGGGTTCCTGGGCACAGCATTTCCTAGGGCGGCCATCAAAAAGCATGCCGGCAAGTGTGATCGTAAGCGGCGGCAATCCTGGTCCCGGTTTTTTCCCCCCGGACCACAGTCCCTTCCCCATCGGCGACCCGAACAAGGGGATCCGTGACCTCCTGCCAAAAATTGACCCCAAAACATTCAATAACCGGATCACCCTGGCCAGGAAGTTCGGTCGGGCCTTTGAGGAACGTTTTCCAACCGGCAACGTTAAGGCTTACTCACAATTCTACGACGAGACAGTGAAGTTCTTTGACTCCAGTACTGTCAATGCATTCGACATCAACAAGGAACCGCGTGCTATCAGGGAACGCTATGGTGAGAGCAAGTTTGCCCGGGGATTATTGCTGGCGCGCCGCCTTGTTGAACACAACGTGCGCTACGTTGAAGTCCAGCTGGGCGGCTGGGACCAGATGCATAATGGCCTGGAGGCAGGGCAGAGGAAGTCCGCTGAACTTGATGCCCCGTTTGCAGCCCTGCTCTCAGACCTTGATGCCAAGGGACTGCTCGAGGAAACCATGGTGGTACTGACCACGGAATTCGGGCGCACCCCGAAGATCAGCAATCGCGGTGGACGCAATCATTTTCCAAAAGCTTTTTCTGCAGTATTGGCAGGCGGGGGTGTAAACGGCGGACAGTTCATTGGCCAGACAGATGCCAAGGCCAGCACAATCAAGGGTGAGAAGTTCGGCCCAGAGGATCTGCACAAGACCATTGCCCATGCCCTCGGTTTGCCGATTGATGAGCGCATCCACGGCTCCGGCGGCAGGCCGTTCTTTGTCGGTAACCGCGGCAAGGTGATCCGGCAGGCTTTCAGCTAGATTGGATATTTTACAGCTGGCACTTGCAGTGCCATCAACGCTGCCGCCCGGCACCCGCGCGGTGGTCAATCTTCCCGTCACCATCCCGATCCTCGCCAAAGGGCATGGCCATCTGGATTCGCTTACCTGCCCTGCGCCCATCGACCACGTGCGTGCTGTATATTTTTTTCTTGGTCGTGCGGGCAAACTGAGTATTGCCTTGAGCCATCGCTGCCTTGAGTGCAGGCAATTTAACATCGAGTGGCAGTGACGCCATTACCTCACCATCCAGACCAAAGGTATCCGGCTTGATGATATAGATTCCGGGAACGGCCTTCTTAAGGGAAAGGGGGCCTTCGAGTTTCTTAAGGTCGGTTTCAAAGTCATACTGGAATCGTCCGATCATCTCATCAGACCATGCCAACGGGCGCAACCTGCTGCCGGTCGCCTTGATATCCTTATCGGGCCCGGCAATGACCACCAATACCTGCTGGTCTGCTGATGACACATTCAGGGCAAGGGCAAAGCTGTTGAAATCCGGAACTCTGGAATCGAGGGCATTGCCCCTTGGTGAATAATCCTCAGCAATAGCCGCTAAATCTTTGAAGTGACGCGCCACTTGATGCGGCCCACGACCACTCCTGGTCAATCGTTTCTCACCATCCGGGGCAAGTATGCAGAAAGCCGTGTTCTCAAAGCGTCCCCCCAGGTGACTGCGCACGATCTCCTGATTTTCCTCACTCTCATAGGAATCAATCCGGATGCATACAAATTGACGTGTGGCGGCGATGACTTCTGGATCACTGAACAAACTGTTCCGCGTTGCCGTATAACCGGGTCAGAAAACGCCAGGCACTCCGCCGCACTGTGATGCCACGGCCATGAAAATAATGGGACGGTTTGTTCGCTTAGCCTCAGCAAGCCCATCCTCCAGACGGGGATACCATGCAATAGCCGCCTCTCCAAGGTCGAGGTCTGATTCACCCAGGTCATCGGGACGCGGACCTCCTCCACCCCTGCCGCCTCTGCCGCCCCTGCCTGCCCTCGGACCACCTCTTCCCTCTCCTGCTTGACCACCGCGGCGTAACCCGGCAGGCACCAGTTCATCACGGGACAAGACACCATCCCTGTTCATGTCCAGCACCAGCAATGATTGCGGCGCCTTGTTGAGCTCGGTTGCGGAAATCACCCCGTCACCATCAAGATCAACCGCTCCTGCAGCAGGATGTATTCTCTGCTGTGAACGACCAGGCAAGCTCTGCTGGGCAAAAAGGTCCCCGGGCACGAGCGAAAAAAACAGTAGTATCAGGGTGAAGGCGATCTTCAACTGCATCTCATTATATAACATCAGCTACTCTACTATTAAGGCCTTGAACATTACTCATGGGTTACCACCACGGTAAAACGATTATCCCCTTATTCATCAAATAGGAGAAAACACACATTTCATTGAATGATTTTTCTACAGGTTCCGTCAAAACTGGCATGAACATATGGACAACAGTCGGGGCATCTCTGGTAATTATGGTAATTTCCACTTTGTTGGTTCTGGGCGACAAGATCATCGGCCAGGATGCCAAAACTCCTCCTCCCCCGGACATTCCCCCTTTACAAGCCCCTGAAGCGGAAACTTCCAACACACCTTTCGATCAGGATGCCTTTGAGATTCAGCAGGATATCATCCTGAAACTCTCCCAGCGAATTGCAGAACTGGAAGCTGCCGAGGCACAGAAAAAAAACGCCGCTGTTGATGATGATGTTGATGATGATACTCCCGAAACGGCATTGCCACTGGAGGAAGAAGAAGAATTCGTGCCCTCCGCCCTGCCCCTGGAAAACCCGGCACCCGCCCCTTCCCCTGCCGGACCACTGCCTAAGAACACCGCTGATATACCCCTGAACGAGTTCAGTCCCTATCCCGAAGCTCGACAGGATTACGGCGAAGCCCTTGATCCCTATGGGGAATGGTTCGCCACGGAGGAATACGGGGATGTTTGGCAGCCCTCAACAATCAGGCATGATACAGGCTGGTCTCCATACACCAATGGCAGCTGGCACTCTACCGACCTTGGCTGGCACTTCACATCAAGCGATCCATGGGGATGGGCATGCTACCATTATGGGCGCTGGGTCCGTTATCATCATATTGGTTGGTGCTGGATCCCTGGCCGGCAATGGGCACCGGCTTGGGTTTCATGGCGCGTCTCGGACCACCACGTCGGATGGTGCCCCCTCCCACCATCCGCAACATGGTCCCACAATGTAGGAATAGGTCACTGGGTCGATGCCAGGTGCAACCTCGGGCCATCCCACTACAATTTTGTTTCAATCACCCACTTCGGGCATGGCCACTGCCGACCGCGGATCATTGACCGACGAACGAACTTCTCCCTGATACTCTCAACGCGGAATATCACGCTGATCGCGGGAATTCAACATTCCACAAGGAGAGATATCTGTAACTATGGGCCAAGTCACGATTTTGTATCGCGCCGGCAGGGAAGGAGAATCTCCAGGCTGCATATCAGGCCGGAAGCGGGAAGATGCGGTGTTCAAAACCGTATTGATGATGACAGGCAACACCTTATAGCGCACAGGTTGCAGGATTCAGGCAAGCGAAAGGCACCCTTGCCGAAATTACGCACCCTCAAAGAGATCAAGCAGGACAGCGGCTGGGACTCGATCCCTGACAAACAAAAAATGAGTAAGTTGCGCCAACATATTGTTGCCACGGCTAAACTGGAAAAGCCCAAAAAGTTCCAGCAATTACCTGCCCAGCCCCAGCTCGGCAAGATGGCCAGGCCTCAGATAGTTGAAAAAGTAACAGGCGTTAATAAGCCGGCCCTCGTGAAAGGGGCCGAGGTGAAGCCGCCAAAAGTTGTCCAGAAGGCTATACCAAGGGCAACCCCCCTGAAAGAAAGAACCAAAGACACTCCCTTAATCGCTGCAAATAAACCATTACTCCAAGACAAGCGACAACAACCCGGGGTTATTAAGCAGCGCATTGCACAGCAGAATGACCAAGAGAAAAAACAGCAGGAACTTCTGCGCAAAAGAGCTGATGAAGCCAAACGGGTAAAGGCCATCGAGGATGCAAGGCGCAAC
>CACIUL010000017.1 GCA_902589825.1 uncultured Verrucomicrobiota bacterium
TCGCGTTGCCTCAGGATCCTGATGTAAGGCGCCAGGCTGAGGGCTGGCATCGTGTGGGGAGCAATGTTGTAAAAGGTGCCTTCTGTGATTTACGCACCCTGCTAAAGGTGCCCGGCGGGCTGGTCAAAGGGGATTATTCCATTTGGTGGGAGTCCCAGCCGAAGGCTTCTGTTTACCTCAACGGAAAGACATTACGTGCCGTGGGGCAAGGGCAATGGAAGATTACCCCTGAAGCCATTCTGCCGGGGGACCTGAACCTGCTGGTGGTGCGTGTATCTGCCGATCGCGAGGTTTCAGGAAAGGATTTTCCTTCACTTGGCCTTGGTAACCTTTCATTCTCCCTGCCTGAGAAACATTGGCAGCAGCGTTATTCCAGCAATCCGGAAGCTGAGGTTGCTTTTCCCATCCCGCCACAGTTCGGTGCTCCCACCGACCTTATCCAGAGCTGGCCGATGCCGAGGTGATGGTATTCCTTTCTTGTAGTCGTTTAATGAATCTGATTCCTGTAATGTTATGCCCCAAGAAAGCCGGGAAGAGGCTTCTTGCCTTGGTTTTTCTGGCGTGTCCCCTGACTGGGCTTGCCGACGAGAATGCCGCTCCCTCCTCGCATCTTGTCTTTGATGACAACTTCGATGGACACATCATCATTAATGAAGTTCGTGTGCCGAAGGATGGGGAAGCCAAATACACCTACTATGAAACCCTTGGTTGGCGGGGACGTGCTGCCGGGTATGCCGGGTTGCAGGCGCACCCGAGGGGTCATAACTATATTTTCTCTATTTGGGACCACAAGAGCCATGCAGCTCCAATCAAGGCTGTTTACCATGGGGCGGGCACCATCACGGAGAAATTCGGAGGGGAAGGAACCGGCCTGAAATCGTGGAACTTTGAATTGGGGTGGAAAACAGACACTTGGTATACACTTGCTTTGCGGTACTGGCCTGTAGGCGATCACAGTTTTTATGGTTATTGGGTGCGAAGTGGCGGGACTGGCCAGTGGACTCACCTTGTGACCATGGATGTTGCGGCCAAGGAAGCCTTTTTTCAGGGAGGTACTGACGCGTTTATTGAGGACTGGCTTGAAACCGGTGTGCAACCGCGCACGGTTCATTATCGTGGGGGATGGAAGCGAAGAGCCAGTGGGGACTGGTTTGCCTTTGGAAGGGGCAGGTATTCGGTGAATTTCTGGGACCTGGAAAAGGGAAAGCGGTCCTTTAATTTCAGGACAAACTGGAATGGTGGAGTATCCCGGGACAAGGCGGGTGCTTTTTACTTTATGACTGCCGGAGGTCGGAATACCACTCCCACGGCCAAAAATCCCTCTTGGCACGAAATTAAGCGCAGCAGCGTGAAGCCAGACTATGCGCCGATCAGGGTCCGATCTGCAGGGTTACGTCTGGTGGATGGGAAATTGAGCACCGGGAGAATGTTAAAGGTGCATTGGGAGAATGATCTTTCGACCCTCCCCCAGTTTGGTTTTACTGTGACTGTATCCGACAGGATTTCCGGAAAGGAAGGATACCTGGCAAGCTTAACAAGGGTTGAGCCGCATACACGGGAAGTGCTCATTCCTCTCCCGGCAAACGTGGACTTGAAGCAACTGGTTGCCCGTTTGCAATGTCGCGACATTATGGATAACCAATCCAGCGTGTTAACTGTCAATTTTGAGGAATAGGCTGCCCCATGCGGAGCAGGTTTCCTTGTCCTGCCTAGCTCTTGGTAAGCCTGCGGATCTTGAGGTTTCGATACCAGCAGGGATCCTTATGGTCAGTGAGGAGGATATGGCCGGGGACTTTCTTTCCGAAACCAGGGTATTTCCTGAATTTGGTCTTCTTTACACGGTTCATGATAACCGGGCTTCCGCATTGATAGTCGAGTACCTTCCTGCCATTAAGCCAGTGTTCGCAATGGTTGCCGCGCACAAGGATTCTTGAGCGGTTCCATTGTCCCATTGCCCTATTGGGTTTGTCCTTTGCCGGCTTAGCAAGCAGGTAGAAGGAGGCATTGGAGGAATAAGGGTCCTTCACGATGGCATCATCGATCATCTGGTATTCGTGGCCAACGGCGGTACCGCGTTCTGAAGTGATAAAGTATTTCACTCCATTGTTGCCCCTTTCCTGCAGTTTCCATTCCCAGGAAAACTCGAAGTCCTCATAGACATCCTTGGTCATGATATTTCCTGACCGCACCCCTGCAGGTTTATGCAGGGTGTCCTTCTCGATTTGCCATCCGGTAATCTTCTCCGTTGCCGAGCCATAACGCCTCCAGCCTTCAATGGTCATGCCGTCAAAGAGAAGCTTCCATCCTTCTGCTTTTTCGTTCTGGGTCAGGAAATTAGCGGGAGTTTCCTGTTTACCGTTTTGCTTTGTGCCGGGATTGGCCCCACAAGGATCAATGCCAGCGACCAGCAGCAGCAGGTATTGAAAGGATGATGGCAGGAATGGTTTCATCATTTCTTTTTAATGCCGATCTCAATCACCGCAGCGGGTTGCTACCCGGTGGCTGGGAATGAGTGACCAATTTGAAACTGGTGGTGACAAAACTGTCCTGTGCTGGACGAGATGACTTTAAGTTGCCGCATCAAAACGCGCTGAGATTGCATCCCAGTCGACCACGTTCCACCATGCGTTGATATAGTCAGGGCGCAGGTTCTGGTAATTGAGGTAATAAGCGTGTTCCCATACGTCACAGCCAAGGAGGGGAGTGTTGCCATCCATTACCGGGCTGTCCTGGTTTGGCGTGGAACTGACCACAAGGGCACTGTTGGCGATGCTGAGCCATGCCCAGCCACTGCCGAAACGGGTCATGCCAGCCTTGGTGAATTCTTCTTTGAAGGTGTCAAAGCTGCCAAACGTGGAGTCAATGGCATCGCCAAGGGATCCGCTCGGCGCCCCGCCCTTGCCCGGCCCCATGCTGGTCCAGAAAAGTGAGTGGTTGGCGTGTCCACCACCATTGTTGCGCACCGCACCGCGGATTTCCTCAGGCACGGCATCCAGGTTGGCGATGAGTTCGTCGATGGACTTGGCTTCAAGCTCAGCATTGCCGGCAATGGCGTTGTTCAGGTTGGTGACGTAAGCATTATGGTGCTTGCCGTGGTGGATTTCCATCGTGCGTGCATCAATATGGGGTTCGAGTGCGTCGTGGGCGTAGGGAAGTTCGGGAAGTTGGTGAGCCATAATTTCTGTTTTTTTGTCAGGATTGATACCAGCAAGGAGAGTGCATAAAGCGCCAAGGGTCAAGCCCGCAAAGCAGGCAGCTTTAGTGCCCCCTTTCCTGCTCAATAAATGCCAAGGCCTTGTCAAAGCTTCCGCCACTCAGGAAATGCTCAAGCCTAGGTGGAATCCTGCCCTTAAGGCCCTCATGCTCGAGCTGAATTGCCTCAAAGGCCCCTTTGAGGGCTTTGAGGTGAGCCTTTGGATCCCGGTCACGGAAACCATGATCAGCGATGATGGTTCGCCTTTTTCTCAATAGGAGAGCGAGAGGATCAAGAAGGGTGGTCTCTGCCATGTTGGTGATAACTTATCCGGTTGCGGAATTCGGCCTTACTTTATTAGCGGAATCTCCATTGATCTTTTAGCAAACAAGCGGGAATATTTCAACTGATGGAAATCCATGAGTATTTCACGTATGTTGATTGGCTGGTGGTTTTTGGCTATCTCGCCCTGACGACCTGGGTCGGCCATGCAATGCGGGGCAAGCAGGGCACCATCAAGGACTTCTTCCTCGGGGGACGCTCAGTGCCTTGGCCGGCAGTGAGCGGTTCCATTATTGCCACTGAAATAAGCGGGGTGACATTTATCGGCGTGCCGGGCACATTGTTTGCCCTGCATGGTGATTTCACTTACCTGCAATGGGCTATCGGTTCCATTATTGCCCGGGTGATTGTCGCGGGATTTTTTGTGCGCCTGTATTACCAGAGGGAAATCTACAGTCCGTATGACTTCATGGGGCTACGTCTTGGCTTGAGTGTCAAGACCCTGGCAACGATATGTTTCACCATTGGCAGCATCCTGGCGCAAAGCGTACGCGTGTTAGTGGCTGCAATCCCCTTAAAGGTTGTCACCGGGATGCCGCTCTGGGTCTGTATCGTGATCATTGGCCTGTTTGCCATAGGCTGGACCCTCATGGGTGGGATGCGCACGGTCATATGGACGGACGTGATGCAGTTTGCACTGTTTCTCCTTGGTGGTGTGATCGCGTTGATATGGTTGATTGGTGGCATTGAGGGAGGCTGGTCCGCGATGATGGAGACAGCGGAGCAATTTGGCCGCACGCGTATCCTTAATCCGGAGTTTGGTCTCGGGGCGGACTTGCAATTCACCTTGTGGGTAGCGCTTTTTGCCGTGCCATTTCAGAACTTGGCGGTTTTCGGAGTTGATCAGCTTGCCGCACAGCGCATGTTCTGCTGCAAAAATGCCCGTGCTGCCGGCAAGGCCATCCTTTTCAGTTCCCTTGGGCAGTTGGTGACCCTGCTGATGTTGCTGATTGGCGCAGCACTCTTTGTTGACAAGCATCAGTCGGGTTTTGGAGATCAGGAGTTAGCCACTGTTTTCGCGACAGGAGTGGAAAATGTCCAGGATATCAGGGATGCAGCCACTTTCGCAGAGCATCCTGGAATACACCCGCTCAATGAGGTGGAACGGCGATCTGATGTCATTGTGCCTGGAAGCGTTAAGATTTCCGATGATAAATCCTTTTCAGGTAATTCGGACTATATTTTTCCGATATGGATTGTCTTGGCCCTGCCAGTTGGCTTGAGTGGATTGATCCTGGCAGGGGTTTTTGCGGCAGCTATTTCCAGTCTCGATTCTATCCTTGCTGCGCTCAGTCAGACAACGCTGTCCCTTTTCTATCATCCCGAGAGGGGCGATGTGCGACTTTCCGAGCAACAACTCATGTCCCGTTCGCGCTTGCTGGTCGTTGGATGGGGTGTGGCATTGACTGCATTTACCCTATTACTGGCCGTTGCCCGTGAAGATGCCATTCTGCCGCTCGCCTTCGGGATGACGACTTACACGGTTGGCCCCTTGCTGGCATTTTTCCTTTGCGCCATGATCGGGCGGGGCTCATTCCGGGGTCTTCTCATCGGCTCCCTGATATCTTTCCTGGCTGTGATGTTTGTGCGCACCGATATTTGGAACTTGCTAACCAAGGCAGGGTTTATTTCTGCTGAATCACTGGCCACTCTTTTTACCTATGAGCTCAACGCCTCGGGTGATGGGGTGAAATCAGTTTATTGCTTCGTCTGGATGTGGCCACTGACTTGTTGCATTACCCTAGGGGTAGGGTTGTTAGTGCCCGCCGGAAAAGGTGGTGTCCAGCGCATGCCTTCCTCGCATTGAAGGCGTCATCCCGGTGCGCATTGGTTAGTATTTCAGGAAGGGAGAATGTCATTCTTCCCCGCATTGGTTAATGTCGGCGAGGTGAGGGAATCCGGGTCAGTTTATTTATGGTGGTTGGGAGGATTGTGGTATCGGCAGAAATCTGCTCGAATTTAAAATCAACGGTAATTTTTTTGTTTTTTGAACCAATTATCCTTGTGGAAAACATACGATTTTATCTAAGATCGGGAGCTGGTGGAAATTTCTTTTTTTCGTGACCTGTCCTCTTGCTGGCATAAGGGCAGTTTTTTAGGGGGAGATTATCACCGCAACCACACCATTTAAGACTCTCAACACCAAGGGGGGGCGAGTTTTCTTATTTAAAATTACCGTTTCCGGTGCACGCAAAACAGCCGGGAATTTGAAACAATTATAAATGAAGATTTTTACCAGTAAACACCATCAAAATCACTCTGTGAGAGGAGCCGTAGCTATGCATTTGATTCTTTCACTGGCGGTTATTTGATGGCAGATCATCTGAACACGATCTGGAAGGAAATCTGCTTCAAGGTTAAGGAGCAGGTGAGTGCTGATACATTCAGGCGCTGGTTCTCGTCAACACAACTGATTGAGGCAGACGAAACCCGTTTGCTGGTGCGCGTTCCAAACCATATTTACGGGCTGTGGATTGATTCCAACTATATTGCCATTCTTAATCACGCTGTTGTTGGCGTACTTGGTGAAGCACGCAAGGTCGAGTGGCAACCACTTGGCTCGGTTCACAAGGAGCCCGATCCAGAGGAATCCCTTGCAGTCGGCGAGGATGCAGGGGTAAAGGTTGCAGCCAGACAGCAAAAGCCGCCAGAGCGGGCCAAGGTTGCGACTCCGCACCCATTGACCAGTGTTGAGAAGTCCATCAAACGCGCGGGACTTAACCGCAACCACAGGTTTGATGCATTTGTGATAGGGTCCAACAATGAGTATGCGGCAGCAGCAGCTCGTGCTGTTGCCAATGGTCGCTCGGACGGCTATAACCCTCTGTTCATATGGGGTGGACCGGGCCTGGGGAAGACACATCTTTTGCATGCCATTGGGCAGCAGTATTTGCTTGAAAACGGCAAGGCCAAGGTTGTCTACATGACGTGCGAGCAATTCACCAATGAGTTCATCGAGTCTTTGCAGAACAACACCCTTTCCAAGTTCAGGAACAAATATCGCAAGGCAGACCTTTTGCTCGTCGATGATATTCATTTCCTTGCAGGCAAGGAAAAATCACAAGAGGAGTTCTTCCATACCTTCAACATGATCTGTGATGGGCAGCGTCAGATTGTGCTGACCAGTGATCGGCCTGCCAATGAGATATCGGATTTGGAGGAAAGGATTGTTTCCCGTTGCGAATGGGGTTTGACCGCCGGGTTGCAATTGCCCGATGTGGAGACACGCCTGGCAATCCTGCGCAAGAAGATGGCCATGTGGGATGTCACCCTTGAGGATCGTATCGTGGAGTTTCTTGCGGACCGGATTCGCAAAAGTGTCCGCAGGCTTGAAGGTGCCATGATGCGTTTAGCCAGTTATTCGTCATTGAGTGGCAAGGCCCTTACCGATGAGGTTATCGAAGGTTTGTTGAAGGATATCCTGCGTGAGGAGGGGCGGAGAAGGATTACTATCCAAGCCATCCAGAAGGAAGTGGCGTTGCATTTTGATGTGC
Source organism: uncultured Verrucomicrobiota bacterium (assembly GCA_902589825.1). Classification (GTDB taxonomy): domain Bacteria; phylum Verrucomicrobiota; class Verrucomicrobiia; order Verrucomicrobiales; family DEV007; genus CACIUL01. The sequence goes on from CACIUL010000017.1 coordinate 7,030, forward strand.
GTATTGCCGATATGACTGCCCGTGGCCGGAAGGCTGACATTGCCTTTGCCCGCCAGGTTGCCATGTATTTATCCAGGACAATGACGGATCATTCACTGGTTGAGATTGGCCGGGCATTTGGCCGCGATCACGGAACCATCATCCATGCTGTGCGCAAGGTGGAGAAGCGGCTGGAGGAATCGAAGGAGGTCCGTCAGAAAATCAGTATCCTTGGCGGCCGACTTTCAACGGTTTAAAGCCCCCTGATTTTTCTGCGCAATCTGATTTTTCCAATAATTTACCGGGAAATTGGCTTTGATACGCATTTCAGGCGTCCTTCTCAGCCGATGTTGTCCAGTTTGTATTAGACACCCCCGATTTTTCAGTGCAATATCGCTCGATTATTTTGGTTTCCTTAATGGTCTGCATGGGTGATTATATGCGGGAAAGGGACAAAGAATCTTCTATTCAGCATGAAATTTACTATCACAAAGGAGGATTTCCTCGAGGGATTGCAGCAGGTTCAGCATGTGGTAAGCAGTCGAACAACACTGCCTATCCTTTCAAACGTGTTGATTGAGGCTGATGGCAATTCGTTGCGCCTGACAACCACGGATCTTGATGTCGGTGTAACGGGTTCTGTCAAGGCCAAGGTCAAGCAGTCGGGATCAACTACTCTTCCTGCCCGGAGACTGGCAGGTATCGTGAGGGAGTTGCCCGCCAACGAAGTCAGCGTTGAGGTGGATTCCAAGAACACCGCATCGATTCGCAGCGGTCCGAGTTTCTTCAAAATACTCGGTCTGGCCAAGGACGAATTCCCGCCTCTTGCCACTTTTGAGGATGCCAATGAATACAAGATCAGTCAGGCTGTTCTCAAGGATGGGTTGAAGATGACCTCCTATGCTATTTCCACTGATGAAACCCGCTACGTTCTCAATGGTATCTTCTGCTCGTTCAAGGGTGGAACCCTGACGCTTGTTGCCACTGATGGTCGCAGGCTTGCCATGGTTGAGAACGACATTGAGTTCCCGGAGAGCCGTGAAACCGAGGTGATTGTGCCGACCAAGGCAGTTAGTGAATTACAGCGGCTATTGATGGATAAAGGTGATGTGAAGATATCCATAAGCGAGTCGCAGATCGCCTTTGAGCTGAACGACAATCTTCTGGTCAGCAAGTTAATAGAGGGAAACTATCCGAATTATCGTCAGGTGATTCCGGAAGAGACCAAGGAACGCATTACCCTGGAGCGGGAAACTTTCCTGAGCACGGTGAACCGTATCTCGTTGCTTGCTAATGAGAAATCCAACTCGGTCAAGTGTGTTTTCGGGGCAAACAAGATTGATGTCACGGCAAATTCTCCTGATGTAGGGGAGGCATCCGAGACGATCGATGTAGCCTATAAAGGTTCGGAATTCTCCATAGCTTTCAACCCGGATTTCCTGATGGCACCGTTAAGGAACCTGGATACTGACGAGATCTTTCTGGATCTGATTGATGAAATGAGTCCTGGGGTGATTAAAACCGAGGGATCTTTCCTCTATGTTTTAATGCCCATGCGGGTCAGCCAGTAAACTGTTGGCATTGGCTGTTGCCCCAGGTCTTCCATTCCTTTGGCAAGATCGCTTCTAGGACCTGCTTGCCTCAGCAAGAAAGTTGCGGATTAAGCGCGACCCGGCAAACTGGCTTTTTTCGGGGTGAAATTGCGTGGCCAGCAGTCGTCCCCGCCGGACGCTTGAGACAAATTGTTCTCCGTAAAGCGTGGTGGATGCAATGATGGATTCATCAATGGGTTTCGGGAAGAATGAATGAACGAAATAGAAGTAAGGAGATTTCCCCAGGCCATGCCACGCCCAGTCATTCGCGTTTTGTAACTCCAATTGGTTCCATCCCATATGGGGAACTTTCATGCTTTCAATATTCGGGAATTCCACGACTTGGCCCGAAAATACGCCCAGTCCGGTAATGCCCGGGCTTTCATCACTGCCCTCGAAAAGCATCTGGAAGCCAATGCATATACCAAGGAAGGGAAGGTCCTGTTCGATCCATTGTTTCAGGGGGGCAACCAGGCGTTGTTTCTCCAGGTGCTTGGCGCAGTCACCAAAGGCGCCTACTCCAGGGAAAATAATGGAGCTTATTCCGTCAAGGTCATCAGGATGCTTGATCAGTTTCCGGTTGGCCCCTATCTCATCCAGCGTATTACAGACGCTCTTGAGATTTCCGGCTCCGTAGTCAATGATACCAGTCATGTGTATACCGGTTGCAAGATGATCCCGGAAAGGTTCACCCGTCAATCAATGACTACAGGGTTTTTTTTGTGCTTGGCACACCGGTGACACGCGGATCCAGGCGGGCTGCCAAATCAATTGCCTTTGCCAGTCCCTTGAAGATTGATTCCGCCATGTGGTGGGCATCCCGGCCGTATATTACCTCGACGTGAACATTGGCAGCAGCATTGTTTGCAAAGGCGCGCAGGAATTCCTCGACCAGACTGAAGGAAAATTCACGGATGCTGTCGACTTTTTCCGGTGCCCTGTATGCAATAAAGGGGCGCCCGCCAAAGTCGATCGCAACACGGCTGAGCGTTTCATCCATTGGCAGCAAAGCCCAACCGTAACGCGATATACCGCGCTTATCCCCAAGCGCTTCTTTGAAGCATGAGCCCAGAACAATTCCCACATCCTCCACCGTGTGGTGATAATCGACTTCGATGTCGCCCTTGGCGCTGATGTGCAGGTCACAAAGGCTGTGCCTTGCGAACAGGGTCAGCATGTGATCAAGAAAAGGGATGCCTGTGTCAATGCTGGAATCACCCGACCCATCGATATTTAATTCCGCGGATATTTTGGTCTCGGCAGTTTCGCGGTTTTGAGATGATTTTCTCGGTTCCGGCATAGTAGGAAGCCTTTGATTTAGATTAATCAGTGTCGTCCTCGGGTGATTTTACCAGGAACTTGGCGACAAGAGTAACAATAAGCAGAACGCCTGCAAGAATAGAAAGTAACAGTTGAAAGCTAAGACCTTCGGATTCTTTTTCGGTTGTGACAGTAGTGTTGGCGGATTCGTTATCCGGGTTTACTTCGGGTTCTCTTTTATCAGGTGCTTTCTTGGTGTTTTTGTTTTCGGAAGTCTTCCCATTGCCCTTTTCGGGTTTCGTTTCCTTGGCTTCACCTGAATTATCTTTGTCCTCGTTATCATCCGCTGCTTCTAGGGCAGCTGCACGGGCTGCTTTCCTTTGGGTATCAATCTGCTCTGCAAGCTTCGTGATGACCTCCCCTTTTGCTCCCATGCTTTTAGCGTTTTCCAGCCTGGACTGGGCTGAGGTCAGCTTATTGTCAGCAAGATCCTGATAGGATCCGGCAATCAGTGTGGCTAGCTCGCCGACCTTTGCCAGATCCAGTTTTTCGAGGCGTTCAGTCTCCTTGGTAACCGTGTCAAGGTTGTCGGAAATACTGGGGAGGTTCCACTCACTGACGGGCGCCCAACGGTTCTTGAGCTCCTTTGCCTCAGCAACGCGTTGCTCAAAGCGTTTCTGTTGTGACTGGAAGGCTGTTTCAGTCTGGGCACGATCACTTGCCTCCATTGATTTCAAGTCTTTGTCCCGCTGAGCCATGCGAAGTGGATAGTTTCGCTTATATTGTGTGAGCCTGGCTGCATATTTCGGCAGCGTTGCCAGTATGGAGTCGATGGACTTGGTGTAGGCTGTTGAGTATTCAAACTCTTTTTCTAGCTTTTCAAACTGGGTTAGTGCCGACAAGTAATTGCGCTCTTCAATGGACGCACGCATTCTGGTGGCGAGAACCAGGGCATTGTGGTTGTAGGGGTTCTTTAGTGCTTCCTCCGAAGTGATCCATTTTCCGTCAATCTTGATGCTGTTGGCTGCGACCTTTGCCTTCTCGGCGAGTAATTGATCTATAATATCCTGAACTGATGATTTCAGCTTGCTGGTCTTGAAATCCGCCATGAACGCTGCCGGTTTGCCGGCTAGTATCTTGTCATAGTCATCAGTGCTTAAGAGGCTGGCCGTGGGCAGCAACTGCTTAATCTCCTCCAGCGCGATTTCATCAGCCTCCTCTTTGTCGATGACCTTGATGTCGGAGCGTTTGATGGTCTTTGTTTCCTTAATGCTCTTTGTGAAGTTGTATTCGAAGTCGATGGAATCCGGGGTTTCCTTGATTACTTTACCTTCCAGGACGGTGCCATCCTTGAGCTTGATCGTGTCCGCCGTGAGGTTGGCAATTGATAACAACAACAGGATTGAGTATAAAAATGACTGATTACAGGTAACCATTTGGGTGTGGGATTGTTAGATGGGCTAACACAGAGCGCCAACCCGGGCGAATGGTATATTTGCAATTTCTGTCAGCTTGTCCACCACTCTTTGCTTGGTTGTGCCAGAATGAGGATGTTATAAGGCCACCGGAACGGATTCTCTCAATCTTTGTGAAACAAGGATCGCATTTGGTGTGTAGCCATTTCAGGGGTTTTTGCAACATTTTGTGTCTTGAATTCCACACATAAGAACACTCTTGGATTGCCTTCAACGGCACGGAAAATTGAGAGTTCAGGTCGCTCTGCAACTATTGTATTTTGCCCTTCCTGGCCATCCATGAAAATAAGAGCGATGTTTCCCGGTGCGTTTTGGCGAACGGCAACGGCAAGTTTCCGGGTCATGGGATCATCCGGCATGCCGGAAATGATCGCCTGCATGGAGGGAGATGAATCCTGATCAATGGCCCTGATGAGAGTGCCGCAACGGGATGGTGAGAGGTGCAGTTCAGGCGTTGATGCCCGAATAATGTTCTGGGCATTCTGTCGGTTCCTTTCTGATCCCGATATGGCAGATATTTCGAGCAGGTTAAGTGCTGCGGTTCCGTTTGGAGAGGGCAGGTCTCCATCGGTTATGACCCAGAGGCCAAAGGGTGACTTCGAAATTTTAGATGATGGGGTTAGGTGATAGAGCCCTGAGTGAGGGTCAAGAAAATGCATGTCTGCATAGGAATGGATCTTGCAGGCCAATGTGAAATATCGAATGTCAGCTGTTGCCCGGTACAGGTCAAGCAGGCCGCGTGCAAGATAGATGTAGTCTTCACAGAAACCGTTTCCAAAAATCTCTTTCTTGACCATCCCGCGGGCCAGTTTGTTTGTCGTGCTGTTGTAGAGATGTTCAATGACCTTTTCTGCGGCAACGCGCGCACTCGATGTGTATGAGGGATTGCCGAGTATTGCGCCAGCTTTGGCATAAGCACTGATCATAAGGCCGTTCCATCCCGTGATGACCATGTCATTTAGTGGTGGAGGTGATCGCCTTGAGTGGTTGCCAATGACTTTTCTGATTGCTGATTCGAGCAGGCTTCCCGGTGTTGGTGCACGGGCATCCGGGTGACTGGCATACGGGATGTTGGCCTTGCGGATTCTTTGCTCCAAGCTTCCGGGGAAGCGGATATTGCCCCCCGACTGAATACCAAATGCCGTACAAAAAGCTTCAAGTTCCTTACTTGGCAGGATGTTGGCCAGTTCATCCTTGTGCCACAGGTAATAGCTGCCTGGGGAAGATTCATGTGGATCAGCTGCGTGGTAAGATGCCAGGCTGGTATAGAAGGTACCATCTGTTGAGGTCAGGTTCTTCTGCATGAACTCAAGGGTTGCTTCTATCGCTTGGATGTAGCGTTTATTGCCACTTAGCTGATAGGCAGCAAGGAAAGCTCCGCATATCCTGGCCTGATCGACGGCCATTTTTTCAAATTGTGGCAATCGCCAGGCGTTATCTTTTGTATAGCGGAAAATTCCGCCGTTCATCGGGTCAATGATTGCTCCTGACAGCATGCTGTCGAGGGTCGTATTGAGCATTTTCAGGCATTGCTTGGATCGGTAGCTGTTTTGCGCCGCTCCTCTTGCCATTTGTGCGAGTGCCTCCAGTGTTTCCGGCCTGGGAAACTTAAAGGAACGATCAAATCCGCCATGCTTGGGATCGTAATTTGCAGAAACCCCGGAAAAAAAATCCAGCAGGACAGCGCGACGGGTCGGTTGCGTGAAATCCGTAAAGGGTTCGCGCTCCATGCTTGCACGAATGTCTTTTAGTTTATTTACTGACTGGGTCCTGATTGCGTCCGGATCTGTCTGCCAACGCTCAGCGATGTTTGAGATAATTGTCTTGAAACGAACCGGTCCTGAGTCCGATTTCTCCGAACTGAAGCTGCTCGCGGCCATGGGGTTTCCAGCAGGTGTTAACCAGACATGTAGGGGCCAGCTTGCCGGCAAACCGGTGGTCTGGGCATAAATCCTGAATGCAAGGTCGAGGTCGGGTCTCTCGAGGCGGTCAATCTTGGTGCAGACAAATTGGTTGTTAAGCTGATCAATGATGTCGGGATTCTTGAAATTTTTTTCCCGCATTAACCGGCACCATTGGCATGCAGAATAACCAATTGAGGCGAAGATGATTCTATCACGCGCAGTTGCCTCGGCGAATGTGGCACTTTGCCAGGGTTGCCAATTGACCTTGTCATCAGCATATTGCCTGAGGTAGCAAGAGAGCTCATTTTTGAGCCTGTTTTCTGCCCCTAATACTGACTGGATGGCCTGCAAGGCCAAAAGTATCAAGGCAAACAGGGGAAGACGCTGAAATGGCAGGTGCCGCATTTGGGGATTGGCATTTTGGTGTTGTATGGGATTATGTTAATGAATGGCAAGGCATACAATAATTAAAGTAATATAATCATTAACGGTGCTTATTTTTGTGGTTATTAGCCGGGTTATACCAGTATCCTGCCTTCATTTTTCACTGTGACTGCACTCGCAATAGCAAGTCAGAAAGGGGGAGTCGGAAAGACTACCGTCGCTATCAACCTGGCATATTCAATGGCTCGGAGGGGGCACTCTGTATTGCTTGTGGATACTGACCCTCAGGGATCGGTGGGATTATCTCTTTCCAGGGGAATTCGCGAGCGCCCCGGTTTTTATGATGCGGTTGCAGGGGCAGGTAATGTTTCTGATTTTGTCTTGAGCACGCGTTTGCCTGAGTTCAGCCTGCTCACAGCGGGGTGTGCGGAGGCATTCGTGGATACATCAGATCTGGATGTTACAGTCGTGCAGGATGTTCTACTTGAGCTTGGCCGGCTGGAAAGTGAGGTGATAATCATTGATACTCCTGCCGGAATGTCCGGGGTCACTTCAGCGGTTTTGGGCGGTTCTGATTATGTGCTGATACCCCAGCAGGCAGAACCATTAGGGGTACGCTCTGTGCCCAATGCCCTTAAGGTGATTGCTGCTATTCGCCGGCAGGGAAAAGATCTCGGAGTAGCGGGGATTGTGATGACGATGGTCGATGGTGACAACGGTGAGAGCGTTGAGGTCGAGGCACAGTTGCGTGCCGCATTGCCAGCGGGCATAATGTGTGTCACCACGATACCCAGAGATTCTGTTTTCTTGCGGGCAAGTAGTCTTGGTGTCCCTGTTGGTCTACTTTCGAGTAATCCTGTTGCACCAGCAGTGGCCTTTGAACAGCTTGCTGCAGAATTGGAGGACAAAATGGGTTTATCTGAACCACAGGATAAAGATGATGGAGTCGAGCAGCTTTTGGATTGATCCGGATGAACTGGCCCGCCTTGGTGCTGAGTTGGTCAGCAGTAAAGCGGATGATTCCCGACACTCGGACGAACAGGAGCCGATATTGAATTTGTTTGGAGATCCTGTAGGCAAAGAAAACAAGATGCCCGATGAATCCCCGGCGGGAAATCAGGAACTCGGTCGTGCCTCGGAGCAATTGGCAGCAATAAAAGAGCGCGCGGTGAAAAGCGGCCTGTTGCGCTTCGGTACAGGTGGCGAAGCGGATGCAACTTTGACAGATCCAAAGCCTTTCCCTGGGAGTGGTGTTACCCTAGTCGAACGCCTCGAAAGCTTTGTGAGTTGGGCGGCTGGGAAGAATGACCTGACCGGCCTTTTCATTACCGACCTGGGCGGTAATGAGTTAGTGGAATCGGGTGCGGATCCAAGCCTGGTGGCTTCCGGTATAGCCCTTGCAGAGGGCTGGCAGCGAGCACGCGGGGAACTTGAGGACACGGCTTCCAACAGTGTTTCAACTGCTGCGAGCGTGCGGGACTGGGAAGGGGAGGTGCTTACCGTGTTTTTCTGCCGATCTGCCTATGGACGGCATGTTCTAGGTGCCCTTTCCCCGGGTGCACTGAGAAGCAACCTTTCCAGTGGGTTGCGTTCTGGGTTCAGCCGGGTCATGGGCGTTGAGGAGTAACCGGGCCTTAGCGTAACTGCAGGGATATGGCAACACCTTGTGGATCTTGCAGGAGAGACGGATGTAGAGAGGTATTTCGCTGTATTTTGCTATACCCGCTTGAGCTGCCGCTTCAGGGTTACTGCCAGTGCTGAGAGGAAAAAGGCGATAAAGGCGAGCATGATGATCAGATTTGCGCGCAGGGTTGGCATCGTTATGCCAAAATAGGTTTTACTCTTGCCGAAGAACACGTTTGGTCGTCTTTGCCCGGGATTTGCCTCATAAATCCTGTAGTCTTCAGTTTCGATTTCCGCAATGGTAACCAGATCTCTTATTCCCTGGTTAAGATAGGAGTCGACTGTCGAAATGACTGCTCCTGAACCGGTTTCATCGTATTCTTCCATGGTGAAGTTCCCGGTTTGCAGGTCCTCCCTTAGACGGGTAAGTTGCAACTTTAATGCGTGATAATTTTCTGCCTCCAGCGTGAAAATAAATGTCTGCGCTTCCTTAAGGTAGTTGAGTTTTTTCAGTTCCCCGGGATCAAGGTCCGCAAGACCATCTTTGTCATTGTCAGGTTGAGTGAGCAGTAATTGTTGTTCAGCTGTAATTGCTGAGATCATTCTGGTCATCGGGTTGAGTTGGTCCTGAGTGATTACCAGTGACTCGTATGCCCACCTCAAGGGCATAAGCTCGCATATGAAAGGAACCGTTGAATCATTTGCTTCAAGCCTATCGTTGGACTGGTTCCCGGAAAACCATTCCTTTATGTTAAATACAGTACGCAAGCCTTGGTTCATTTCCCCGTATTTGATGAGAGCTCCTCCAAGTATGATCTGGGGAATTAATACAAGAGGAATGATGTTCAGTGCTGTTTTGGAGTCCCGGGCGATACTTGATATAAATAGCCCTATGGCAATCCCTGCAAGAGAGGTGATCAGCATCCATCCCAGATAAGCCCAGAACATTTCCCGCACTTCGAGTATGGCATTGCCTATGGCCAGATAGATAATGCACTGGAGCAGGGCGAAGGCACCAAGTGTAATGAACTTGCCTGAAATATACTGGCGCACCCGTATCCCATGACCCCGCTCCCTTGCCAACATTCCTCGATCCCGAATGATATCGTCTGCGCTGTTTGTCAGGCCTAGAAAAAGCGCAACTACCAGGGTTAAAAATAAGTAAATGGGAATGTGGGGTGCCTGGCCGAATGTGTAATTTTCCGATTCTGAATAACGTAATGTGGTTGCAATCAGGCAGGCTAGTGCGGGAGCTGCCAATAGCGTTGTTATCAGGTTGGCCCGGTTGCGAAGTTTACTTAAGAACGCCCTTTTAAAGTGGGTTTTGAAGTGCAATAAGCTTTCCCTGTAACCGCGTTCTGGAGGATGGGGAAGGAGTTGTTTGGCGGGGTCGCTTTGTCTTGATGGATCAGTTGGTTTTTCTTTTCCTGCTTGTGTGGCAAGGTAGCTTTGGAAACGCTTGGCCCAGAAGTCCGGGGAAAAACGGCGTGCAGCAGTAAAGTGTCCCCGGGAATCCTGTTCATAAACAATTTTTCCTTTAGAGTCCCGCAGGGGAGCTTCCATTACATCAAAGATAAAATCAGGCTGACGCGGAATGCTCTCGCTTCCTGTCCGATCCGCACTCCCGTGCGGGGGATTGGTCTCGTTGGCATGGGCTTCATTGAAGTAGTCGAGCATATCCTGAGGAGGCCCGAAAAAAGCAACCTTGCCTCCTTTATCAAGAAGAAGCGCCTTGTCGAAGAGGTTGAAAAGGCGTGAGCTTGGCTGGTGGATACTGACAAATGTAATTTTATTCCGGGACAAGTCGCGAATAATTTCCATGACATGTTCAGAATCCTTTGAGGAGAGTCCGGAAGTAGGCTCATCAAAGAGGAAAACTTCCGCCATGCTGAGCATGTCCAGGCCCGTGTTGAGGCGTTTGCGTTCCCCTCCCGAGAGCAAATTGTTTCGTGCATTACCTGCTCGCCGTTGGCGACGTTCGCTAAGGCCAAGTTCAACGAGTATGGAGTCGCCATGTTCGCGCCGTTGAGTCAGGCTCATATGAGGACAGCGAATTGCTGATGCGCAGTTTATGTTTTCCTCCACGCTGAGCAGCGGGTCGAAGGTGTCTTCCTGCGGTATGTAAGAAACATAATGCTGAATGGCGGCAAGGTTTTTGTAGAGATCATGCCCATTGATGAGGACGTTGCCGCTGGAGGGTTGAAGATGTCCTGCCAGTGCGCGGATTAGTGTACTTTTTCCACATCCACTTGGCCCGATGATGCAAATCATTTCACCCCGGTTCGCATTGAGATTAATGCTGTCCAGGGCCGTTTCCCTGGTGCCATAAACATGGCCGAGCTCAACCACTGAAAGATTCTCAATCATGTTTGTTTCATGGACATTGGGAACTTTTAAGTTCAACCCTTCAGGTGCTGGGCATGGTCCTGACCGGCAATTTTTTCCGCTGGATGCCTGATTGTCCCCGGATGGCTTCATTTGTTGCGCTTTATGGTGACTGTCCGCAATGAATCTTTAGGTTTTTTAAACAAATATTACGTGTTTATCCAAGATACTATAGTGTTGCGCCTTGGGAACAGGCAAGTTGGAGGGATGGCAAAGAGGAGAAGGCAGGATGGAATAGGTCGATTGCTCCTGAGCTAGGTCTGTGTTAGTGTTTTTTCCCTGAGGTGCAAGTTTCTGCCCTCTCTCACAAACTGACAGAATACCAGCCTCAAATGCCTGACAATAATCCCAAACGCCCTGGAGGCGATGAAGATCCTAAAAAGACGGGGGACGGAGAGCAGTCTTTCAACTGGAAGGGGCTAATTTTCATGTCGATAGCGGTAATGCTGATCGTGATGGCAATTACGGCCAAGGGTGACGGGGGTAACTTCCAGACTATTCCCTGGCATAAATTTGTTCAACATGTCAATGAAGGCAAAGTTGATTCCGGACAACCCCTGCAACTTGTCAAAAAGGAAGGGAGTGCCGAGGAATACCTGCTCGGCAAGTTCTCGGAAACCTCTGGCGAGGAGATGGCGGGATTTAAGGTTCTCGTTAATATTGCCTTTCAGAAGGAGGAGCTAAAGGAGCTCCTTCAGGGTAATGCAGGGGAGGGGAGCACGGCAGTGCAGCGAGAGCCCTTGACGTATACGGTTAAAGTGGATAGCAACATGTTAAGCAGCGTGTTGCTCGGATTGCTGCCAATACTGCTTATTTTGCTCATTCTTTATTTTTTCTTTCGCCAGCAAATGCGCATGGCTGGCCGCGGGGCAATGAGCTTTGGCAAGAGCAAGGCGAAGAAACTTGAGATGGAAACCAATAAGGTGACCTTTAAGGATGTGGCTGGCGTGACCGAGGCCAAGGAGGAAGTATGGGAACTCGTCGAGTTTTTGAAGGATCCCAAGAAATTCCAGCGCCTTGGAGGCCAGATTCCAAAGGGAATATTAATGGTAGGAGCTCCTGGAACCGGTAAAACCCTGCTGGCAAGGGCTATTGCCGGAGAGGCTGATGTACCTTTCTTCAGCATCAGTGGATCTGATTTTGTTGAAATGTTTGTTGGCGTTGGGGCATCCCGTGTACGTGATATGTTTGAGCAGGGTAAGAAGCATGCTCCATGCCTGATGTTTATCGACGAGATAGATGCTGTGGGGCGCCATCGCGGGCACGGCCTTGGCGGGGGACATGACGAGCGCGAGCAGACGTTAAATGCCCTCCTGGTTGAAATGGATGGGTTTGATACGCAGGAGGGTGTCATTATTATCGCGGCCACAAACCGTCCGGATGTTCTCGATCCTGCCTTGTTGCGCCCCGGTCGATTTGACAGGCAGGTGACCGTGGCGTTACCCGATGTCAAGGGTCGTCAGGCGATCCTTGAGGTTCATGCTAAGAAGGTAAAAATGGCAGAGAGTGTAGACCTGGGAGTTGTCGCACGTGGAACACCTGGCTACTCTGGAGCAGAATTGGCCAACGTGATTAATGAGGCGGCACTATTGGCTGCAAGAAGGGGTCTAAAGGCAATTACATTAAGTGAACTTGAGGAATCCCGTGACAAGGTGCGATGGGGCAAGGAGCGTCGCAGTCTTGCCCTTAGTGAAAAGGAAAAGGAAAACACTGCCTACCATGAGGCAGGACACGCTATCCTCAATGAGCTTCTGGAGCATACAGATCCCTTGCATAAGGTTACTATTATTCCCCGTGGTCCAGCACTTGGAGTGACGATGTTTCTTCCTGAGGAAGATAAGTATACCCAGAGAAAATTTGAGATGATCGACCATCTCGTTGTTTCAATGGGGGGGCGTGTGGCTGAGGAGATTGTTTTCGGTGACGTGACCAATGGTGCTGGAGGTGATATAAAGATGGCCACTGACATTGCCCGCAAGATGGTTTGCCAGTGGGGAATGAGCGAGGAACTTGGGATGGTCGAATATGGAGATCACCAGGAGCACACTTTCCTTGCCCGTGACATGACCAGTACTCGATCATACTCGGAGGATACAGCGGAAAAAATAGATCATGAGGTGAAGCGGTTGATTGACAATGCCTACTCAAAGGCAAAAGAGATGTTGCTTGAGAATAAGCGTGAACTTGACCTGATTGCCAAGGCACTGCTTGAGTATGAAACCCTCGATGCTTCGCATATCCGTGACTTGATGAAGGACGGTGTCATGAGTGATCCGCCAGAAAGTCCCAAGCCCCCCGATCTACCTGAACCCGAGGAGGACAATCCCAAAGTCCCGGATGAAGAGCCTTCTGCGGAGGATAACCCTGGATTATGGGGGGATCAGGCTCCTGCTGGCGCCTGAGTCTGGGAGCATTTCGACGGAGGGGAAGCGCCTAACCAAGAGGTATTTGGCCGTCTACTGATTCGGATTATCTTTTTTCTTCGGCTGCTTAAGCAGAAGGTCAAATTTTTCCGACCGCCTGGAATAATTCGGATAATTGGCTGCTTTTTTTTCCGGGAGGTATCTCCAGTGCTTATACATCCAGAGCCAGGGTTCCGGGAAATCCCTTATATGCGGCTCGAAAACATCCCAGCATTTTTGCGTAATCTCCGCAGTTGAACAGTCAGGAGAGATGTCGACAGGAGGAAACATTTTCATCAGGTAGGTTCCATCCGAGCAGGGAAGAGCTATCCCGGGGATGACTTTTGCACCGGTGCGCTGGTGCAAAAATGCATGAAGCCCGGTCACACAGGTCAGGAAAGAAAAGCAGCGGATTGGGGTTGCAGCATTGTCGGGTTGTACATTGAGATCAGTAAGGAAGGCGGCATGCTTGCCGCTACGCAATACTTTGAGTAACCGGACCATTGCCCTTCTGGATGAGATTACCTTGTGTCCGCTAAGTTGCCGCTGCCGGCTGAAAACCTCGGTAAGTAGCTGGTTCTTGAAGTCCTGCGCAACAAGGGTAAACGGGTGGTTGCGGTAACCCATCATCAAACTGATCCATTCGAAATTACCGTAATGTGGTGTTACCCAGATGGCCCCCTCCTTGACCGCCTGGTTATAGGCTTCACGGTCTTCAATGTCTAACTGGATAATTTCCGAATAATTTTCTTCATTCAGGCGCGTAGCCCAGAACAGTTCGCACATGCTCCGCGCAAAATATTGATAACTTTTTTTGACCAGTTGTTCTGGATCAGTACATGGCAGCGTGCCTTCAGTGCTTACACAGCGCACATTTTCAAGGGCGGTTTCACGGCCGCGCCTGTCAAGCAGGTAGGCCAGTTTTCCAAGACCGTTTGCCATGGCAAGCATGACCCTGTGCGGCAGCAGGGGAATGAGCCAGGCCATGAAGGTAATGGCAAGCCATTCAATCCTGTACCGGAGTTGCTTAGCGAGTGAAGGCATGTTCAACTGTATATCTGAATTGCAAGACTATGAAGATGGATAGGGGACATTTAAATGAAATTCTAGAGAGTATTCTCACGGTTCCTACAGCTCCTTTCCACGAGTATCATGTCAGTGACGCCATTACCCGGATACTTGATCCCTGTGATTTAGTCCGGATAGAGAAGGATGATTTTGGAAACCTCATTGTTCGTTATGGCGATGAGCAGACGGAGCCTGGGTGGGTGTTTGGATCTCACATGGATCATCCCGGCTTTGTCGAATTGCCCGATGAATCAGGATATCAACCTGCACCGGGAAGGATTCGTGACCGGTTTACCTTTTTGGGGGGAGTGCCTGAATCATACCTTCTGAAGGAGTTTCCGATTAAAGAATATGGCAGGTTTGCGATGTGGGATTTACCAAGTTTTGAGGTGCGCCAAGGACAGATATGGTCCCGTGCATGCGATGATCTGGTCGGTTGTGCCGCTATCGTGGCTTTATTCATCGCCTTGGATCGTGCCGGGATTGAGAATTCCTGTGCTGCTGTTTTTACCCGTTCGGAGGAAGTTGGTTTCGTCGGTGCGACAAAATTGGCAAACTCGTGGCCCTTTCAACCGGACACATGTTTTATTTCCATTGAGACCAGCGTTGCTGTGGACAGGGCGACTATGGGAGGAGGGCCAATGTGCCGTGTGGGAGATCGCATTTCAATTTTTGACCACACGGCAACTGCCGCAATTCTGGAGGCGGGGCAAAGGCATTCGATAAAAACGCAACGCGCCTTGCTCGATCGTGGAGCTTGTGAGGCTTCCGGGCTCCAGGCGTATGGTGTTCGCACTGCTGGGATATCGGTTCCGCTGGGCAATTACCATAATTGTGGGAAGAAAGAAATGATATCACCGGAATTTGTCGAAATATCCGATATCGAGAGCCTGTTTGATTTAATGGCTGCTCTCCTTGAAGAGTTTCCCCAAGGGCCAATGGATTGTTCAGCAGACTTGCGGGACCGCTTTGAGTCACGGATAGAAGCGCACTTGCCTTTTATTATGGATACTGCAGGCATGTTCTCGTCTTCTCAATCCCAAGAGCAATGATGCGCGTTTAACAGGGTATATTTCAAAAATAAAGAACGTCCGGTTCGCGAGAACCGGACGTTCTTTACAACATGAAACACAAACAAACAGTTACAGACTTGTAACGAGGGAAGATAGTAATTGTTTAAATTATGTCAAATATAAATAAACCATAAATTCTCATTTACCGACTTGTTGACAGGTATATATAGGAAAAACCGCAAAAATGGTTGATATGGCAATGATTAGTTGTGCACTTGGCACGGAAAGCAGCAAATGCGCATGTGCTTTAACCGTTAATGTTCTCAGGTTGATATTTGAGGGATTTGATGTCGTTTGAGCATTATTTTGAATACCGACAAGGGTAATGTCGACAAGTAAGGAAAACCGACCCGTTAAAAAGCGGGCAAAGCGCATTAATATAAGAACACCGGCCATTATGCAGCGGGTGCAGGCTGAGGTGGAGGAGCACTACCGCAGCAGCATTGTCGAGAAACTGCAGAAACAAGATGGCCGGTTGACTCTGGGCAACACGACTGTGCGGTTGGCAAAACAATTCGGTTTCTGCTACGGGGTTGAGAGGGCGATCGACCTGGCTTATGCCGCCAGAAGGGTTTTCACGGGCAAGAATATATACCTTATCGGCGAGATTATTCATAACCCTGAAGTCAATCGCCAGCTGCGCGAAATGGAGATAAAGAATATCAGCGGGGACCGTCCTGATGCCCAAATCAGTGACCTTGGTGAGGATGACGTGGTCATTGTACCGGCCTTTGGAGCCGAGCTGACATTAATGAATCAGCTGAAGGCGCAAGGGTGCCAGATGGTGGATACCACGTGTGGTGACGTGATGAGTGTATGGAAAAGGGTACGCAAGTATACCAAGGAGCATTATACATCGATTATTCATGGCAAGGCAGATCATGAGGAGACCAGGGCGACTGCAAGCCGGGCGCTCAGCGGAGGGGGGCATTACCTCGTGATATTGACTCTCGAAGACTGTGATTATTTATGCGATTATATTCGCAATGGCGGGGAATCCGGTGATTTTCTATTGAGGTTTCAAGGGGCGTATTCTGACGGGTTTGATCCTGCTATGCACCTGAAGAAAATCGGGGTCGCTAATCAAACCACGATGCTGAAGGGAGAGACTGAGGAACTCCAGAGACGTATCGCTCAAGCTGTAGCCGACCGGGATCATGCGCTGGATGGGCCTGGGGGGGATAAGGAAGAAAAAAACCGGTTCCAGTTTTTTGATACTATATGCGGGGCGACCCAGGATCGGCAGGACGCATTGTTTGAGATGCTGAAAGAACCGATGGACATGTTGCTGGTTGTCGGCGGCTATAACAGCTCAAATACAACCCACCTTGTTGAAATCGGGGATCAACAAGTCCCTTCATTCTTTATACGCAATGCGGAGTGCCTTAAGAACCTTGAGCAGATCGTTCACTTTGATCTGGAAGAAAAAACCGAGATATCCGCCTATTCAGGAAGTATCCTGGACTTGGCCAATCCCGTTACCGTTGGGGTTACGGCAGGGGCGTCTTGCCCAAACAATTTGATTGAGGACGTTATTTCAAGGGTGTTTCAAATGCGGGGTCACACACGGGAGGAGATCCTTGGAGCTGAATAAGGTAAGTCATGTATCAGATCTGGGACCCTATTATTGACTGGGTGGTAGACAGTTTCCGTTGGTCAATTTTTGTACATCTTAACATGGTATACTGGCTGAATGATGAGATTTTTCACCCGGGATAATCTCTTCATTCCCATTTTTATTTTCTTTTTCCTGCCAAGCAATAACCAGAAAAGGTGCGTTATCGCTGCTCTATGGAGTGGTCCAAAGGCAAAAAATGTCATCATTCATCGCGAAGAAAAGGCGCAGTCGTTTTTTTAATGGATAAATCACCTTGTATAGATGGGATGTGTTTTAATCGCACTATGATAAGTGTTTATGTGCTCTGCAGGCCTTGATAACAAAGCGTTTTTTTGTGTTTCAGTGTGAGTGGTAAAAAGGATCCTTTGTTTATAAAAAGATTCTAGGTCATCGGGTTTATGATTTTTTCTAGTGTGTCGCTGCAGAAAAAAAGAGTGTTATTGTGTGTGGTTTACTTGGCAGAAAAAAAGTGTTGCAGTGATTTTTTTTGAGGTCTTGTAACTCTATAAAAAAAATTTGCATGATAAAAAAAAACAAACCACTTTAAACGTGGCTCGTTAACAAGCCTATAAACAACCAACAAAACTGCCATGGCAAAAAAGAAAGCTGCAAAAAAGAAAGCAGCACGTAAAAAGGTAGCACGTCGCAAAGCTCCGGCTAAGCGCAAGCCCGCTAAGAAGAAGGCTGCTAAGAAGCCCGCTAAGCGCAAGCCCGCTAAGAAGGCCGCTAAGAAGCCTGCTAAGCGCAAGCCCGCTAAGAAGGCCGCTAAGAAGCCCGCTAAGCGTAAAGCTGCCAAGAGGAAGTAAATTGCTCTTGGGCGTTTGCGGGTAAATTAAACTTTCCTGCATTAACGCAAGCCAATCACGGAAAGCCCCGGCGGGAAATCGCCGGGGCTTTTTTTATGTTTTCGCATGGACGAAAACCCATCATTTTTCAATGGTGGCCGAAAAGGGGTTGAGAATAACCCGCGCTCAGTGTAAAGATTCGACCCGGAAAAGCGCGGTTAGCTCAGGGGTAGAGCACCACATTGACATTGTGGGGGTCACTGGTTCAAATCCAGTATCGCGCACCATTTTCTGATACTGGAATACGGCAAAAGGTCGCTTCCAGTATTCAAGGTCACGTGCGGTCACCTTCTTCAAGGTGGAATTGTTCAGGAGTCGGTTGCGTGGCTTCCGGCCGTGTTCGCCCCCAGTATTCGCTGAATGTCTCGCTACCCTGCCGCTGGTTGATAAAGTTTTCGAGGTATGAGCGTATTTCACCGGGTATGTCGTCGAAGAGTATGACTTTCTTTTCCAGAGCTGCCAGCCTGTCTCCTGCACTTGAACCGCCGACAAACATCGCGTATTTCCCGGGGGCGCGTCCAACAAAGGCGAAGTCGGCGTTATAGGGACGTGCGCAGCCATTAGGGCAGCCTGTCATGCGCACAAGGATAGAATCATTACTCAGGCCCAGCTCCTCAAGGATGACGTCCACCGAGTCCAGCAGTCCGCTAAAGACCCGTTCGCTCTCACTCAGGGCCAGTCCGCAGGTAGGCAGGGCCACACAGGCATGGCCCATCTGGCGCGTGGCGGTAAAGTTCTCCCCGGTCACCAGCCCGTGCTCGCTGAGGATTGCGTTGACCCTGTCGCGGTCTTCCTCGCTGATGTCGTAAAAATACATATTCGCATTTGCGGTGACACGCATGGAGCAGTCAATCTCGCCGGCAATTTTACGGAAGGCGCTGCGGGTTTCCCCGGTCTCGCTGTCGGCAATCCTTCCCTGGGCCACATACACTCCCACGAAATGTTTTCCGTCCCCCTGTGCGTGCCACCCAAGGGTGTCAGCAACGGTATCCAGCTGGACTTCCCTTACCGGCTCGGTGGGAAAGTTGATTCGCTCCTTAACTTTCCGTCGGAACCACTCAATGCCGCGTTCAGCCACCAGGTATTTCATCCGGGCATGTTTGCGGTCGCTGCGGTCACCATGGTCGCGCTGCACGGTGACGATCGCCTCACAGGCAGCCGCAGCGTGCTCAGCAGCGCAATAAAAGAGGGGCTGGGCAAGGCATGGATAGGTTTCCAACTTGCCGTGGCTCATGCCGAACCCGCCACCAACATGGATGGAATAGCCGGAGACTTCACCATTTTCAAGGTGGGCGATAAAACCTACATCCTGGCTGAAGAGGTCCACATCATTGCAGGGCGGGACCGCGATGCCGATCTTGAATTTTCGTGGGAGGTAGTGTTTGCCGTAAATGGGCTCCTCGACCTCCTTGGCTGTGTCATCGGCGGATAGGTCGAGTTTCTCCCCATCAAGCCATATGGAGCTGTAGGCTGTAGTACGGGCCATGAAATGCTCACTGATTTCATCCGCGAGGCGCCTGGTGGCCGAGTGAGCTTGGTCATTGATGGGGGTCCCGGGAGCCATG
Source organism: uncultured Verrucomicrobiota bacterium (assembly GCA_902589825.1). Lineage (GTDB taxonomy): Bacteria > Verrucomicrobiota > Verrucomicrobiia > Verrucomicrobiales > DEV007 > CACIUL01. The sequence goes on from CACIUL010000017.1 coordinate 26,203, forward strand.
GTGTTGCGTACCACGTCACCGCATGCGCCCCATGAGGTCAGTCCGCAACCGGCGATGGCACGGACAGTGTTACGCAGTCCGCCCTTGAGGATACCGTGCAGCTGGATTCCCTGGCGGGTGGTTAGGCGCATTGTGGCATTGCCGAGTTTTTCTGCCATGTCGTCATGAGCGATATATTGCTCGGCAGTGAGGGTGCCGGAAGGCATCTTGGTGCGCACCATGAACATCCACTCCTTGTCGAGCTTCTGCTTGCGGCGCGCGGACCGACTGTCCCGGTTGTCTTGCTGATAGCTGCCGTGAAACTTGAGCAGCTGATACTCAGCCTCCTCAAAATGGGAGGCCTCCGAAAGTAGGGTCTCAACGATTTTGCCGCGCAGACCGCGGCTCTCGTCCTTTATTTCCTCACAGCTTTTTTTGGGCATTTGCGGATGGCAATGATGGGTTCTTAACGGTTAGTCAGTTCAGCTAAGTCGTGGAAATTATCACTGAAGCCCTGATCTTCAGCTTTTTTATTCCTCTTCGCTTTCCAACGAGTGAGTAGCTTCTGGTTCAAGGTGCAGGCGCATGGGAATCATCTTGGAGAAGGCAAAACCATTTTTGGTGAAGAAACGCTGGGATTCCTCGCTGATCTTATCGGTCAGCAGGGTGATGCGCCTGAAGTCCTTGGTCAGGGCAAATTCCCGCACGGCTTCCAGTAATTTTGATCCGTAGCCCTGCCCGCGGTGGGCAGGATGAATAAAAAAGTCCTCCAGGATGAGAACCAGTCCGCCCTCTGCAGTGCTGATAGTGAACAGGATGTTCACCATGCCGATTATCAGGTCGTCGTTGCGCAACACAAGGATACGTCCGCGGCTAGGTTCCTCAAGGATCAGCTTAAGACCGCGTTCCTGTTTTTCATGACTAGGCTCGAAATCTCCCTCCATCTCAAAGAGGTCCATTGCCATCTGGATAAGCTGCGGGAGGTCCGAAAGGGTTGCCGGTTCGACCCGTGCCTGATTGGATTTTTCTAGAGTGTCTTGAGGCATCTGCCGGGAATGTTAGCAGGAAGTGAGCAATGAGGAGCAAAAAAAAATAGAATCCTTGCTTTCTTGCCGCTCAATGAATTGAGAAGAGGGTGCCCTATGGCTCAAAGAATATTTAAGCTTGCTTAACTATTAAAGAAATCCATTATACTAGTTACAAAAACCCCGATTTCCTGAAAAATAATGAAAAATCCAGCGAATGCGGGGTCTGGTATAGGGAATATGAAGTCAGGATCAAGTAATTCATCACCTAAGGATGATGTGAATAGGGAAGCTGATGATCGCAAGGTTAAGATGTTGTCGATGCGCGGGATATTTGCTTCACTGCTGGCGGTTTCTCTCATTATTGCCCTCGGAATGACCGGTGGTCAGGTTAGGGAACTGGGAAACCGGGTCACGTCGCTTGAGGAGGAGCGGATTGTCTTTCAGCGTAGGTTGGAGGATTTCAAGGAAGACAACCTGCGGCTCTTGTCGAGAATTCGCGATTATCAGGATGTGCTCGAGATTGCCCAGAAGTCCAATATATCGCTTTCAAAGCGCTTGTTAAACCGTGACCTTGCTGTCGAGGACCTTCAGCGCAGCATTGATGTCATCCTCGAGGAGAAATATGCGAATGAGCAGAAGTTGAATGAAGAGATTGGCAGGCTTCAGCAAATGAAGCGTGATCTTATTGCTAGGGGGGCAGCACTGGGCGAAGCGGTTGCTGCCCAGGACAGGGAGATCGAGCAATTGGAGCAATCCTACCGGATGGCCAGCATGAATTTGGCTAGTGCGACCAGTGACAATGAAAGGTTGTCTATTGAGAATGAACGTTATATGGAAATGTTGTTTGAGCTTGAGGAGAAATTTGTTTCTGTTGAAAAAGAGAACAGGGGCTTGGTGAAGAGTTTTGACCAGTTACAAGACCGCACGGTGCGACTTGAAGCGCAAAAAATGGAGTTGAAAGAAGAACTGAGGGAATGGATTGATTCTGAGGTCAGCCGGCCGGGTGATGGAGAGGAAGAGATGCCCGCTGAGATTGATGTTAGCCATGCCACAGGTGATCAAGAGCATCCAATTGCTGTGAAGAACCCGGCAAGCCAAACACGCGTTGCCAACGTAGATGGCCCGGATGAATAAGTAGTTGCGGGATTTCCTGTTGGACGGCCACTTGGCTGAAGCGGTCTAAGGAGTGTTTCCGGGCCCAGGGCCTTCCTGCTTCAGCGACAAGGTTGTCTTCTTAGTAATGACCTGTGTTTGGCCGCCATAGAAATGGTGTATAGGTCGTCTGTGGGTTGCGACTTTATGTAAGGATCCGTCCCGTGGCTTCAACAATGATGCGAGAGCTGGCTAGCCTATAGGTTCCATTTTCCCTGTTCCTGGATCGAGGAGGTCCACTGTGCGAACTTGCAGGGAATGTCTCTATATACAGATTGCTGATAACGGAACTGCTGAATGGGAGAAGAACGATCAATGTCTATAGGAGAAGAGTGAAAAAACAAAAGCACCCCGGAGTCAACCGGAGTGCTTTTTTAATGATTGAGGCCCCGCATGTGCCGACGGCGGTGAAGAGGGCTCACGTGTCCCGGATATTACCAGGTGGGTGGCCGCCTTGCTGAAATCTGCCTTCCAGTGAAGGCCTGACATCAAACAACCGGCTAAGCCTCCCGTACATGAACTAACGGGTCGGGCCCTGAAGTCCGCACTTTGCGAAACACCGTAGGGTTGTCTCAAAAATAGGATGATAACAAAGAACATGAACGAATGAATGCACCTCTTGTGAGTGCTGGACTTCATCGTTCAACGGAAATGGACTGGCAGCTTTGCTTTTAACTCAGCTAGAATTTCAGCATGCGCTCTATCAACTTCTGATGATTCCAGTGTGCGTGTCCGGTCTCTGTAAGTCAATGAATAAGCAAGAGATTTTTTACCGGAGTCAAGGCGCTGGCCACTTTCATCATGAAACAAGTCAAAGAGCCTGAAGGACTCAAGGAGTGGCGAACGGACACGTGAGAGGACAGATTCAATTTCGCTGCTGCTCAAATGCAAGTCTGCCTCCATGGCAACATCCCGGCTCACCGAAGGAAATTTAGGTAACGCTTCAAATTGTGCTTTTACTCTGGTTTTCTGCTGTAGGATCCCAAGGTTGATTTCAGCAGCATAGACAGGGTGTCGGGCATCCATTGCCCGGGTTCTTGCAGGGGAAATCTGGGCAGCCTTGCCGATACACATTTTTCCGAGCATGATCTTGCTGGTCAGGGATGCTGCGGGAAGGGAATCTGTTTCCCTGACATAAGTCGGAATAATGCCGGTAAGTGCCTCGATGATGCCTTTTAATGTGAACAGGTCAGCACTGTCCGGATGCGGGTCCTGCCAGAAGCCCTGTCCCGGTCCGGATACCAACAGCCCCAGGTGTTGAGCTTCTTCATTTTTCGAATTGGCGGTGAAGACAGTTCCCATCTCGAATAACCTCAGGGTATCAATCCCCTGGTGGATATTTCGCCGGGCAACTTCCATGAGTGAGCCCACTATGCCGGTACGCATCTGGGTCAGTTCATCATTCAATGGATTCTTAAGAACAATGGGCGCGTTGTGCGCTGTACAGACATTGTCTGTGCTGCGATCTTGTGAGGTGAGCTTGATGGTGCGCGTTTCGTGGAAACCAATTGCTGCCAGCCTGTTGGCTATTGATGCCATGAAGTCATACTCCTTGTCGGCATGGGAAATTTCCGAGAACCATGACCGTTGACTGGCGGGAATCTTATCAAGCCCATACACGCGGGCGATTTCCTCGCAGAGGTCAGCAGCGCGGGTTAAATCTCCCCGATAACTAGGGATTGCCCACTTCGAGAGGGGGTTTTCCTCCTCGATTTTTTTCAGCCCGAGTTGCTCAAGGATGGTGAACATTTCGGGATTCGTGATACTGCATCCGAGTAGCTTTCTGCAATTATCTGCATGCAGTTCGACTTCCTGATGGCCAGCCGATAATGCGCCACACGTCATGAGATGCTCCTCCGCATTGCCGCCTGCAAGTTCCAGTATCAGCCTCGTGGCCAGTGCCGAGGCGCCTGCGACCTGCGCCGGATCAACTCCGCGTTCAAAACGATAACTTGAATCACTGGAAATGCCGAGGCGGCGTCCGCTACACCGGATTCCAGCAGGGGCGAAATATGCTGATTCAACCAGGATGTCTGTGGTTTCCTCGGTGACGCCGGTTATTTCACCGCCCATGATGCCGGCGATGGCAATAGGACCACTGTCATCGGCGATGACCAGATCCTCATCCGTTAATTCATAACTTACCCCGTCTAGGGCAAGGATAGATTCCCTGCCGATGGCTTTGCGGACATGGATACCCCCGCTTAACTTGGAGGCATCAAAGGCATGCAGGGGTTGACCCATCTCCATTAATACGTAGTTGGTGATATCAACGATATTATTGATGGGGCGCAGGCCAATTGACTCGAGCTTCGACTTCAGCCAGGGAGGACTTTCCCGGACCGTAGCGCCCTGTATACGGCGGGCTGTATAGAAAGCGCATTCCTTGCTGTCGCTGACCCGGATTTTTTCCTTTGAGGCGGGTTGCTCAGGTATATCGGTAACGCAATGGTCATTGCCGGATTTTAGCTCACGACCTGCGAGTGCTGCCAGTTCGCGTGCAATGCCGAGGTGACTGAGGCAATCAGGGCGGTTGGGAGTGATTTCCAGGTCGAATGTTGCTGAATAGATATCGGTTAACGGTGTACCGGGCTTGTATTCCGGGGGCAGGATCCAAAGCCCGCTATCATCTTCTCGACCGAGTTCCTTGGCGCTGCAGAGCATGCCGTTTGACTCAATGCCGCGAAGTTTGCCTTTTTTAATGTGAAACCCTTTACCCAGTGCGGCTCCCGGCAAAGCAAGTGGAACGTTATCACCTACTTGATAGTTTTTGGCGCCACATACAATCTGGCGCAGGGTGCCAGAGCCGTCATCCACCATACAAACGGATAACTTATCAGCATCTGGATGTTTTTCTGAGCTTTTGATGGTGGCCACCAATACCTTCTCAGGAATGGACTCTATGCCTTCCACTTCGATGCCGGCAAACGTCAGGAGGTCGTCAAGTTGCGTCTCGGTGTATCCCGAGAGGTCAACGTGTTCACTTAGCCAATCGATTGCAACTTTCATGGGAACTGGCGGAGGAAACGGACATCGTTTTCGATGAGTAAACGGATGTCGGCGATTCCCCAGAGGATCATGGCAAGGCGCTCAAGTCCAAGGCCGAAGGCAAACCCGGATACCTTCTCGGGACAATAAGCACTATCTGCTCGTGACTTACTGACAGCATTGAACACATCAGGGTCAACCATTCCGCAACCTGCAATCTCAATCCATTTCGATTTTTTACCCTGCGCTTCCAGCATGATATCGATTTCAAAGCTGGGCTCGGTGAACGGGAAAAAATGAGGTCGGAAACGAACCGGGGTTTTCTCACCAAAGATTGACCGCAGAAGGTATTCAAGGGTTCCCTTGAGGTCCGCCAGCGAGACTTCTTCATCGACATAAAGACCTTCGAGCTGGTTAAAGTTGCTCAAGTGGGTGGCATCGATTTCATCCCGTCGAAAAGCGGCACCGGGAGCGATGACCCTGACAGGAGGCGGGGTTGTTTCCATGGTGCGTATTTGCACGGTTGAGGTATGGGTTCGCAACAGTCGACCGTCTTCAAAATAAAATGTATCACTCTCATTCCGCGCAGGGTGATCAGGCGGAGTGTTCAGGGCATCGAAACAGTGCCACTCGGTCTCGATTTCTGGGCCGCTGGCAAGGGCAAATCCCATGCGGCGCAAGGTAGCCACGGCTTGATCCAGAATTTGTGATATGGGGTGGCGTGACCCCCTGGGCATGGGACGGCCGGGAAGAGTGATGTCGACATTGTCAGCTTCCCTGGCATCCGCTTCGCTTTGCAGCAGATTTCCCTTTTCGCTGATCGCAGCAGAGATAGCATCGCGAACCTCATTCAACGCCTTGCCGGCTGCGGGTTTGTCTTCCTTGGCTATGTCCTTCATCCCGGCCGCGGCAAGGGTGAGCCTGCCCTTTCGCCCGAGATAACTGATCCGAAAAGCCTCTAGCCCTTCAGTATCCGCAATCTCAGTAATTGCGGAAAGGGCATCAGCATGGATGGCTTCGAGTTCTTTCAGCATGGAAAAGCCGTCGCGCCAGGCGAGGTTAAAGTTCTCCGGCTTTTGTTCAGCAGTTGAGCTGCTTAGGATGCCGATCTTTTGTTTTCCAGTGCGGTTTTCGCCTGCGTCACGAGTTGCGAGAAGGCATCCTCATCGTGGATTGCAATGTCGGACATGACCTTGCGGTCGAGGTCAATACTCATTGCCTTTAAGCCTTCCATGAACCTGCTGTAGGTGATCTCACGGGCTCGGCATGCGGCATTGATACGCTGGATCCAGAGTGCCCGGAAGGTGCGCTTGTGATTTTTTCTGTCACGATAGGCGTAAGTTTTTGCCTTGCGCACGGCATCTTTTGCGAAGCGGTATTTTTTCGAGCGGAAGCCACGAAATCCCTTGGCCTGCTTGAGCATGCGCTTGCGACGTTTGCGGCTTGCTGGAGAGTTGGTTGCTCTTGGCATTGGTTTTATCCTCCGGTTCAGGCAGTTCGGTTTATCTCTTCATGACCTGCGGTCTCGCCTGTCCGGTTTGATTCCCTTAACCGGGAATCAGGCCGCGAGGTCGTTGCCCACTTTTTCTGCGTAAAGCAGAAAGATAGGTAGGCGAATTAGTGGCTAAAGGGCAGGTTTTCGCGGAAACGCGGCAAGTCAGACGCTGAGACAAGGGCTGCCTTACCTAAGTTACGCTTCCTTTTGCGATTCTTATTCAGCAGTAGGTGGCGCTTGCCTTGTTTACGTCGCAACATTTTCCCTGTGCCGGTTACTTTAACCCGCTTCGAGATTGCCTTATGCGTTTTGCTTTTACCCGCTGTTCTAGCCATGGGGCGGGAAAACTAGCGGAATCCGGCAGTCTCGCAACCGCTTTTTGAGATTACCAGCGGATCATTGGGGAATCTGCTCATTCTATCTTATTTAAAATGAATAGGAATTTAACTTTACTTTACTAATGGCCGATGCCGTCTAACGGTGTTGCCGTCAATTGCGGGATATCCTGATGACGACAATGGATTCAAAGACTCAGCGTATCTGGACCTTGTACCCCCATCTTCGGATGGCAGTGGACCAGGTCGATGAGGGGGTCATTATACTGGATTTACAACCTCAGGAGGATACTGGTCCCCGAATGGTATTTTTAAACCGGGGGATTGCAGCTTTAAGCGGTTTTGATATTGAGAATCTGCTCGGCAATGGTTTGGCGACTCTATTTGGCGGGAGGAATCTCCAGATGTTGCTTGAGAGGCTTTCGGCTATTGCGGCCAATCAGGGCGTTTTTCAAATCAGTAATCCGCTGCTTCGTGCGGATGGATCTGAGCTGGATTGCCTTTGGAAGGTGAGTTGTGTTTGTGATGAGAAGGGTGAGCCATTGAACTTTATGCTCACACTGGCCAGGGAGGAAAATCGCGTTGCCGACCAGGCGGATGATGACCGGGTCCGGGTCGAAATGATTGAAGGTCATGTTCTTGATGATGACCAGGGGCGTTCAGAGAGGATGGAGACGCTGGCACTACTGGCCGGCGGGATTGCACATGATTTCAAGAATATGTTAACCGGCGTCATAGGAAACCTGTCCCTGGCGCGTGAGCAGGTTGATGATGGGAAGCTGGGAGCTCAGATTGATTCCGCTATTGAGGCGTCCCGAAAGGGGCAAGAAATGGCCGAGCATTTGCTTTTTTTCGCCCGGGGTGATGGTGGTGAAAGAACCGAGGCGGACGTTGGGCGTTTGCTCCAGAAAACAGCGCAGTTGTGCACTGGAGGAGGTTCGGAGGCACGCTGTCAGGTCTTGCTTGGCGAGGATCTTTGGTCAGCTACCATTAATGTGACACGTATTAGCCAGGTTATCAGCAACCTCATTTTCAATGCCCGGCAAGCGATGAATGAACAGGGTATTTTTCAGGCGAAGCTCACCAATGTTGAGTTAACAGAGGGTGAAGGTGAGAGCTTGCCGGCGGGTCCCTATCTGCGTCTGGACGTGATGGATCACGGTTGTGGAATTCCTGAGGAGAAGCTGGAGGAGATTTTCACCCTTTTTTATACCACCAAGGACAAGGGAAGCGGCTTTGGCCTTGCAACCTGCCAGAGTGTTGTACGTGAACACGGGGGCAGCATAGGTGTTGTTTCAAAGGAAGGCATTGGCACCTGCTTTACTGTATTCCTTCCAGCTACTGGCCATGAATTCAGGGAAGATAAAGATCCGGAAACAGGGAATGAAGAATTTTATCGAGGCATGGGCAGGCAAATCCTTGTTGTGGATGATGACCCCATGATCCTGAGTACCATCCATGCCATATTAAAGCACTTGGATTTCACGGTTGTTGGTGTTTCCAGTGGTGAGGAGGGAGTCAGCTTGTTTCAGCGTTATCATCGTGACGGGTCACCGTTTTCCGCGGTGTTGATGGATTTGACCCTGCCGGGTGGGATGAATGGTGACGAGGCTACCGCAAGGATCCTGGATATTGACCCTGAGGCCAGGGTGATAGCAAGCAGTGGTTACTTAAGCAATCCGGTAAACGAGGAGCAGCGAGAAAAGGGGTTTGCCGGAGCTCTTTCCAAACCCTATGACATCAGCATGGTTTCTGATGTTTTGCGTGAGGTTCTGGAGAGGACAATCCGGCTTTAATCAGTAGTAGCCTGATTGTCAGGGGAGCTTTTATCTTTCCCTTTGGGTTGATTCTTCTCTTTTGGACGGAGAATGATCCTTGGTATTGACAAGATGCTTCTGGGATTGAGTTCCCAGTCAAGGATACCTTTCTCATGAATTTTGGGCCGATTAAGAAGGCGGAAGTTTACTGGGCGCCAGTCCGGGGCATTGAAGGATCCTTCGCATTGATACTTGAAGAGCTTGGAAAGCGGCCACCCCACGATTTTCAAGGGACCACGGGCATTCATTTCTGCCTTGATATTGATTTGGTCAACAGCCTTGAGCGTGTTTATTTCACCTTCTGCCTGTAGGGTGAACCCAGGGGCAACTCCCTTAAACTCGACAAGGTTAATGATGCCGTCACCTTCATTGATCAGGGCGACATCAATGGTAGCGCCTTGACTTGACTTATCTGTCTGCCTGGTATCCAGCACGCTGCTGATGAGAAACGGGAGGGAGACTGTTCGGGTAGCAAGGTTGGCGTTGAGTTGGCGTGATATGGTGCCCATAAATGGCATGGAGAATATGTCAGCATTGGTGATGTTTGCCGTGGCCCTCCCGGTCCATGTTTCCGGTGAACTGCCCGGGACGTCAAATTCAAGCTGGCACGATAGGGTGCCTTCAGTGTCCTTATCTTTTAACCCATAGAGTGATGCTAATGGGGAAAAGTTGATGCCGTTAGCCTTAAGTTGACCGCTAATGCTGTTACCGCCATCGGCCATGTCAACCGAGCCAATGTAATTGGCTTGACCGCCAAATACATTTCCCGCGATATCGAGCTCAATCAGGGCCCCGTTCATTTTTACCGTGCCTTCCGGTTCAGTGATAGAAAGGTCGCGCTTAAACAGGCTGAGATTGGCAGTTGCCGAGGACTGGAATGTTGACGTGAACCGGGAACGGCCACGGTCACTGCTGTCGATGACTCCCTCAAGGGTCAGGTCGGGAGGTGCCTCGAAATGATATCGAGATAGGACCTCTGCAGTTTGCGGTGCGAAATATGAAGCAATATGAGCCGGGTAGGCCCTTCCGCGGATTCCCTCAAGTATCACCATTTCTTCGCGGTCCAGAACCTGTGCCATTTTACCGTCAATGAAGTGCCCTTCAGCAGGGTCGATTCGGAAATTCCGAAAGGTAATACCCCGGGAATCGGTTTCAAAAGTGCCGTTTGCCCCGAGTAAGGGAATGTTCTGGTATCTGCATTGACCAATCCTGAAATGGCCGTTTGTCTGCCATGTTTCAGGTTCTTTCGATGAGCCCGATCCGGAGAAGTGAATGTTTACCGCCGGATTGTTACTGAAACTGATGCGCTGCAGCAACTCCTTGGTGTTATCTTCACTGACAAATGGCGTGAACGTTGCCGGGTCCATCTTGATGGTGGCATCATAATTAACTTTACCGGATGTCTCATAAAGGACATTGCCGCTGAGCGTTCCGCTCATGTGCTCTAGCAGGAGATCGCGGACGTACCAACGCTCCGGGCCGATGGAGAAATCAGCACGGGCTCTCTGAAAATATTTCCCCCGGCTGCTGAGCCCTCCGGATGCGAAACTGCCCATCGCATGCATGCCATGAGTGCTTCCAGCATGTTGTCCTGAGATATAAATTTCCCCCCTGGCTTCGAGTACAGGAGGATCACTGAAAACGATTTCGTCCAGTGAGGTGTTTTTCACCAGCGACGTCAGCAAGGCATGGGAATCAATTGATGACTGGACATTGAAGGAAATTTTCTCACTGCCAATGCGCCACTTTGCATCAGCGAATAGCTGACCATAATGGTCTGTGATTTTTACTTGTTCAATGAATACGTCAGGATGGCGATACTGTGCACGGGCATACAGATTTTCGCACTGATAATTATCACGTATTAGGCGTGATGCGTTCAGGTCAAGGATGGCCTCAATGCTTTCCGGATGCTCCAGGTCACCAACTAATTTAATATGGATATGAGGAAGGCGGTTGCCAATGGATTGGCACCTGCGCATTTCCCTGGCGACAAGATCCAAAATTTCGCGCCGCTTCCGGATCATGTCGAGTTGTCCAAGGAGTGGTTGATGATCGTTTGCCGTGTCTATGGATCTGGGTCGCAATAATGATCCGACGAGGGTTACCTTGAACCCATTAAACCGGCATTCAGCCTGCTCGATTTCAAAACGGTTGCCGGGGATCTGGATACGGGCACTGAAATTCTTAATTTCAAGCCTTTCCGTTTCAGGGCTTGCGGGATCAATTGGCAGGGAGATATCAGCATCTCGCAGTTGGATGGTATTGAGGAATAGTTCCTTTCGCAGCAACTTTGCCAAGTCAATGTCGAGGGTCACATTATTGATTGATGCCACCACGGACTCCCGCTTTTCCGTGGCAAATATTTTCACGTTGCGAGCAACAAGCCCGTCAATTGGATCAATGGTGAGCTTGCCGATTTGTGCCTCAATGCCTCGCTTCTCAAATTCCTCCATGATAAGGCTGCGCCATTTTTGGCTAAAGCCCTTGTCATAGCCATAAACAGCTGCCCATGTGCCAACGGCAAGCAAGAAAACGAGCAAATATTTGGCGTTACGTCTCAACAGGCGCATCAGTGCTGAAAGGATGCCGTTTGAAGCCCTGAAAGTCAAAGTGTGCAACATGGAAATATATTCATTGTCGGGAGATACTGTGAACTTGTGTTTTTGACCGGAAGGGCGATGCTTTTCAGCTGATACCGGCTCTTGTTATACTGACAGGGGCAATGCTTAAATCCTTTGTATGCTTCGTTTTGCCGCCCTGGGTAGCGGGAGTTCTGGAAACAGTGCCCTCGTGTTCTCTGACCATACCCGCCTGCTTGTAGATGCGGGTATTAGTTCCAAGCAGCTGCATCTACGCATGGCAAAACTTGGCATCACCCCTGAAAGTATTGATGGTATCCTGCTGACCCACGAACACAGTGACCACACGCGCGGGCTTGAGGTGTTTTGTCGTAAGGTAAACAAACCGGTTTATTGCAGTGCCGTTACCCGTGAATCGCTTTCCTCGGGGTTTGAAAACCCGGGTGGGTGGAGGATTATAGAGCATAGTGTTCCCTTTTCTGTGGGGGATGTGGAGATTAACGGCTTCACGGTGATGCACGACGCGGTCGATCCCATGGGCTATGTCTTTTCATGCCGTGGCGCTGTGCTTGGGTTTGCCAGTGATCTCGGCCATGTGACAGCATCGATGCAGGCTGCGCTGAAGGGTGTACACTCGCTCTTTATTGAGGCAAATTATGATGACGTGATGCTCCAGAATGACAATCACAGGCCATGGTCGCTTAAGCAGAGAATTGCTTCAAGGCACGGGCATTTGTCCAATGCCCAGACAGCGGCGCTGGTTAAGGAAATTGCCACTGAAGGGCACTTACAAAGGGTGATACTTGGTCACCTGAGTGAGGATTGTAATTGTCCTGTAGTTGCCACGGAGGCCGTGAATGCCGTTCTTCAGGAGGTTGCCGCGAATAAAGTTGAAGTAATTTGTGCCGAGCGAGATGCGCCCTGTGGTCCATTCCCGGTGAATAACATGGCTGTAGATGTTGCAGGACCACCGGATGACAGGCAGAATTTGCAGGGAGAGTTGGCGTTATTCATTTAGGATTTGCCGGTTTTCATTTTATTTAATGTGTGTTGAAAGATAAACGCCATGTCAACCAGCCTTCTTTTCGGGGGAATTGAATACCCAATCCTGATACGCCTTGCCTGATTTTCCGCTACAGCCCAACTTTGAAGAATTCAAGGCACGTGTCTCGAGGGGCAACCTCATCCCTGTCTATGCCGAAATGACGGCAGATTATGAGACGCCGCTCTCGGCGTTTCATAAGATTTCCGATGGCCGGAACTGCTTCCTTCTGGAATCAGCGGAAAGCAGTGAGAGTGTAGGCCGCTATTCCTTTGTCGGCAGTGGCCCACGCGCGGTGATTGAGGCAAGGGGTACAGTAGTCAAGGTTACTGAAGAGGGTGAAAGCCGTGAATTTGATAGTAGTTCCGGTGACCCGCTAAAGGACCTGGAGGAATTCATGGCAAAGTATAAGCCTGTGTCAGACCCGGGATTGCCTCTGTTCTACGGTGGGGCTGTTGGTTACCTATCTTATGATTCGGTGCGTTACTTTGAGCCGGGTATACCTGCCCCGCCCCCAGACCAATTAGGTCTTCCTGACATGATTTTTATGGTTACCGATACGGTGGTTATTTTTGACCACCGCCTGCGCAAGCTGCTGATTGTTGCCAATGTCATGACAGGTGGTGATGAGGATGCGGATGCGCTCTATGAGGCTGCCAGAAGAATCATCAAAGAGACTGCGAAGAGGCTTACCAGCACGGCAGCCTTTCAGCCACTGGTTGGCGGGATCCCCACCCCGCCTGCTGAGCTTATCAGTAATACGACAAGGCAGGAATACTGTGACATGGTTGAGCGGGCGAAGGAATACATTAACGCGGGGGACGTCTTCCAGATTGTCCCCTCGCAGCGCTTTGAGGTTGATTACGACGGCCAGCCCATTGACCTTTACCGGGCATTAAGGGCGGTGAACCCATCCCCTTACATGTTTTGCCTGCAGTTTGAGGAAGGGTTTTCCCTGGTGGGGTGTTCCCCGGAGGTTCACGTCCGGGCGATTGACGGCCGTATTGATATCAGGCCGATTGCCGGCACCAGGTGGCGAGGCGAAACTCCTGAGGAAGATGATGCATTGGCCAAGGACTTATTGAGTGATCCTAAAGAGAGGGCGGAGCACATCATGCTCGTAGATCTTGCCCGTAACGATGTGGGGAGGGTTTCCGAATACGAGAGCGTGAAGGTTGAGGATTTCATGATTGTCGAACGTTACAGCCACGTCATGCATATTGTCTCAAATGTAACAGGCAGGTTGGCTCCCGGTAAAAATTCCTATGATGTCATGCGCGCGACTTTTCCTGCAGGAACGGTGAGTGGAGCACCGAAGATCCGGGCAATGGAGATCATTAATGAGCTGGAAAAGAGCAAGCGTTGTGCCTACTCCGGTGCTGTCGGCTATTTTGGATTTGATGGCAATCATGACTCTTGCATTGCGCTGAGGACTGCGGTGCTCAAAGACGGAAAGGCCTATGTGCAGGCCGGAGCCGGAGTGGTGGCAGATTCTGATCCAGATTACGAGTTCAATGAAACCGTCAACAAGGCCATGGGGCTGGTGAAGGGTATTGAGCGGGCTGGTTGCCTCGGCATCGAGGAGTAGGTTTTTCCTGTAAGGTATCCTGCCGGGTATTTTGTTGAGAGTTGCCGGCGAGTCACCAAAATTTAATATCGACGCGAGCTTTTAACGTCTTATTATTCTTTCTTACAGCTTCATGAACGAAGATCAGTATCCGTTGGATCCCGCGTCTATAGACTGGACGAGTTGGCGGCCCAGCATGCGGGCAACCCTGCTTTTTCTGCATCGTGGCAGTGAAATCCTTTTAATTCACAAAAAGAGCGGCCTGGGGCGCGGCAAGGTGAATGCCCCGGGGGGCAAGATAGAGCAAGGTGAGAGCGCCTCGCAAGCTGCAGTCAGGGAAGTCTCCGAGGAAGTGGGCATTGATGTCTGGAACCCGGAGGAGATGGGAATCTTGCGCTTCCAGTTTATTCACGGTGAGCGTCTTGCCCTGCACTGTGTTGTGTTTCGTTCTTTTGAGTTTTCCGGAGAGGCTCATGAAACTCCTGAAGCTGACCCCTTCTGGTGTCCAGTTGATCGGGTGCCTTACGAGAAAATGTGGAGTGATGACCAGTATTGGTTGCCGGGATTGCTCCAGGGGGGGAAGTTTGATGCAGATTTTGTCTTCGATGACGAGGAGCTTTTGTGGCGCAATGTTCGCTGGCGGTAAGTGATTATAGAGGTTAAGTTCTGGGGTGATGAGAGAATGGCTGTTGCCCCCTGTGGCCGTGATTATCTTCGCGGTGATTCCCTGTGCTGCTGAACCGGCGCTGGATTTCAGTTATAGTGATGAGGGGTTAACCCTGCAGATTTCAGGAACTCCTTCTCGATCTCAGCGAGTCGAATTTAATGACGGTTCTGGTCCGTGGGGTATAGCTGCTGCCCGCAAGGGGAGCCCCCAGTGGGATGTCCCTGTCGAGATGCCTTCCGCTTCCCGGCTTTTCCGGGTTGTGGAATCGATTCCTCCTGTGATTGCCCCCAACAAGAGCTGGAAGAATGAGCTGACACTGCCTGAGGAACCTTTTTTATCAGGGAATCTGGGTGAGTCTTTCGTGACGGTGAAATGGGTTAAGTTCCTGATTATCATTGATGATTGCACACGTGTTTATTTTCAGGACTCGGGCAAGTATCTCTTTCACTATAATTTTGCCAGTGAATTACTTGCGCCTTTCATGGGCATGTCGGCTGGCGAATTTGATTCGGTAACTCTGTCCATGGAAGGGCAGCAGGCCATTCTTGGAGCAGTCCTTGTGGCTCCCTATACCAACGAGTTCGCTATTCAGGTGGTGGGTGAAGAACCTTATCCGCGTGAGATGCTGCGATACATTTATGAAGTCATGGAGAGCAGGATAACACGTGGAGAACAATGGGATGGCTTTTATATGCCGACTGCCTCGCATGCAGCCGCTGCCCGTGCGGAGGCGGAGTATTTCTCGGCCAACGGCATTGACCTGGCTGAGCCTGACCGCTGGTCAGGGACCGGGGGATGTTATGTCGGTGGCTGGGCGCTCGGCCGCCTGCGTTACTTTGCCCATGATGAGATTGAGGCCGCCTATGCCAGTGGTGATTTGTTGCCCACGGACATCCTGCTTACCGACCTTGTGCCTGCAGAACTTCCATTTGTTGCGGGTATTCTCACCTTAACTCCAACCACGCCCAATTCTCACGTGGCAATCCTTGCCGAATCCTATGGGATCCCATTTGCTTACCTCGAGGATGAGCCGTCCCGTTCTACAGCTCTCCAACTTGAGGGAAAACAGGTGGCGTTCCGTACTTCGAGTGGCTATTTTGGAAGTTGTAACTTCAGTATTCTTGATGCATCGACAGTTCCTGATGATTACGCTGATGAGATCCTCGGCCTGAAATCGCCTCCTGACCTCGACCTTGGCTCAAAGCTGCCAGCGGGATCGATTTCCGTTGCGGATTTGTCCACTGTATGGCCTGAGGATATCCGTCATGTCGGTGGAAAGGCAGCCAATTTCGGTTTTTTACGCAGGGTGATCCCGGAGAGTTCGCCACAGGCGATGGCCTTTACCTTTGATTTATGGGATGACTACATGGACCAGGACCTGGGTGGGCGTACCTTGCGAGAGGAGATTGCATTGCGCCTTGAACCCCATGCCCAGTGGCCGGCTGACATTGCCGCCCTGACAACTGCACTGCAGGAGGTCCGTGACCTGATCAAGAGCACAGCGGATTTTTCTGCACCCCGGAAGCAGGAAATTCTGGACAGCCTTTCACCCTTTGAGGCTCAGCGTAAGCTGCGTTTTCGCAGCAGTACCAATGTTGAGGACAGTGATGCATTTGTTGGTGCCGGTTTATATGACAGCTACAGCGGTTGCATCATGGATGATACCGACGGTGATGATACCGGTCCGTCACACTGTGATCCCGACCAGGAGGAAGAGCGTGGTGTATTCAGGGCCATGCGAAAAGTTTATGCGAGCTTCTATAACCTCAACGCCTACCTTGAGCGCCTGCGTCACGGGGTTGATGAATCCCAGGTTGGCATGGCCCTGCTGGTGCATTATTCCTTTCCCGACGAGATTGAGGCTGCCAACGGCGTGGCGGTTTCCGAACGGAACACGAGTTTTGGGTCTGTTTCCATTGAGGTGGAGATGGTCAGCCAGAAAGGTGCGGTTTCGGTAACCAATCCCGAGGGCGGGGCAATCCCTGAAGTGGTGGAGACATATATCTACAGGGGCAATTCAAATTTCGAGGGGGCCAATATGCAACAGCGCTCTTCATTATGCCGGCTTGGTGAAGAGGCGGTAATGCGCTGGGAGGATGACTACCTGGAATTTGGGAGCATGATTTTTGATCTTGGGGAGGCGTTCGTGGAGCATTTTCCGGAGAAAACCAGTCCCCGGCTGGAATTTGAGTATAAAAGGTTAACGGACGGAAAGTTGATGATAAAGCAAATGCGTGAGGTGCCCAGTGCCAGTCACATGCAGGCTCCAGGGATCGCACTTATTGATGCCCAGCAATCACTGGAGGTTTTCCAGGGAGAGTATGGTACCGTGATGGGTAATCACCGCCTCAAGTCAACCTGGTCATTACGGGGAGACAATCGCTGGGTGAATCCTGAATCTCTTTCACGGTCAATCGTCCAGGAAGCCGATGTGAATATTGCCCTGAGAGGTTCCGTGGAGTTGTTTTCAGGTCGGCCTGCTCTCTGGCCCCGCCACAAGTTCACGACACGTGCCCAAGGGCAGTCAACCTATGCCCGGGACGCATGGATGTGGACATCCGGAGCAGGTCGGACAGGCCTGTGGCTGGAGGCATTATTACCCTCCGGCTCTGAATACTCGCAGGATCCCATTCGCTCATTCGCTCAGAACAGTCTTTACCTTGGTGCTGATTACCCCGGACCGGTCCTGGATTTTTCGATAGGCTGGCAGGGGGCGGATCCCGGGACTACCCGGCAGGACGTGGTCCGGCTGATTCCCGGTCATCCGGATGATCCGCCGCAGGAGGGCAGCCTGCTGCAGACCCGGTCAGGTGTGCGGGGCAAGGTGTCATTGCAGACACAGTTCTACTGGCCACCCTATCCAACAGGACCGACTGCCGGCTATACGGCTCCTCTTGAGAAATGGGTTGCAACGACGATCACCGGCTTGACAGCAACACCGCTGGTCCTGCAGGGATATTATTCACAGACATACCGGCCAGGGCATCATAATTTCAGTGAATCATTTGTTTTTGAACCTGCCCTGGAAGTCGGCATTTCCCAGGGACAACTTGATCAGCTTGATGCAGCCGGCGTGCGCCAGATTTTTTGGCACGTGGGAGGCAATACACCGGTGATCAAGCTGATCTCCGCGGATGGCAGCGTGCGCGACCCGGTGGGTGGTGGAGTCATTGGTATCCCCAGGGTAGACCTGGGCGGGGGGCGTTAATTAACGGGACTGCTTCACATACCCGGCAATTTTCTCTTCGTCGTTTCCGGCCCCCCAGAGGAAGCGAAGAAAGTCTGCCGGGTGAATATCGTGCTGCCGGAGGAAATTGCGGTCACCTCCGCAGGCATACATGATGTCGGGATGAAGTTCCCCGCGCAGTTTTGCGCGTGCTTTCGTGATGATTCTTGGTAACCAGCGTATGCCATCGAGTTCGGCATCCCTTGGAGGAAGTTCATCGGGGGTGACTTCATGAATGCTTGGCTGGCAATCCTGTTGACTGAGGAAATAATCACGACGCACTGAGGCAATAAGAAGCGCAGTAATGGGACTTGGTTCTCCTTCATCGACATAATCCTCAATAAAATCAAAAAACTCTCGTGGCTTATAGCCAATGGAGCTGATGAACGCCATTTCGTCCGGCATATAGAGTGCTGCCGGATCTCTTGATCCTGCCCGGTAGCGTTCCGTGCAGGATTCAAAGATTTCCAGAAAAGAGTTTTCCCAGGAATAGTTTTTCATGCACCGGAATGTTAGTCCAACGCCCGGGTTCATGCCATCAGTTTTGGATGATCCTTTTCAAGGGTTAAAAGAGCATTCCCTGCACCTCGGCAACCTGCTGCCGGGCAGTTTCCAGATATTCATTGTCAATCTCAAAGCCGATGCATCGTTTTGCGCCATACTCAGCTGCCGCCAGTGCCGCGTGCCCGATGCCAAGGAAGGGGTCCAGCACCACCGTTTGCTCCCCCTTGCCGTGAAGAGCCAGGCATCTGCGTGCCAGTTCAACCGGAAAGGTCGCAGGATGTGGACGTTGACTGTCCCGGTTTTGAATTGTTTTGTAGGGAATGAACCAGGTATTGCCCCTGCACCGCACATCATTGCCCTTGGTGTGTTCCCAGCGATTGATGTTGCTCTTGTCTGAATAGGGGACACCGATTGCGAGGCGGTCAATTTTCGTGGAACCTTTCCGGGTCAGGTGAAATAGATATTCATGACAGTCGTTTAAATAACGGGGGGAATTGATGGGCTTAAAATGCCCTACTGAAATTTCTCCGCCATCCCGCTGCTCAACCGTGATTGATTTAATCCAGTGGATCGTATTTTGCAGGACAAACTTTTCACGTAAGCGCAAAAGCAGCTCGTGGGGGAGAAAGGGATTCTTTGGTGAAGCACCCAGGTTAAGGAAAAATGAGCCATCCTCGCGCATTACCCTATTGACCTCATCGCTCCAGACATCACACCAATCCAGGAATTCGTCACGCGCAGCCGAGTCTTCAAAACTGCGATAGCTGATATCGAGGTTGTATGGGGGAGAGGTGACGATGACATCCACCGAGGCCGCTTCCATGGTTCGCATTCCTTCAACGCAATCACCATTGCGCAAATCAAACTCGGTCGCTCTTGAGGGGGTTTTCACTCATTAATGACTTTGAAGGTCCATGTGGCCACAGGCCAAGATAAAATGAACCAGGTCATCGGCGACTGAAGCTGAACATCGAATAAAACGTTTGTTTAAAACGGTCGTTTGTGCCTATATTCACAATATGTCGGCAATTGTCAATGAGGCTCCAACTGATACCAGGGAGCGGCTATTGGATGTCGCGGAGCGACTTTTTGCCGAGCATGGGTTTGATGCCGTTTCCCTTCGTGCTATCACGACTGATGCCGGGGCGAACCTTGCTGCGGTTAATTATTATTTTGGTTCGAAGGAGGCATTGATTGAAGCTGTGGTGGCCAGGCACGTGGAGCCGGTTAACCGCAAGAGGATCGAGATCCTCGATGGTATCCGGCAGGGAGGGCAGTGTGATGTAAGAAGCATTGTCATTGCGTTTATTGATCCGGTTCTTGAGGCTGCTGCGCGTGGGATTGACGGGGATAACCGTTTTTTTAAACTCATGAGTCGCTGCATGGCAGCTCGTGATGAACGGGTTTCAAGGCTGGTGATGCGGCAATTTCCCGAGGTGGTTGCCCGCTTTGTGGAGATTATTTGTGCGTCCTGCCCTAGTGTAAGCTCTAATACCGCCCATTTACGGTTGATGTTCATGGCAGGGGCGATGGCACATTCCCTGTTCCATCATGACAAGTTGGCAATTCTTTCGCAGGGGCGTTGTGAGCTGCCTTCTTTTGAGGTGTTGCGTGAGGAGATGGTGATTTTTCTAGCCGCTGGCCTTACGGCGGGGGAAATGGAGGCCGGGAAATGAACAGGGTGGTTGAGATGAGCTTGCGGTCCCTGATCCATGTCGGTCTTGCCTTCGCCTTGTCAGGATGCGTGGCAAAAATACCCCCTTCAAATAAGGATATTCTCGGAGTGGATCTGCCTGCAGCCTACAGCAGCAGGCTGGATGAATCAGCCGTATCGACAGATTGGGTCAGCCAGCTTTCAGGTGACCGGGTGCTGAAGGAATTAATTGAGGATGTAAAGAAAAACAACTGGGATATCAAGAAAGCAGCCGTCCGGGTTGAGACAGCCGCTGCAAATGCCAGGATTGCAGGTTCCAGAAAATTTCCCATTCTGAGTACAAGTGTTGAGGGGAGGCGTGCACAGCAGGCCTTTATCGGATTTCCTTTTGGTGAGAAGTCCGGTGGTGGTGGGGACGGGGAAATTGCCAAGGCGTTGTCGAATAATTTCGGGGCTTCACTAAACCTATCATGGGAGGTGGACTTGTGGGGCCGTATCAGGGCCGGTCAGGAAGCTTATATTGCAGAGGTTCAGGCAGCGTCCGAGGATCTGCGCGGGGTGGCTTCCTCCCTGGCTGCCCAGACGGCCAAGATCTGGTTTGCGCTTCTTGAGGCCAATGAGCAAATCGCCTTGAGTGAAGAGGGGTTGGCCAGTTTCGTTGAGACGCAACGTACGGTGCGCGACGCATTTGATTCAGGCAACGGTTCAGCTTCGCAGGTGCGCGTGGCATCTGCTGATGTTCAGACAGCCAAGGCATTGCTTGAGGAGCGCCGTGCACAAAAGCGTGCGGCACAACGACAGATAGAGTTATTGCTCGGGCGTTATCCTGCTGCCGAGCTGGAAGCATCCGGGGGCTTTCCGGAGATGCCGGTTCCACCGCCCTCAGGAGTTCCTTCCGGTCTCTTGCTTCGGAGGTCGGACATTATTGCCGCTGAGCGGCGGTTAACGGCAGCGCATCGGCGTATCAAGGAGGCAAAGCTGGCGCTTTTTCCCCAGATTAAGCTTACCGGAAGCGGCGGTACCGCGAGTGAATCATTAAGGCAATTAACCAATTCCGGCCTCGGTGTCTGGAGTATAGCGGGGGGATTTGGGCAGCAGATTTTTCGCGCAGGGGAAGTCCTTGGGAACCTGAAGTTGCGTAAGCTTGACCAGTCCGAGGCTTATATTGATTACCAGCGAGCTGTTCTCAAGGCGCTTGGTGAGGTTGAGACACGGCTTGATAATGAGGTTGTATTACGCAAGCGGGAGGAGGCATTACGGGCCGCAGAGGAGGACTTGATTGCCGCCTTTGACCGTTCCTTGGATGAATACAGAAGGGGTGTGGGTAATGCGACGAGTCTATTGCTCACGCAGAGACAGATGCTTGGTGTGCGGTCCCAGGTGCTGACATTGCGGCGTTTGCGCCTATACAACCGGGTTAACCTGCACCTTGCACTAGGAGGGAGCATTGAGAAGGAAAAATGAAGAACTGGGTTAAAATTGTATTGTCTGTTTGTATTGTCCTTGCCGGGGTGGGGATCAGTTGGGTGCTGGTCAAAACCAAGCCTAAAGCTGCCCAAAAACCCCGTAGCATCCAGTTGCCTTTCGTCGATGTCACCAAGGCAAGCAGGACCGATTATGCAGTGAGGATTGCTTCGCAAGGTGAAGTGATACCCGGTCGCAGGACATCACTGGCTGCAGAGGTTTCAGGCAAGGTTGTCTGGGTTTCTCCGAAGTTTGAGGTGGGGGAACGTTTTGAAGAGGATGAGATATTGATCGAGATTGATCGTTCGGATTATGAGGCGGCAGAAATACTGGCGGCTTCCGAGCTTGCAACTGCTGCCCTGAACCTGGAGAAGGAACATGCGCTCTCAGCACAGGCCAAACGCGACTGGGAAGCCCTTGGTGGTGGAGGGAAGGCGAGTGAACTGGTTCTGCGCAAACCCCAGTTAAGCAGTGCCATTAAGCGTGTTGATGCGGCTCAAGCCGCGTTGGATAAGGCAAAGCGTGACCTGTTGCGCACAAAGGTCAGAGCCCCCTATTCCTGCCAGCTTAAGGCCACATTCACCGATAAGGGATCCTTACTGGTTTCCGGTGCCCTGATTGCCGATTTATTCAGCCGGGATTTTGAGCTGCGCCTGCCGGTGTCACTTGAGGATTTCAGGTTTATCGACATGACATCCAAGGTGGAAGTGACCTTCATGGCGGGATTCGGCGGCGAGGAGGTTACGTGGAAAGGCAGTCTGCTGCGCACCGAGGGTCAGGTTGACCGCGGCAGCCAGTCAGTTTTCCTTGTTGCCGGGATCGAGCCCGGCAAGCCAGGAACCACCGCTGCAAAATTCCTTGTTCCTGGGATTTTCCTGCGGGCTGAATTAACCGGCAGGTTGCTGACATCGGTTTATCGGATTCCCCGCAGGGCATTTTATGGCAAGGATCGCATCCTGGTCGTGAATGCAGACAGGACTGCCGAGTTGCGCTCGGTCACCGTCATTCGCACGGAGCGCGATGAAGTTGTTGTCAGTAAGGGGATTGATGAGGGGGAGCTTGTTGCCATCAGTCCGGTTCCCAATGTAATCGATGGGATGTCGGTTAAGGTCAATGCAGATTCCGGGACGAAGGGATTGGATGACGGTGCAGCAGTGTCAGGTGACTAACAGGAAAAATGGGTAACATTATTCACTGGTTTTCACGCAACCACATTCCTGCCAACTTCATCATGGGGGCGGTATTGCTTGCCGGGTTGACCACCTGGTTCAAGCTGGAAAAGGAGATTTTCCCTGAAACGGCTACCAACTATGTGGCGGTAAAAATTGCTTATCCGGGAGCGACGCCTGAGGAGGTCGAAAAGGGAGTCTGTATCCCTGTTGAGGAAGCCATCCAGGATCTGGAGGGCATCGACATGATGAAGTCGACTTCCGTTGATTCATACGGTGTCATTTATGTCGAGGTTGCCAGTAACTTTGAACTGCGCGATCTGCTGGATGACATCAAGAGCAGGGTTGATGCCATTGAGAACCTTGCTGAAAACGCCGAGGCACCGGTTTACGAGGAGATTCTCATCAAGAACCAGGTGCTCACGGTGGCCATTTCCGCCGATACTGATGAGCGCACGCTGCGTGGATATGCGGAACAAGTGCGAGATGGCCTGTTATCTTTCCAGCCTGCGCCTCCACGGGGTTTTTTTGCCCGGCTTGGATCCTTGTTCCGCAAGGATAACGGTATCAGCCAGGTGGCCCTTTCAGGGGTGCGTCCCTACGAGATTTCCGTTAATGTCTCCGAGGATACCCTGCGTAGATACGGTTTAACCTTTGCGCAGGTAGCGGAAGCGATTCGCTCCTCATCCCTTGACCTGCCAGGGGGATCGGTACGCACGGATGCCGGGGAGATTTTAATCAAGGCTGAGGCCAAGCGTTACACTGCGCAGGGCTTTGAAAACATCCCAGTGATTACCCGCCCTGACGGGACCCAGGTGGTGGTCGGCGAACTGGCAACCGTTGTCGATGGCTTTGAGGACGTAGACATGAGCAATCGCTTTGACGGCAGGAATGCGGTCACGATCCAGGTGTTTCGCATCGGCAACGAGGACACGCTGAACGTGGCTCGTGCAGCCAAGGCATACATTGAGCAGGCTCGCGGGGAATTTCCCGATGGGGTGTCCCTTGAAATATGGAATGACAGCTCAAGGATGCTGGAGGGACGACTGGACCTTTTAGCCAGAAATGGGTTCTGGGGATTGATGTTGGTCCTGATCGTGTTGTCCCTGTTTCTTCGGCCAAGTCTTGCAGCGCTCGTGACAATTGGTATTCCGGTATCCTTTGCCGGTGCCATCTGGATGATGCCCTACACGGACATTTCAGTGAACATGATCACGCTTTTTGCTTTCATCCTCGTGCTTGGTATTGTGGTGGATGACGCCATTGTCGTCGGCGAAAATGTTTACCGGCGAATCCGGGCCGGGGAACATCCCCGTGAGGCCTCATGGAGAGGAACTCACGAGGTGGGAGTGGTTGTTATCTTCGGCGTATTGACCACTGCCATTGCCTTTGCCCCGATGCTCGGGATCAGCGGGGTCAGTGGCAGGATCTGGCGCAACATTCCATGGATCGTTATCCCGACACTGCTCTTCTCACTGTTGCAGTCGAAGTTCATCCTTCCCGCTCACCTTGCGATGCTCAAGCCGGCAGGAAGCAACAACCGCAAAGGTGCTGTTCTGAGGTTTCAGGACCGTATTGCCCGGGGGCTTGAGCGTTTCGTGGAAATCTTTTACCGCCCGGTGCTTCGCCGTGCCCTGCACGGCCGTTATCTTGTCCTGGCCGTTTTCTTTGCTCTATTTGCCATTACGCTGGGTATTGTTGGTGGCGGGCGTATCAAGATGGAGTTTTTTCCTGAGGTGGAGGCAGAGATTATCGCGACCAAGATTACCATGGTTGACGGCATTGCCTTTGAGGCTACCTCTGAGGCGGTTGCGCGAGTTGAGGCTGCTGCCAAGAAACTAAACGAGATCCATTCAAGCGACTTGGGAAGGCCCCTGGTGTTGCATATGCTGGCCAGTGTCGGCAGCCAGCCATTCAAGACCGGGTTTACCCCAATTACTCCCAAGGGTTCCAACCTGGGTGAGGTTTCTCTGGAGTTGTTGCCTGGTGCGCAACGTAAGGTTACGGCCAAGGAACTTGCCGCCCAGTGGCGTCAACTTGCCGGGGATATTCCCGGAGTGGCTGAAATCAGCTTCCAGAGCCAGGCAGCGGGTGGCGGCAATGCCATTGACCTTGAGATCAGTGGCGGGGATTTTGAGCAGTTACGCAGTGCCACCGAGCACGTGAAGGAGTCCCTCGCCGGTATCGAGGGTGTCATTGACATTAATGACAGTGACAGGAGCGGGAAGCGGGAGGTAATCCTCGAATCCCTGCTGCCTGCCGGTGAAGCCCTCGGATTGAGGCTGGCTGATGTCGCCCGCCAAATGAGAAGGGGGTTTTATGGTGAGGAGGTGCAGAGGTTGCAACGTGGGCGGGATCAAATCAAGGTGATGGTGCGTTACCCGCGATCCGAGCGCACTTCGCTTGAGGATATCGAGCAGATGAAAGTCCGTACACGCGAGGGCAATGAGGTTCCGCTTTCCGCGGTTGTTGAGTTTGGTGAGGGAAGGGGGGCTGCAACCATCCAGCGAACCGACCGGATGCGGACGATACGCATAGCAGCTGATATCGACAAGAACAACCCGAATGCAAATGCCAACGAGGCGCGCCGAACCCTGGAGGAGGATACCTTGAGGGAACTTGGAAAAAATTTTCCCGGGATAAAATACGAGTTTCAGGGAGAGCAGAAAGATCAGCAACAGAGCATGCAGGAGATGGGAGTGGGATTCCTCGTGGCCTTGCTGGCCATGTTCGTAATGATGGCCATTCCCCTGCGCTCCTATATCCAGCCCCTGATCGTGATGAGCGTTATTCCATTTGGGATCGTTGGTGCAGTGGCTGGTCACATGTTGATGGGAGCAAACCTCAGTATCATGTCAATGTGCGGGATCGTCGCCTTGTCGGGAGTGGTGGTCAATGACAGCCTGGTTCTTGTTGATTACGTCAATCGCCACCGCATCCGGGGTCGATCCGTGATTGAGGCTGCCTGGGGTGCTGGTGTTGCCAGATTTCGGCCCATTCTCCTCACTTCATTGACCACCTTTGCCGGGTTGACGCCCATGCTCCTGGAAACGGACCTGCAGGCCAAGTTCCTGATCCCGATGGCGATTTCCCTTGGCTTCGGGATTCTCTTTGCCACGACAATCACGCTGATTCTCGTGCCCTGCGTTTACCTGATTCTTGAGGATTTAAAGCGGGCTTTGTTCAAGCAGGCTACTCTCGACAAGTGGGAGACCCGGCGTGTAGAGGATGCCAGTGAAAACAAGGAAGACAATCGCAATGAGTTTGCGATGTAAGCCTGATTGACGGATGAAAGGAAGTTGCGCTTTAGCGCTTTAGCGAGAACCAAATTTCTTGGAAAAATCCTCCGGCTTCACATCGGGGGCCCTGCCACCACCATCATTTCCTCCCCTGTTCCGGAACGGATTTTCACCGCCCTGCAGAAGTTTCCTGAGCGCATCAATATCCTTTTCATCGAAACGTGGACGGTCGCCGTCACCGTCACGGTCACGGTCACGGTCACGGTCATTATCATCTTCTCCGGTAAAGCCCCGCTGGCGCGTGTCGGATTGTTCTGAATCTCCCCAGCTTACCGGATCCATCCTGCTCCCCGGCGATTTCCACTCCTTAACCGGTTCACCATCGGGACCATATATCCTCAGGATGACTCCCAGCAGGCTTTCCTTGAAACTGTAGGATGATCCATATCCGCGGTAACTGCGCCCGCTGGCACTTTCGATTTTAGCTGTGCTCACAAAGGTGTATTGCTCGTTGTAACGCAATGGCCCCTTTACGGTTTCAGTTCCGCGCTGGAACTTCAGGGATTTTGACCTGCCAGCAGAAACAGTGCGGTGATCGATTCGCAGGTCGCTGACCGGCTGCCTGGTCAGGTTGGTGACCGTGATTTCATACACATAGACTTCCGTCTTGCTGCTGGAGAAATAACTGCGGGAACTTTTTGTTGCCTCCGACTGCTTTTTCTTCACGGCTTCCACCCTGAAGGCATAAGCAAGGGTCGGCGGGGTTTTCTTCATCCAGTCACGAATGAATTGCTGGTCTTTTTCACTGAAGACATCAATCTTGACATCCATTTTCTTCCCGTCCTTGTCGATCTTCACAATGTTGCCATCAGCACCCGTGTGGGATACCAGCTCGGCGACCATTACCCGGCCGAACTTGTCCTCAAATTGCTTGGCTTCAATGCCGGAGAGCGACATACAAGCCATTGCTGTCAGTCCCAGAAGTTGTAAGATTGATTTCATAATTAACGTTTTCCCTGTTTCTATGATTTAGCAGGAGAAGGCGAAGTCAAGATTTTGTCTGCCCATTTGCCCGTATTTTTCAACCGGTAATGAGCTTTTTTCACCCATATGGGCATTGACTATTTGATCCCC
>CACIUL010000018.1 GCA_902589825.1 uncultured Verrucomicrobiota bacterium
TGCCACGCCGGAGCCTACAAGTGAACCCTTCGCTTTACCCCTTGGCTCCTTGAGCGTTGTGGCACTTTTACCCAAGCGGTCACGCAGGTAATTCAACCTTGCCCGCCTGACCTTTGCCTTCTTTGAAATTTCAATCTTGGCAATTTTAGGGGAATGCAATGGAAAGGTACGCTCCACACCCTCGCCGCTGCTGATCTTTCGCACCGTGAATGACTCATTGACCAGTGCGCCTCTGCGGGCGACACAAATCCCTGAAAAAACCTGGATCCTCTCCTTCCCTCCTTCAACCACCCTGCAATGCACCTTAATTGTATCGCCTACGTGAAAAGTCGTGACATCCTTCTTAATTTGCTCCCTCTCGATCTTATTGATGATGTCCGTAGCCATATCTATTTCTTTTTGGTAATCCTCTTTCCCTTCAACAAAGTTTTAAAAAGGGCGTTATCGTTAATCCCGGTATGCGTGCTGCGCAACCTCCTTTTACGGGCTTCCATCAACCCGTAAAGGTGGGGAATTATTCATAAAATGGCGGAGTGGACGGGACTCGAACCCGCGACCTCCGGCGTGACAGGCCGGCGCTCTAACCAACTGAGCTACCACTCCTTGGCCGCCAAATTAGAGCGCGAATAATAATTCGCCACTTTGTCATGCGCAACCGAATTTAACGGCTCCGGCCCGCTTAAGGCCATAATCAGCCCAAAGAAGCTAGCTGGGCCGCCTTGAACACAGCTCTAAAAGCTGTTCAAATACCTCAGTGGCAGGCAATTCTCCGTTTTCAGGCAAGTTCTTGAAGTCGCCCGCCAGGATGGGCCAGTCCATTTTATCTTCCGGCTCTCGACCATGAGACCCCCTTACAAGGTCCGCATCAAGGGGGATGAGATCCATCAGGATCCGCATACCAAGCTTTTTCCCAGCCAGCCGCCTTGCTATCTTCAGGCGGGGGAAACGGATAGCCGGGTCTATAAACAATTCCGCGGGGTCATACCCGGGCTTGCGGTGAATGTCAACGCAGCGCGCATAATCGGGAGCCACGCGGTCATCCAGCCAGTAATAATAGGTAAACCAGCTCTCGGCATCTGCAACGGCCACCAGATCGCCGCTGCGTGAATGATTGATTCCCGCCTCTTCAAGGCGAGCGCCGGCCAGGACTTCCTCAACACCTTCGGTGGATTCCATCAAGGACTGAACCTCAGCCGTAAGACCTATATCATTCACATACACATGAGCCACCTGGTGATCAGCAATGGCAAAAGCCCGGCTCGCCCCAAGGTCGATCATTTCACGCCCAAGTTCCTCCTTTATAGTGATCCATCCACGTTCACGGAAAAGGCGATTGAGGTGAACTGGTCGGTGAACCGGAGTAATTCCATACTCGGAAAGTAGCACCACGCGCACATCCCTCTCCCGGTAAAAAGCAAGCAACTCCCCAAAAATACGATCAATCCTTCGAAGCTCTATTGCGGCTTCAGGTGCCTCAGGACCAATCTTCTGGAAACTGTAATCCAAATGCGGAAGGTAAACCAGGGAAAGGGACGGACGATGCTTTTTCTCCACCCAAATCGCGGAATCCGCAATCCACCTGCTGGAGGCAATTCCTGCAGCAGGACCCCAGAAAGCAGGAAATGGAAAGTCCCCGAGGTCTGACTTTAGCTCCTCCCGCATGTTCATGGGAGCGGTATAAATATCAAAAACCTTTCGCCCGTCGGCAGGGTAGATCGGGCGAGGCGTGATCGAGTAATCCGCGCTGGAATACATATTATACCACCAGAACAGCTTGGCACATGTAAACTCTGGATCCTCATCCCTGAGCACTTCCCAGAGCTTGGCACCCTCAACGAGATGATTCGACTGCTTCCAGAACTGATGCTCTGCAAGTTTCCTGTCATACCAGCCATTTGCCACGATGCCGTGCTCACAAGGAAGCCTTCCCGTCAGGTAACTAGCCTGAGCAGTGCATGTAACAGCGGGAAAAGCAGGCTCAACCTGACAACAGGCATTTGCCTCCACAAATCCCCTCAGGTGTGGAGTATTCTTACCAATGAGCCGGCGACTCAGGCCCACGATATTGATTACCGCTGTGCGCTGCACGATACCGCTGACACTAGCTGGACTGCCCCCGAAGCGCAAACAGGGATGAATTCCGCTTCGGCTCTTGCCTCAATGGACAGGATTTGCTAGCTTTTAAAGCAATGCACACCCCAGCCCCAAGAAGTTCCCGCCAATCAGCCTTCACGCTCATCGAGCTGCTGGTTGTCATTGTCATTATCGCAATCCTTGCAACAGCAGCATTCCCAATCTACGGAATCATAAAGGACAAGGCCAATTCCTCCAATTCACGGACAAACCTGCGCAGTATTGGCCAGGCACTGGCCCTATATCAGGGGCAAAACAACCTCGCTTACCCTGCAATCCAGGGGAACGCCGCCATCCCGGAACTCGACAACTGGGTATCTGAACTGGTCATCGCACTCAACCCGGAACTCACGATCGAAGAGCTCATCTCGGAGAAGCCAACTGACATCTTCGTCTCCCAGGGACTTCGCTGGAAAAGCGGTGGAGGCTTCTATGACGAGGAGGAACTGCTCAATACCTATGCCGCCACCGACGCACTTGCCGGACTTGATGAGAACGGAATACCCGACCCTGAGCTTAAGCGAAGAGTGGCAACAATCGAGCAACCAGCAGAAACCATCATCCTTGTCGAGGCCAAGCAGGCCAGTAACAACCCCTTCTGCGAAGCCTGGCTGGATTGGGACACGGCATCGACGGACTTTGGCCGCTCGGCTGAAGACACGCAGTCCATTGACTTGCGTTATTCGGAAGAAGTAAATGTTCTTTTTGCTGACGGTAGGTGCATTTCCATGGATGCCGAGACCCTTGCCAAGGTGGAAGAATGGAACTGGAGCGGGAACCGGTATCCAAAAGATTACCGCTAATGGCGCGGATTTAGGTAATCCGCTCTTATTGCTCCCCAAGAACTCCCACTGCACAGGGCCTGGAATTATTTCCTGGGCCCGGGCTCCTGCTCAGCAGGATCACGCTGAAGATGTAAAAACGTCCCCTTCTTGTTGCCCGTGAGGATGTCGGCTCTGCCGTCACCGTTTATATCAGAAGCTAAAAACTGTGTTCCCACGCCGGAATTATCATCAATCTGGTAGGGAATAAATTTCGCCTCTCCCGAATTGCCCCCCCCGCATCACCTTAAACCAGTATAAAACGGCCGCATCATTGCCGCCCGGGTCATTTCCGTTGTGTGCCCACCAGCGCTTGCCGGTCACCAGGTCCTTCACCCCATCCCGGTCAATATCGATAAGCTGGGCAGAGTGCGCCTGGCTGAAGACAACGCCAAAGGGACTGTCCCCGGGCTTAGCCCCTGTGATGACGTGCCTCTTCCAGATTTTCTTCCCATTCTCACCCTCGGCCTGCTCAAACCATGTCAGTCCATAGCCATGCGCGGCGGCAGCCGTGAAGATATCATTGTCACCATCGCCATCAAAGTCATAGGCAAACATATCCGCCCCGCCGGGACGCGTGAATTGAAATCGGTAACCTTTCCACAGCGGGTCGCCCTCAAGGGACTCCGGCTGCCTCCACCAGTGCCCCTTGTCAATGACGTCCATTCGCCCGTCGCCATCAACATCTCCCACTCCAAGGCCATGGGTATACTTTCCTCCTGTAGACTTGGGTGGCGAAATATTATGCCGCGTCCATTTCTGGGTTGCGGTCTCTTTCTTGAAGGTGAAATAGACAAACTGTCCGGCAACCGAACCCACCATGTCCGGTATGCCATCGCCGGTGATGTCGGTAAACTGCGGCGACTCGTTCTCAAGCGAGTCCATCGCCACATGCTGGCGCCAAGCACCCTTCCCTTTGGGGTTCTCATGCCAGAAAACCTTCTTCCCCGGGTGACTGACCCTGATCACGTCATCCCAACCGTCACCATTCACATCATAGGCCCATGTGTTAAAGTTCGGTGAATACCCCTTCGGGCGAAAATCTTTCGTGTTATAGATCTCGTGCCTCTCCTTGTAATCGGGTGCCTCATACCAGTATGGACCACTTACCACGTCCAACTTGCCATCCTTGTTGAAATCCCCCGCATGCACTCCCTCAGCATAGAATTTATCTGATAATTGCAGGCGCTGAAACTGCGGCACTTCAGCAGCACACGAAAAGGACAACATTGCCCCAAGACACAAGAACAGGAAAAGCAGACATTTCATGATGACTACCTCTAGCAGATACCCACACGGACAGGAAACCTTCTTTGTCTTTTAATTGCAGCGACCTTCGTTGCCGTAAACACATCCGCAACGGAGCAAAACACCAAAGAAAAACCGCTTTGCCGCTGGATATCATGATAAGTCTGGTAAAAAAAATTGCCAAACAGCAACTTCTAATGCACCACATCAACCACAGATGTGATATCTGTGAATTAAATCACCAACCCGAATCACTGGATTAACCAACCTATCTTGCAATCATGAGCACAACCCGCATCGAAAGAGACACAATGGGCGAAATGGAAGTCCCTTCCGGGTCGCTCTATGGAGCCAGCACCCAGCGAGCCGTGCTGAACTTTCCTGTCTCCGGGGAGGCTGTCGGGCCCGGTATTATACACGCCTATGGACTCATCAAATGGGCTGCTGCACGGGTAAACGGTCAACTCGGACAGGTGGATAAGTCTTTAACCGACCAGATTGAGAAAGCGGCAGAGGAAGTCTATGAAGGCAAGCTTGACGAGCACTTCCCCGTCGATGTCTACCAGACAGGATCCGGCACATCAACAAACATGAACGCCAATGAGGTCATCGCCAACCGCTGTTCACAAATAGCCGGCAAGGAAATTGGCTCAAAGGACCCCATCCATCCAAACGACCACGTTAACCAGGGGCAATCCTCAAATGACACATTTCCTACCGCAATGCACATAGCCGCAGGCGTGGCGATAAAAAACGACCTCATCCCCGAGATGGAGAAGCTAAAGCTCTCCCTTGGGGCCAAGGCACAGGAATTTAATGACATCCTTAAAATCGGCAGAACGCACCTCATGGATGCCACACCTGTCCGGCTTGGACAGGAATTTGGAGGTTACGCAAAGCAAATCGAGCGATCCATTGACCGCTCACATAAGGCACTCAAGGCACTGCATGAGCTGCCATTGGGCGGGACAGCTGTAGGAACCGGCCTTAACTGCCACCCTGAATTTCCTGCACAGGCCATCAAGTTTATTGCCGAGAAAACCGAAATTGAGTTTCGTGAGGCAGAAGACCACTTTGAAGCACAGGCAGCAAAGGATGCACTGGTTGAGTGTCATGGGCACCTCAACACCATAGCCACAAGCCTCTTTAAGATTGCCAATGACCTTCGCCTGATGGGCTCAGGACCACGCTGCGCGCTCGGGGAAATCAAGCTCCCGGCAACCCAACCCGGTTCCTCCATCATGCCCGGGAAGGTCAACCCGGTGATGAGCGAGGCCGTAACCATGGTTTCCGCCCGCGTCTTTGGAAATCATTCAACAATCACCTGGTGTGGAGCAAACGGCCACCTTGAGCTCAATGTCTTCATGCCGGTCATGGCATACTCGATAATGGAGTCAATCCGCCTGCTTGCCAATGTTTGCAGTATCTTCCGCCAACGGTGCATTGAAGGCATTGAGGCCAATGCTGAGCGCTGCAGCGAGCTCATTGAATACTCTCTCTCGATGGTGACCAGCCTGGCTCCTGAAATCGGTTACGAGCTTGCAGCCAAGATCGCCAAGGAATCCGTATCGACAGGCAAGACCGTTCGCCAGCTATGCACCGAGCAGCTAGCCGACCTTGGCATCAGTGCCGAGCAACTGGAGGCAGCCCTCGACCCGGAAAGCATGACATAAGCTTCACTCTCACCTCAATCAAGGCGCACCCTGATCGACGGTCCCAGCAGCATGACGTGATCCTTGCGGGCAGCTTCAATGGCGCGCAGGGCATCCTCAACCGCCCTCTGATTATTCTCGTCGAGAAATCC
This sequence comes from uncultured Verrucomicrobiota bacterium, assembly GCA_902589825.1. Classification (GTDB taxonomy): domain Bacteria; phylum Verrucomicrobiota; class Verrucomicrobiia; order Verrucomicrobiales; family DEV007; genus CACIUL01. The sequence continues at coordinate 6,007 of CACIUL010000018.1, forward strand.
AAGCACGCCTGACTGACTCAAGCGCTCAGCAATATCGCTTCCTGTACCTGATTTTCTCCGGCTGCCTATGAACTCGCCGTTGGGATCCTCCTTCGGAGGTGCACCAAACAAGCCATCAAGGCTACCCCTAGCCTCAGGTAGAAGTTGCACAGGCGGCGCCTCAAGGCCTGCCTTTTCCGCCACATAGGCAACTGCATCAGTCACCCCGCCTATCTGGTCAACCAGCCCAAGCTCAAGCGCACGTGATCCGGCATATACCCTACCCCCCGCCAACTGCTCCAGGTCGCCTTGAATTCGCTTCCCCCGCCCGTCAATGATCCTTTTCTTAAACACTGCATAGACATCCAGCATCGACCGGCGCGTTGCCTGCCTTTGCTCTTCACTCATTGACCGGGACATGGAAGAGAAATCAGCAAACTTGCCCCGCTTTTGCCCGTGTACACTGATACCGATCTTTTCCATCACTCCGCCTATACCAATTTTCATGCCCACAACACCGATTGACCCGGTTATCGTACCGCGCTCTGCAAAAATCCGATCGGCCCCGGCGGATATGTAATAGCCGCCGCTGGCTGCCACCCCTCCCATGGAAACAGCAAATGGTTTTCCGCTCGCCTTAAATTCGGCAGTTGCCTCCCACAGGACGTCACTGGCAAGCGCAGAGCCTCCCGGGGAGTTGACTCTCAGCACGGCCCCCTTGCATTTCGGGTCACGCCCGGCACGCAGGAGTTCGGTGCGAACAGGCTTGACTGAATCATCACTGATCGTGCCCTCGATCGGGATTACGACGATGTAATCCTCCTTGATACGCTTGGATCCCGAGCTCTGGAACATCAATTTCATCAGGTCAAGAAGACTGTCAATCTGTGGCCCTTCCAGATCAGGCAGCCTGTAGCCGTTATCAAAACGGGCACCATTGAATTTCTCCCGCAGGCCGCGGATGAAGTCTGTCCTGTAGGCAAGTTCATCAACCAGTCCTGCCGCCTTGGCTCGCTGCGGGTTCATCGCACCGTCGTCGACCAGCGCCCTTACCGCATCCTCACTTAGTTCCCTGCCTGTTGCCACACCCTGAATGAGTTCAGCATAAAGGGCATCAAGCAACTCGGCATCCTGTTGTCTTGCCTCCTTGCTTGGACCTTCACGCGAAAATGTCTCGCCGGCACTCTTGAAGTCACCAACGTGCACCACATCAACCTTGACCCCAAGCCTGTCGAACAGGCCCTTGAAATACATTGTCTCGGAATACAATCCGCTGAAACTCACCCCACCGGCAGGCATCAGGGTGAGGTGATTTGCCACACTGCCCAGCAGGGCCGTCGCATTGTTCAGGTTCTCAGTGTAAATATAAACATCCTTGCCTGACTGACGAAGCGAGAGCAACAGCCTGCGCAACTCCTGAACCTGGGCCAGCTCAAGGCCCGCAGAGTCAATGTCGAGCACAACGGCAGGCACATGATCGTCATTGCCGGCTGCCGCGATGCTGCTGGCCACCTCAAAGAAAGTCAAAGGCCGGGCACTGGAGAAATTAAGGTCGAGCGCCAGGATACTGGCAGAAGTATTACCTGACTCACTGAGCACCCCCTGCAGGTCATAAACGGGGATTACCTTTGGCTCCTCAGGGTTGGCGATGGAGCCCCCGGGAAAAAACGCCGATACAGCCAGAAATACAAAGGCGGCCACTCGTGAAATAATCTGCATAATGAGGATCATGGCCCAGAGAAGCCAAGGATTCAAGGCAGGCAACAATTTTCATTCCTGCTCGCGCTGGAGCTTTCTAGGCATTAGTGTGGCATAATGAACAAGGACAACCACCCAGCAAAAATGGATCGCCGCCGTTTCCTGGCAACCGCCACCGCAGGCAGCGCAAGCCTGTCACTGCCAGGCGCTTTAAAGGCAGCAAAGCGCAAGCCTGTCTCTTCGGAAACATTGGTCACTCAGCTCTTCAAGAGCCTGGATAACAAACAGCGGAAAGCTATCTGTTTTGATTTTGACCACCCACTGCGCCTGAAGGTCGACAATAACTGGCACATCACCAAGCCACGGCTAGGCAACTCGTTTACCCCAGACCAACAGGCCCTTGTAAAAGAAATATTCATGGGGCTTCATAGCGAGGATTATGCGGAAACTGTCTACAACCAGGTCGTACATGACAGCGGGAAAGCCGGTTTTGCTGATTGCTCAATTGGCCTTTTCGGCAAACCTGGGACAGGCAAGTTTGAATTTGTCCTCACCGGCCGGCACTGCACACGCCGTTGCGATGGCGACTCGGTTGAAGGCAGCGCTTTTGGCGGACCTATTTTCTATGGACATGCCGCACAGGGATTTGTCGAGAAACCCGACCACCCCGGCAATGCCTACTGGTATCAGGCCAAGAAAGCCAACGAGGTCTTTCAAATGCTCAGTGGCAAGCAACGCAAAATGGCACTTCTTGATGAAGCAAGGGATGAGGAAGGCACCAAGACCGTGGAACTGACCGGCAAGAAAAAGGGGCTTGAGGGAATCCCAATGACAGAGCTTACCAATGACCAAAGGGGTAAGGTTAAGGACACCATCAAAGACATCCTTGCACCATACCGGAGTAAAGACTCTCAGGAAGCCCTCAAACTTATTGAAAAAGCCGGCTTTGAACACCTGCATATGGCCTTCTTCGAAAAGGAGGATCTCGGCAATGATCGTGTATGGGACGTCTGGCAAATTGAAGGTCCCTCAATGGTATGTTTTTTCCGGGGTGATCCACATGTCCATGCCTGGATCCACATCCGGGAAAATGCCTAGCCCTCCCGCCACCAAGATGAACCGGAAAAGCGGACGGACAGAAATACAAAAGACCTACAAGTTGTTCATTGGGGGAAAATTCCCCAGGACAGAAAGCGGGCGATATGTAAACCTCTGTCACCCGAGATCCGGCAAGCACCTGGCAAGCTACTGCCAGGCATCCCGCAAGGATCTCCGGGATGCCGTTGTTGCCGCCCGCAAGGCTCAACCGGGCTGGGCAGCCATGTCCCCCTACCTGCGAGGGCAGATCCTTTACCGCATCGCTGAGATGCTTGAGGGAAGAGCTGCCTCAGTGGCAACGGAAATCTCCGAGTGCAGTGGAACCAGTGCCTTGAGCGCAAGGTCAGAAATCAGCGCCACCATTGACCGTATTCTCTATTATGCGGGCTGGGCAGATAAATACAGCCAGGTGTTTGGTTCCACCAATCCTGTTTCCAGTTCCCATTTCAATTTTTCAAATCATGAGCCAACCGGAGTTGTTGCCGCCATTTGTCCTGACAAACCCGCATTATTGGCACTCGCCACCATCATGGTGCCCATCATACTCAGTGGCAACTCCGTGATCGTGCTCGCCTCCGAGAAATTTCCCCTGCCTGCAATTACACTCTCCGAGGTGATTGCCACCAGTGACGTTCCGGGAGGAGTCGTTAACATCCTCTCCGGGAATCGTGACGAGTTGGCTGTGCATTTTGCAAAGCACATGGATATCAATGCCATTATCGACGGTTCAGGGGACAATGAGATTGCCGCCACACTGAAAAAAGGCAGTTCTACAAACCTCAAAAGGATAGCAGTCAGAAAACTCCGGGATGGGGAATGGTCGGGAAAAAAAGGGCAAAATCCATACTTCATCCTCGATTCCGCAGAACTGAAGACTATCTGGCACCCTGTTGGGACCTAGGCGCGATGCGCGCAGTCGTCATCGTTCTCGACAGCCTGGGCATCGGAAGCACTCCCGATGCCCACAATTACGATGATCATGGCGCCGATACACTAGGGCACATCTTAGGGCACGCGCCAGAACTCAGGATCAAGCACCTGAACTCATTAGGATTGAGCCTTGCCCACCAGCGGAAAATGGCGCCTGAAAACATCCTTCCCGGTTCCGGTTACGGCTGGATGCGTCCTGCGTCGAAAGGCAAAGACACCTGCACCGGTCACTGGGAAATCGCGGGCGCAATCACTACCGATTCATTTGCAACATTTAAGGAATTTCCGGAGTCACTCCTTCGCCCGATCGAAAAAGAGGCAAACGTGAAGTTTATCGGCAATTATGCCCAAAGCGGAACAACCATCCTCAATGAACTTGCAGATGAACACTGGAAAACCAGTAACCCCATCCTTTACACATCAGCTGATTCCGTCTTCCAGATTGCTGCCCACGAGGACATCATCCCGCTCAATGAGCTTCATTGCTTATGTGAAATCGCACGGCGACACTGTGATACTTTCAATATAGCCAGGGTCATCGCACGCCCTTTCAGCGGCAGGACACCACCCTATCAAAGAACTTCAGGGCGCCGTGATTTCTCAATGCCCCCGCCGACAAACATCCTCGACGAATTGAAATCCGCGGGTATCGAAACCATATCCATTGGCAAAATACACGATATCTTTGCCGGCAGGGCGATCAGCCGCAGTATCCCAACATCCTCAAACTCGGACGGAATGAATGCCGTTGACAAGGAATGGGGCAAGATCCGCGACGGTCTACTCTTCGTTAACCTGGTGGACTTTGACATGATTTACGGTCATCGGCGGGATCCGGACGGATACGCCGCCTGCCTGACTGAGTTTGACAACTGGTTGGAACGGTTCCTTTCACAAATTCGGCCAGACGACCTGCTTATTGTCACCGCTGACCACGGAAATGATCCAACCTGGAAAGGAAGTGATCACACACGTGAGGAAGTCCCCGTGCTGGAGCGAAAAGGCAATGCCGCTCCCCGGTGTACAGGATTGCATGAGGACTTCACCTATGTCGCCCGGCTCCTTCGCGATCATTTTTCACTGAGCAACTAAGCTGAACTCATCGTGCACATCCCTTCACTCATAGAAAAGAAACGTGACGGCAAGGACCTCACTGAATTGGAAATAAACAAACTGGTCAAAGGTTTCACATCGGGAGAAATACCCCGCTACCAGATGAGCGCCTTTGCAATGGCCGTTTATTTCAAGGGAATGAGCAGTGATGAAACAACCGCGCTGACACGGGCAATGCTGGAAAGCGGCAAGTCTCTTCATTTTTCGGGCAAGGGAAAACGCATCGCAGTGGACAAGCACTCCACCGGAGGCATCGGGGACAAGGTGTCACTCGTCCTTGCGCCCCTGTTGGCGTGCGACACAAACCTGATCGTTCCGATGATTTCAGGGCGCGGCCTTGGCATTACCGGAGGAACACTCGACAAACTGGAAAGCATCCCCGGATTTAACGTCAATCTGAGCAAGGAGAATGCCCTCAGGCAAATAGAGGCAATAGGGGTCGTCATGATGGGACAAACCGTTGATATCGCTCCAGCAGACAAAAAACTCTACGAATTAAGGGACGTGACAGCCACCGTTGCTTCTGAACCATTGATTGTCGCCAGTATCATGAGTAAAAAACTCGCGGAATCCCTCGACAAGCTCGTCCTCGACGTCAAGTTCGGCTCCGGCGCCTTCATGAAAACTGAGACCCAGGCGCGATCCCTTGGCGAAGCAATGCAGTCAGTCGGCAAATTGATGGGGGTTGAGACACACGTAAAATATAACCCGATGGACCAACCCCTCGGCCAAACTGTAGGCAATGCCCTGGAGGTCAACGAGGCAATTGCCGCACTAAAAGGCGAAGGCCATGCGGACCTAGTCGACATCACCCTTGACTTGGCAGCAACACTCAGCAGCACACCCCGACAAAAACTCCGCCAATGGCTTTGTGAAGGAAAAGCTTATGAAAAGTTCCTTGAAGTCGTTGATTATCAAGGAGGTAAATCAGATCAACTCGAAGATCTTTCTCAAGTTCATAAGGCAAGGGTTCAAAGAGACCTTCGGGCGGAGCATTCAGGAGTCGTCACGAATGTCGATGCCCAAGTAGCCGGCCAAGTCACACTGGAACTGGGTTGTGGTCGTCAGCAAGCCGAAGATCGTATCGATTTTTCAGCCGGTCTCTCAGGAATCAGTAAAATCGGGGATACCATACAGGCCGGAGACACCCTCCTTACCATACATGCTCCTGATGACACATCCGCTGACACTGCCTGCAGGCAAATGAGCACTGCCATCCGGGTAGAATGACGTGCTGCATTGGCATAGGCCTCCTTAGCCAATCCAGTTCAGGGAAGATCAACCCGAATCCTGAAAAAACGGGTAATTCCCGGCAGGCGCTTTAAAGGCTGAACCGTCCTGTATGACACCGTGGAAGTGCCATCCCCGTTGTCCTGCTCACCAATCATGACCAATTCACTTTCCGTGTCCCCCCACTGCTCCAAGCCGGGCGAGAGCTCAGGAATCATGACGACACCCGAGGTATCAAGGCTCCTGGTGAACTCAATAACAAGGTAATCCTCTCTGTCACCATCAACCTCAATCGACCTGCGTTTCCCGGACATCAGTTCAACGGAGGATTCCGCGGAATTAGGATCTGTTCCCATGGCATATTCCAGCAGGGCGCTGCGACCGTCCCGATCAGAATCCGAACCGGGCGCCACTCCCCCGTTACTTTCCGCCCACTCGGAAAATGATTGACCGCCAGGCTCCTGCTCACCGGGAGAGCCTCCCTGAAAGCGACTGGCACCCCAGTTTTCGGCAATATTATGATCTGGATTACTTTCCGGAGACAACAACACGAGGCTGAAGCCATCGCCATCTGCCGCTTCCGGCCATGGCAACTTGTCGTTATAGGTAAACTCCCGGATCAACCCGATCACTCCCTCAATAGCAATGCTCTCCCCATCATTACTTAAGCCGGTGCCCTCAGCAAATTCACCAGCCACCCGTAACGCCGCCTGCTCACCATAACGGTAGGCAAATGCATCGCGGTCACGGACAATCAATATGCGCTGACCTGCTCCAAGCAGGCCGGGCGAACCGGAATCAAACCCATAGTCAACCCCATCAGTAAAACGGCATCCCAACAGGGCAATTTCATCGGCTGAAATATTCAGCAACTCAATATACTCAAACAAGTCGCGGTCATCATGGCCTGCTGCGCGCTCTTCGGGCGTCGGCGGCGTGGGCCTGTACATAATCTCAGAAACAACGAGGTTTTCAGCTGATGCCGCTGGGACCCCTGCAACAAATTCCACTTGGGTGGCAGCACTCCACTTAGCCCCCTGCCTGACCCTTGCAGTCACGGTAACCGCACCATCAAGACGCAACGCCTGTGAGGAAACCGTGTGGTTAATGGTAAGCTCGGGAAGCACCAGAAGATCCGAACCTCCTAGGCTGGTGTTCATTGCATGGATTGCTAGGACATTCCTTCCATTGACCATCGCATCCAATCCTTCTGCACTGATATTACGGGTCAACCCCTGGACAACCTGTGAATCAGCCCGTCCTCCTGTGGCACGGGAATTATAACTGACAGGGTTCGGGGCATTAAATGACGCCACCTCAACCCCGTTTAAGTAAGCCACAAAACCGTCATCAATTAACAGGTTCAAGGTCATTGCATTGATGTTCTGGGCATTCTCAAAATCAAATTCATAGCGAAAGTATGCACCTGTATTAATGCCCCTGACCTCGGCAGAAATATTTGTATCAACGAAGGGATCGAGGGTGCCTCCTGCTGACTCCCAACCGACGCCACCGCTTCCTGTGCCCCATCCGTTTGCAGGGGAATCATCAAAGTCCAGGGCTGTCCACTGGGTTCCCAAACCCGCATCAGCCGGCACATGGTAACTGAAGGGAACATCGCCACCAAGCAGGGTCGTATTGATGGCACCTCCCTCAAAAGGTATGGCAGAATCGGAAATGCCACCGCCCACTGCCCGGGGATCACTGCCATCAAGGGTAAAATAGACCGGTCCGTCTCCGGTCATTAGCAACGCAAACCCTTCCTCAACCACGCCGCCCGGGTGATTAAATTCAGGTGGGGCAAGGTATTGGGTGTCAATCCATTCCGCCCGCGCCTTAAGCCAGCCTTTCAAGTGAGAGACCTCCGCTTCCCATCCTCCGGTCCCAGCCTGTTGAAAATTGCCACCATTTGGAGATCTCTCAGCCCATCTGACGAAGTTTCGCTGCTGGGCTTCGCGCAACTCATCTGCCATCCCGTCAATAGTACGGTTGATGTTCTCCGTTGAGAGTACACCCCTGCGAAGCTCAAACCACCGGTCGGTATGACGTTGCCTTACCTCGGGGTAATAAGCTGTCGCGGGATCGGATGTGGGACCGATAAGGTTACCAAACCAGGGATAACGTGAGTCCATCCATGTCCTGCTGGAATCCCCGCTCCCATCCCACTGCCGCGGGTTATCATCCCTTGAGTCCTCAGATCCCATGGTCCGGTCAAAGTCCCATATCGGGCCTGCATGAACCAGACCAACCCGGTGCTTATGATAATAGGCACTCAGGCGCCCCCAGTCGACATTCATTGCCAGCACGTTAAGCCAGTGATGGTCAATGAATGAGCCCACATCCAGGTAATCGGAAAAATGCAAGCCTGTCTGCGGATTGACCCCTCCACCTGAGCGGTTGACAATAGCGGTGTTCATCTCATTGAGATACCCCTGTATAAACGCCTTCTGCTGGGCGGTCACTTCCTCTCCACCGGGATCATGGGGTATCAGCGAGCCCCCTGAACCATTCACGCTGTAGGTCGGGGGGCTTCCTGCATCATTACGGTCACGCTTGAAAATATATCCGCCGGTCACCTCCGGAGCTGCATTTTCCCAGGGCATCAAGCGCTCAACCTCAACCCGGTTCTCATCAGCCTCCACTTTTTCCATGAAGGTATACACTCCAAAGTAGTCATTAGTATTATTGAGTTCCCCGCCGGTGACATCATTGAACACCTCCACAAACTTTGTCCTGACGGCATACCGCCCGGCCTGCCTGCTCAGGTCATAAATGAGAGGATTGCGCATCAGGGCACGATCAAACTGGTAACGTGCGCTGAGGATCCAGTCTGCCTCCCTGGAAAAACCAAGAGGCTTGATATTACGATCCTCATCATCACCATCATTCCAAGTCTCAACAGACATTGCGTACTTTGGCCATCCTGACGAGCTCGAGCCACGCTTTCGGATCCCGGCTCGGGAACCCAATGCCGCTACCTCCCTCAAGCTCGTTCTCCCGGTCTCGGGATCAGGCTCGTAAAAAAACATATATGCCGTCTTGCGCGTCGTGGCGCTTGATGCGGGAGGCGATCCCGTGCCAAGGGTTGTCATGACAACGACTGGCAGGTTGGAGGAAAAGTTAAGCACTTGAGCCGATGCCTCTATGTAGGTACTGGTGCCTGTCGGTCCGTCCAACGCCCCCGGGTAATATGCTGCAGCTCGTATCTGGGTTGAGCCATTGATCCTGATAGGTCCTGTATATTCAGTGGATTCCCGCCCCAACTCATTGGAAGGCAATGACAAATCCGTCGTATAGCGAATAGTTGCCCCGGGTGTCGCACAGCTCAATTCAAGATCAAAATCCTCTTCAAAGAGCCCGCCTGGTCTACTAAAAAGCACCTCCTCAGGAGGTGCCCCGAAAACAATGGCATTGGGAGTTGCGGGAGTAGGGTCACGAAAAAAACCATACTGCGCACCAGCACTCGTGTCCTGAACGTCAGCAAGCAGTTCCACGCCGATCAAAAAGTCAGAACTTCCAGGTGAAGTATTCATGGCGTGGACTGACAACACATTAGTCCCGTCAACAATGGCGCCGGTAAAAGCCGACAGATCAGTGGATAGCTGCTCGGAAATGACAATGCCATCCTGGCGCCCCCCGATAGCCCTTGAATTCCAAACCGCTGGTTGCGGTGCATACGCACGCGCCACCTCCAGCCCATTAAGGTAGGCAACATAGCCGTCATCCACCGTCACATTTAGCCGGGCGGACACAACGTTGCGATCATTGCCGTCAAACTGGAAGGGGAATCTGAAATAACCGCCTGCGTTCACGCCTTTCATGTCAGAGGAGATATCCGTCACCAGAACCTGTTGAAGGGCCCCGGTAGCCGATTCAAACCCGACAGGATGCGGGGCACTCTTCCAATTTGAATCATCAAAGCCATTCTCCTGCCAGGAAGACCCAAGCGAGCCGTCAACAGGAACCAGGTAATTCACCTCCGCATCAGGAGGGATAACAACCTCACGAGCCACAAGTCCGGATGCCCCTATCCCGTAGGAAACCCCCTCAAATTGCTCAGGATATCCGGGAGCTATTTCTGAAACGACGCTCACCCCGTCCGGAGCAATAAGGCCAAGGTAGTCACCTCCACGATCAAGGGTGAAACTGGCATGAAGAGCCACAGCAGGGTTCCGGCGATCCTTGCCTGATGCATAAATCAGAATGGATGAATTGCCAGCTAACGTAACTGCCGGCAATTCCCAGCGCGTCAAGTCCCCGGAATTATTCGTGAGGTAGTGCCCGGCCAGTGAAATGGCACCCCCCCCCCTTGTTGGTCAACTCAATCCAATCCGAAGGCTCCCCATCGTCATCAGGATAATTCAGGTCAGCCACCGCCATGATCTCACTGATCACGACGTTTGAATCAGCCCGCTGCTCGGAGAAGAAAAGGGCAACAATTAGTAGTATCGGCAAGTTGAGGAATTGCCAGCTATGGGGTTTCATGAGGGTATAGTTCAATATAGGGAAAATTCCGTCGGATAAAAGAGGAATCTTCTGCCTCATCATTGAGCAAACTCCTGACAATGGTGCTATTGTAAGTCACAAAATAATGGAATCCGACATACTTATTTCCCCAATCGAGGATCTCATATCCGATATCCAGGCCGGCAAGATGGTGATCATGGCCGACGACGAGGATCGTGAAAATGAGGGGGACCTTATTGCCGCCGCAGAAACCGTTACCCCTGAAATGGTCAATTTCATGGCCAAACACGGGCGCGGTCTCATCTGTGTTCCCCTTACCGAAGAAGCAGCTAAGAGGTTTGGGCTGCCGATGATGGTGCCCAAAAACCGTGAATCATTCAAAACCAACTTTACAGCCTCCGTTGATGCAGCCCGGGGAATAACAACCGGGATTAGTGCCGCGGATCGGGCAGCCACCATTCAAATCCTTTCCTCACCCTCAGGCAATGACAATGACCTCGTGCAACCCGGCCACGTCTTCCCGTTGCAGGCAATGCCAGGAGGGGTCCTACGCCGAGCCGGGCATACCGAGGCGGCTGTCGACCTTGCTAGACTTGCCGGACTTTCAGAGGTGGGAGTCATCTGCGAAATACTCAACGATGACGGAAGCATGGCTAGGCTGCCTGAACTCGGAGAAATGGCTGCCGCACACAACCTTAAAATCGGCACCATCGAGAGCCTGATTCAATATCGCCGGCAGCGAGAAAAACTCGTAGAGGAAATCGAGATAATAAAGCTTCCCACGGATTGGGGCGAATTTGACCTGCATATGTATCGCGCCTCGTTTGATGATGCCGCCCACCTCGCACTCGTCAAGGGGGACATCAATGCAGCAAACCCGGTATTGGTACGCGTGCACAGTGAATGCCTCACGGGAGATGTGTTCAGCTCCAAGAGATGTGATTGCGGCGGACAACTTCATGCTGCCATGGAGAAAATCTCCGAGGAAGGCGCAGGCGTCTTGCTATATATGAGGCAGGAAGGACGCGGGATAGGGCTACAGGCAAAAATCCATGCCTACAAGCTTCAGGAGCAGGGATACGACACGGTTGAGGCAAACAACAAGCTGGGTTACCCGGGAGACTTGCGCGACTACGGCATTGGTGCGCAGATCCTCCACAGCCTAGGAGTCCGTAAAATTCGGCTGATGACCAATAACCCCAAGAAAATCGTCGGCCTTAACGCTCATAAGCTGAGTATTGTTGAACAGGTACCCCTGAAGCAGGCTCCAAACCCTCATAATAGGCAATATCTGGACACCAAACGTGAAAAGATGGGGCACCAGTTATAACCCGGGGTTGATTCAACTCCTCCTAGGATCGACTATGCACCCTCCTCATGGCCGATAATTTCCTTCCACGCATCCCGCGATCCATCGGATCCCGCAGAAGCATTACAATCATTGCCAGCCTGTATAACGAGGAATTGGTAAATTCACTCATTGATTCCACCAACAATGAGCTGACAAGGATCATGCCCAACATTGCAGTATCAATTTACCGGGTCCCCGGTGCATTTGAAATCCCTGTCTGTGCAAAGTTCTTGCTCGAGCGCAGCAAACCTGATGCAATGATTGCCCTTGGCGTGATCATAAAAGGAGCAACCGCCCATGCCAACCTGATCGCTTCATCGACCACCAGATCCCTCCAGGATCTGGCCCTCACCTACGAGACTCCGCTTATCCACGAGGTTCTCCTGACAGACAATGCAGAGCAGGCCAAGCAGCGCTGCCTTGGTGATAAAAACCGGGGTGTTGAGGCGGCACGGGCCGCAATCACAATGGCTGAACTTTTCGCGCAACTCAAGGACTCCGGCTCAAGCGCAATTTCCAGGAACCACCCGAAGGCAAATGGGTAACCGGAGAATCGGCCGTGAAACGGCACTTCAATATCTATTCTGCCATGACCTTAACGGGAATCATGATGGTCCCGAGACTCTGTTCGCTTTGCGCTTAGCAAAACAGCACCCCTCTCCCGATGCAAGTCCGGGAAATGGATCCGGTGACGAGGAGAACACAGGCCATGAACCCGAACCGGAGAAATTGCATTCTGGCATCGGTTCCGATTCAGCGCATTGCACTATATCGAGGGCGGGTCTCCCGGCACTGGTCAGCGAGCTGGAAAATGCCCTGGCGCAAACGGATTCAAAGCCTGTTAAAAGAAAAATCTCCAAGCAACTCAAGCTCGCCAGAGACCATTCGCGCAACAACGACTTTGTGGAAACACTCGTGCGGGGCGTTCTTGACAATCAGGCAAAGATCGACCGGCAGATTGAGGACAACCTAGAGAACTTCACGTTTACCCGCCTGGCAACAATCGATCGCAACGTGCTCCGAATCGCCGTTTTTGAAATGTTCCACTCTGTGGAAACTCCGCCAATTGTGGCCATTAATGAAGCCATAGAGCTTGCGAAACGTTTCGGCACCGAGCAATCCGGAAGCTTCGTCAATGGCATACTCGATCGCCTCAAGGATGAGCTTACCCGGCCGTTACGCAACTAACCCCGTAACCATTCACATTCTTTACCAAGGTTCATGGCAGGACTCTTCAAAAAAATTCTCCAGCGCTTTTCTCGCGACCATGTTGACTGGGACGATCTTGAGGAAAGCCTCATTCTCGCCGATATCGGGTTGCCAATGACCACACTCATTATTGAGCGTATGCGGGACCTTGGAAGATCCCTCAAGCCAGAGGACGCCGTGAACATATGTCGTGAGGAAATACTCAAAATTATTCCTACGCCACCCCTTGAATTATCTCCGATCCCAGGCACCACAAAGGTGATCCTCATTGTCGGCGTTAACGGCACGGGAAAAACAACATCTGCTGCCAAGCTTGCCTGCCACCTGAAGGAAGCGAACTATAGTGTAATGCTGGCTGCAGCCGACACTTTCAGGGCCGCGGCAGTCGAACAACTACAGGTATGGGCAGAACGGGTTAATGTCCCACTGATAAGCGGAAGCAGTAATGCCGACCCTTCCTCAGTGTGTTTTGAGGCGCAAAGCGCAGCCCTTGATGCAGGATGCGACTTCCTGATCTGTGATACCGCAGGAAGGATTCACACCAGGCACAACCTGATGGAGGAGCTGAAGAAAATTCGCAGGACACTTGGCAAACGGGATGCTGGAGCCCCTCATGAAATCTTCCTGGTAGTGGATGCCACCACGGGATCCAACGCCCTTGCGCAGGCAAGGCAATTTAATGAAGCCGCCGAACTCAGCGGGCTTATTGTCACCAAACTCGACGGGAGCGGCAAAGGAGGGGTTATTGTATCCATCGCCCATGAGATGGCCATTCCCACGCATTTCATAGGAGTTGGCGAAAAAATGGAGGATCTCAAGGCCTTTTGCGCTGAGCATTTCGTTCAACACATCCTCTGAGTATATACTGGCATTCGACACAAGATTCTGTCATCATCTAGGAATGCCTGATGCAACATCCAAACCCGCATTTAATCGAAAAAATCCCCTTCTGGCAAAGAGGTTAACTTCCCGTTTACTGACCGAGGGGTGCGATGCCAAGGACACTTGGCACCTGGAAATCAGCCTGTGTGGTTCAGCCCTTGACTTTACTCCCGGCGATTCTCTTGCCGTCCTACCCCAGAACGACCCCGCGCTCGTTGATGAAATTATCTCCACGCTCGGCTTCAGCGGCGAAGAACCCGTTCCCACGCCTGCCAAGGAAGAAGCACTTCTTAGAAAGGCCCTCACCGAAAATTACGTCATCACTACACCTGACAAGAAGTTGCTGAAGGCCATCACGGAAAAAGCCGGAAGCACCGACTGGCAGGACCTCATGGAATCTGACAGGAAGGCCGAGCTCAGTGACTATCTCTGGGGACGGGAGGTGATTGACCTGCTCCATGCGCACCCTGACGTCCAATTTCAGCCAGAAGAATTTGTCGGGCTGCTGAAAAAACTCAACGTGAGACTCTATTCAGTCGCCTCAAGTCTGGCCAGCAGGCCTGATGAGGTGCACCTCACGGTTGCTGTTGTCGAGTATGAGAGCTTTGGGAGGCAGCGACAGGGTGTCTGTTCGAGCTGGTTGGCCGAACGCATTGATGTTGATACGCCCATACCCTGTTTTATTACCCCGGGTAAAGGCTTCCGGCTGCCGCAACCTGATGAGGACACACCCATCATCATGTGTGGACCCGGCACAGGAATCGCGCCATTCCGTGCATTTATGCAGGAACGCCAGGCCACCGGTGCACTTGGCAACGCCTGGCTCTTCTTCGGCGAAATCCATGAAAACACTTGCCATTTCTACAAGGAAGAATGGGAGACCTACCTAGACGACGGCACGCTCAACAAGCTCACGACGGCCTGGTCGCGCGACCAGGAGGAAAAAATATACATCCAGCACAAAATGCTCGAGCATGGAGCCGAGTTCTGGAGCTGGATCGAAAAAGGGGCGATATTCTATGTCTGTGGCGACGCTCAACGCATGGCTCCAGACGTTGACAAGGCTCTGCACAGCATCATCGAGGAACACGGTTCAAAATCCGGCGAGGAAGCGGCAGCCTACGTCAAAGAGATGCTTAGCGAAAAACGTTACCGTCGTGACGTGTATTAAAAAGAGATCCACAGGAAACCTGACCGGTCAAACCGGTCCGGGACACGTCAATCAGGACCACTCTCTGCAAGAGGCAAAAACAAACAGGCCAAGCTGCTGCTTGAAACTTTGGAGACCTGGCAGCTCAACCACATCAAAAATTTCATTCCATCCGAGAAAAACCTTGCTCCGTTAAGGCAAGATTCATCTTTAACTGTTAGCCTAGTGAAAAGAAAACGATCACGTTCCCCCAAAACAAAAACACCCCCCACCCCCACCGTGAAACAGAAAATTGCAATCTTCGGAGGCAGTTTTGACCCTATCCATTGTGGTCACATTGAAATTGCCAAACAGGCACGTAACACCGCCAAGCTGGACAAAGTTATTTTCCTTCCCTGCCGGCGCTCTCCCCATAAGCACCAAAGCCCTGTAGCCAATGCCAAGCACAGGCTTGAAATGATTAAACTGGCCACTAAAACAATGGGATGGGCAGAAGTATCCACATGGGAAATCAACCGTGTCCCCCCCTCTTATTCATGGATGGCTGCTGAGCACTTTCACGACACATTCCCACAAGCCGAACTGTTCTGGATATTGGGAAATGACCAATGGGAAAAACTCCACACCTGGTACAAGCCATCGCGACTGGCGGAGCTATTAACCTTCATTGTTTTCCCCCGTGGAAAAAAGCCGACCAAAAAAAACGGGTTCAGCAGCATTTTTATCAACACCACCCACCCTGCTTCAAGCACTGAGGCAAGGACCCGACTCGAAAGGCATGAGTCAACAGACAAGCTTCTCACCAGAAGGGTCTCCTCATACATTGAGGAGCAGAAAATCTACCCGCCTGAGGCATTAGCCCACTAGCCAGATCAGGCTTCCCTCAGCGGGCTTTACCATTGCCGCCGGGTAACTATGCCCACCACCGCGGGCAATCCCCTCAACCAGTTTGCGCTTCTCCTCGCCCTTAACAAGAAAGAGAATTCTCCTGGCGGAATTTATCAGGGGAAAGGTGAAAGTCAGCCGCCACGCCCCCAGTTCCGCCACCTCATTGGCCACAACCCATCGCTCACTTTCCCCAAGGGCACTCGTGGCCGGAAACAGGGATGCCGTATGGCCATCCTCCCCCATGCCAAGCAATATCATGTCATGAATGAAAACCTCATCACCTGCACGTTCCCTTAACTGTTGCTCATAAAGGGTTGCTGCTTCCTGTGCGGGCATTTCTCCCTTGAGCCGGAGAATATTCTCTTTTGGAATGGGCACCCGGTCAAGCAGGGCTCGAGAGACCATTCGGTAATTACTCTCCTCATGGTCAGGAGGCACGCAACGTTCATCGCCGAATGTAATGATGAAATTGCGCCAGTCCAGATCCTCGAGGGCAAGTGCCTCATAGATTGCTGCTGGTGTTTTCCCTCCACAGAGCGACAGGCGGAAGGGTCCTCCACCTGCTGCATGAGCAGCTTCAGTGATTCTCTTAACTGCTTCCCGGACAAAATCCGGTGAATGAACAACGTGCATGGCAGCAATGAATTACCGGAAAGTCATTTACATCACCATTCCGCCGTCAACAGATAAAACCTGACCGGTTATATAGCGTCCACCGTCACCCGCAAGGTAAGATGCAGCAGCAGCCACGTCTTCCACTTCACCAAAGCTTCCCAGAGGGACTTTCTCCCTGATCTCCTCGCGCAACTCCTCTGAAAGAGAATCCGTCATGTCCGTAACGATAAACCCCGGCGCAATGGCATTCACGGTAACCCCCCTGCCGGCAAACTCCCGCGCAAGGGACTTGGTCAACCCGATCACTCCAGCCTTGCTGGCAGCATAATTGGCCTGACCTGCATTGCCCATCAATCCAATGACGGAGGCAACATTAATAATTCTCGCTCCGGGTTGCTTCAGCAGTGAGCGCTGGAAAGCCTTTACTGAATTGAAAGCACCCTTGAGGTTGGTATCGATAACCTGGTCCCATTGCTCCTCTTTCATCCGCAGCATCAGGTTGTCCCGGGTGATCCCGGCATTGTTGATCAAGATATCCACTTTGCCGAAATCACTGACCACGGCCTTACCCACCTCTGCCATTGCGGAAAAATCGGATACATCAACGGCATAATCCTTGGCACACACTCCGTGCAACCCATTAAGCTCATCAGCACTGCGCCGCGCGTTCTCAGCAGTACGGCTAATCACGGCAACTTTCGCACCGCCGGCCGCCAGCCGTTCGGCGATCGCGTTCCCGATACCACGGCCCGCACCTGTAACTACGGCCACTTTATCAGCAAATTCAGAAGACATGCATGCGATTATCCAATCACCCACCTCATCAGGCAACTGCGAAATGACATGCCGATAAAAAAATACTCAGTTCGCTTCAAAAGGGAGCCCTTGCCCTCATCTAAAGCCAAATAATGTTGGCATCATTCGATACAACGCTTTAAAAGCTTAAGAGCAATGAAGAAACAATTTATTCCGTTTTGTTTGGTCGCCACCTGTTTGCCGACAAGTGCACAGGAACAATTCAATGCTGTCGATGAGGGCAAGGCCGTCTTTGCCACCATGGGCTGCATCGAATGCCACGTCGTCTCAAAGAGCGACAATTCCCTCAAGACCGGGCCAAGTCTATACGGACTCTTTACCAATACCCCCCGTAAGCGCGAAGTAGGATTCACCGGCAAGACCGAGCGGCAAACAGTGACCGCCGACAAGGAATACTTTATCAACTCAGTGCGGAAATCCTGGGACGTTCTGGCTGTCGCCGAAAAAGGACCAACCAAGGGAAATGCGTATCTGCCCGTCATGCCCATGTATACCAGCGAGATCATCTCCGACCAGGATCTTGAGTCAATGTGGCACTACCTGCGCACCCTCGCTGACCCTGGCGCGGCTGGCCCTGCCAAGGTCATGCTTAAGCGAGAGAAAGGAGCACAAGTAAAAAACCTCCTGGAAATCCCCAACGAGGTCATTGTGACCAACCGCACCCGTGTCTTTCGGGCACCGCTTCGTGGCTCCAGCGCAAGGGCCCTGCACGTGGGGCTTCCAAATGGCATGAATTATACCTTTGACCCGAGGCTGCTATCCGCACGAAACATCTGGGCAGGCGGCTTCATTAACCTCTCCGAGGAGCGCAAGGGGCGTGGCAGACCGGGGTCACCACGAGGCAAAGGTGCCCGTGTCTATGTAGAGGGAGGAGCGATACTGCAACCATTGCAGGCATCAGGAGAACCCGTGGACTTCGAGTTCAAGGAGCCGGATGTCCTGGACCATGCCGCCATTGAAAAATGGCTGTGGGAAAAACGTGACTTCCCGCAACTTCAAGCGTCCATGGATGCCGAGTTCCTTGGGCATTCACTGGACTCCGCCAGCAGCAACCCCCTTTTCCATTTTCGCGTAGGCAGCAATACCTTGACGCAGGCCATACAGGTTACTGATGACGGCCGGGTCGAAATTTCAATCCGTGGCAAAATTTCACAACCGCAGAAGTTCAAGATCAATGACAAGAACCTCTCGGAGTTACAGGTAAAGGGGGGCAACCTGAAGGAATCCATATGGACACTGCCCCCGAACGAGGCCGGCATTTACACCTTCAGTGCGCAATTGGCGGGAGGACTGGTGGCCCGCCAACGAGTTGAACGGGAGGAAAACTGGTCTCCACAGGACCTCTCCAGGAACCCGGGAAAAGCAGGCCGGCAACCGCTTCAGCTTCCGGCCGGCTACACAATGGAAAGCTGGCAATCTCCCACCGACCTCTATGGCCGCAACCAATTGTTTGAACCCACGGGCCTGGGAGTTGCCAAGGATGGTACCATTGTGGTGGCAACCCGGACGGCCGGCGTCTGGAGAATACGCAATAACAAATGGTCCCTTTTTGCGGAGGGAACCTATGAGTGCCTCGGAGTCTGGATTGAAGATGACAAGGCTGAGCGGATAGTCGTCATGCAAAAACCCGAACTCACGCGCATGATTGACTCTGATGGTGATGGCAGGGCCGACCGGTTTGAAACAGTCTGTGATGACTTCGGTTTCCACGGCAACTACCATGAATATGCTCATGGACCAGTACGCGATGCCGAGGGCAACTACTACTTCACCCTTAACCTCTCCCACGGCGGCAGTCCGCGCGTTTCCTGGCGGGCCGGAGGCCCTTTCATGGGATCAATGGGCGGCTACCGGGGATGGGCCTGTCGCGTAACCCCGGAAGGTAAATTCGAGCCCTACGCCAACGGCCTGCGCAGCCCGGCGGGCCTCGGCATCGATCCCAAGGGAAGACTTTGGTATGCGGAAAACCAGGGGGAATACGTTGGATCTTCCAAGGTCGTCCCCCTTGAGCAGGGGAAATTCTATGGACATCTCTCGGGCCTTGTCAGCCTCCCCGGCAACATGACCCCGGACTCGCAGGAGTTAAAGTTCGACAACTGGAAGGACAAGATTCGAAAAGGTGCAGTATGGTTACCGCATGGCAAACTGGCTAATTCTCCCGGACATCCCACATGGGATGTGACAGGAGGAAAATTTGGTGCCTACCAAGAACAGATGTTTATTGGAGACCAAACTCTTTCCACCCTGCTGAGGGTGGTCACCGAAAAAGTCAATGGAATCGACCAGGGATGCGTAATCCCTTTTGCCCGCGGACTTTCTTCAGGCGTCATGCGCCCGGTCTTTCTTCCTGATGGCAGCATGCTGATCGGTCAGACTGGACGCGGTTGGGGAGCACGAGGCGGAAACCAGGCAGGCCTGCAAAGAATCATCTGGGATGGAAAAACAATAGCCGCTGACATCAAGAGTGTTACTGGGAGCACCGGGGGGTTCAAGTTCCACCTGACTCAACCCATTGAGAAAGCCATTTCCCCTGAGCAACTGGCAGGACGCTTTAAGGTCCAGTCATGGTTTTACACCAACACCGGGCGCTACGGTTCACCGGAACATGACCGCAGGGATGAGGCAATCCTCTCAAGCGTGATATCAAAGGATCGCCTGAGCATCGAATTGAACATCAAGGATTTTGGCAAAGGTGAAAAGTGGACTGACAGGATTTACCGAATGCAGATTGGTGACACAAATGGCCTTTTTGGCAATGCTCCTTCATGGAATAGACTGGACGCTTATTTCACACTGCGCTCACTGCCCTGAACACAACACGACCGCAAGATTATTATCGCTTGCTGTAAACAACCGGCTTCTTGTACACCGTTCTTTGCCCACCTCCAAACCCGGTAACAGCGTAGGCAGAAAGGGAGCCGTTGGCGTTGATTCGAAAATGACACCTTAAGCGAATCCCCGGAAGATAGACATCCACCTCACCCTTGGAAACAGGCTCTCCGGGAGAAGAAACCACTTTACCCTTTTGGTTACGAACCTTCCATTGCCCTGAGGTTCCAAGGAAGTTGCATCTGCCACTTGCTGACAAGGTCAGCTTTTTGGACTTGCCGCCAACCTTCGCGACATAGGCTCCTTCAAGATTGATCTTCTTCAGTGTAGCGGAACTGGAACCTGCCCGAACGTCTTTGGAGGAAGCTGTCGGCACCATTGCAAGCACCGGAAGCAGAACAGGAATTAAATAGAGGGACAGTTTCATAATCGTAAAATACCCCCTTTTCCAATTATCCCACCTGCTGCAAATTAATCAACCGCTTAAAAGCGAACCAATTACCGGATGAATCGTTATTTTTTCTCCGGGCTCCCCTTTTCCTTTTTAGGGTCACTGGCAACCGGTTGCCTTGATGATTTCCAGGACTTGGAAAGCTCAGCGGATTGCTCAAGCTGTTCGGGAGTAATTTTACCTTCCAGCTCGACAAGCGCCGTTTTGGCAGCGGCATGATCCTGTGCCGCAGCGAGACTTACCCACTTGTGTGCTGCCACCAGGTCCTGTTCCGTCCCCTTGCCAAGCGCATGCAACATTCCAAGAGTAACCTGCCCCTCGGCATCACCCTGTTCGGCCGCACTCTTCAACCACATGAGAGCCTGCTTGATGTCAGGCACTTGAACCTCCCCCTGTAAATGCATGAGAGCAAGGGCAACCTGAGCAGCAGCGTGCCCCTCCCTTGCCGCCTCATGGTAAAAGTGCACGGCATCATTGAGACTCTTCTCGAGGTATTTTCCCTGATGATAGAGGCCGGCAAGATGAAAGTGCAACCCGGCAAAACCCACTTCTTTTACCACCCGGCCAAGTCCCTCAGCAACCTGCTGCATCGCCAACGCCTTTTCCTTCCCCTCCTCCATCCGCTCAACAAGTGCGAGTGCCTCGCGCATAGCTTCAGCCGCATTCTTTTGAATCAACCCTGAAAGCTCAATCGTTTTATTCAGCATCCATCGGGACTGTTGCTCATCTCGGGTTTCCCGCATTGCAGTCAACACATCCATCAAGACCGCAAGCCTGTTATCATCTCCCTCAATGGCATTCATGGTCTTCCCAATCTCATCCAATGATTGCGCTGCCTCCTCAGATTTGCCCATTTTTGCCTGCGCAACAGCAAGGTGAGCCGAGGCGGAAGCAAGAATACGAACGTCCTCAACCTGGCCGATTATCTCAAGAGCCTTGGCAAGAGTCTCGTCTGCCTGACCAGTATTTCCCGCCTCGAAAAGACTCACCGCAAGCCCGCAAAGCACCTGCACGCGCCCACCAACATCATCCACATTTTCAACAAGCAACATGCTGGGGTCATCATGAAACCGGATTTCACGTATTTTCATGGCAATCTCCTTTATTGCGCCCTGCACTGACTCCTGCTCGCTGAACGGGACGAGTAGGCCCTCAAGGACCACAAGCAGCTCCAGGCGGGTCTCTTTGGCTTCAAGCTGCGATATATCGGCAATCATATCACGGAACAACAGAGCACCCTCTTCTTCCAGTCCCGCGTGCATCTGTTCCGATGCAATGTGAGCCAATACCACGATACGCTTGCTCCCCTCAATGGACGAGGCTATCCCCCTTGCCTTCTGGATGATGGCAAGTGCCTGTGCTTTATCACCAGCCTTATAAAGCTCTCCCCCAAGCGAACCGAGAAACTTGGCCAACGCATCCGGCTCCTTAATGTTTGCGGTCAGGCGGCGGGTTGGGTCCTCTGCATCTTTTGTTTCCTGAATCATGGCTTTGAGCGCCTCCCTGTATTCGGGAATCCCCTCCACACTGTCGACCTCTCCGAGAACTTCATGCAGGCTTTCAACCACAGCCAAACGGCCTTCCATGTCATCAATCCCCTGTATTTCCGCCTGGGCACGCTCAAGCATCTTCATGCCATCGGCTACTTCACCGGAATGAAGCCTTGCAATGACAAGGCTCGCAATCACCCGGACCCTCACCGCAGGACTCTCCACCTTCCCAAGCATTTCAGATATGGGATCCGTATCGCTCTTCCCTGCCGCACCCTCCGGTTCAGCCGCACCCTCCGGTTCAGCCGCATCCTCCGGTTCAGCCGCACCCTCCGGTTCAGCCGCACCCTCCGGTTCAGCCGCATCCTCCGGTTCAGCCGCACCCTCCGGTTCAGCCGCGCCCTCCGGTTCAGCCGCGCCCTCCGGTTCAGCCGCATCCCCCGGTTCAGCCGCGCCCTCCTGCTCAGCCGCGCCCTCCCGGGAAACTTTTTCAGGCTGCGGCTTACACGAATTAACACAAAGCACGAGCGCCACACCCACGGCTGCATGAAATATCATCTGAAGCATCTTTTGAATCATGATTCTTACTTTCCGTTTTCCTGCTTAATCAAAATTTCTTCTTCCCGTTCTGCCCGGTCACCTTATCTCCCTTGCCCAGCCTGAGTAAGGCCTCAATATCCTCCTTCATCTTGACCTGCTGGGCTTGGTAATACATTTCCGAGTAGAAAAAGGCCATTGCCACATCCCCATCAACAAGCTCAATATCCTTTTCCTTGATCCGCGGCATGAGCAATAACCGCCCACGGGTAAAGTTACTCAGGCTTAATGCCACCCTCTCCGTGTTCAACTCCACGGTCTTCTTCATCAACAGGGCATATTTCAAGCGAATCATATCTTCCCGGTTTCTAAGAAGGACAGTAAACCTTTCATCGCCTCCTTCACCGGACTGGTTCATCTCCCACAGATGGCTTGTCCACTCATCCTTGTTGCTGCAATCAATTAAGGTAACCCGGGGAACCGGCTCGTTGAATATCGATTCGGCATTGCCCGAGGAACGCTGCATGTCAAAGGTCAATGCCAAAGCCCTTCCTCCACCATTCTCAGAAAGAATTTCTGGTGCGAATTCACTTATGTATTCCTGCAAGAAGCGCACCCTGTGCCCCTCACCTGTCTTTTGGTCCCTTTCAAAAAAGATGATCTTGTTGGCGTCCATGCTTTTCTGCATTTCGCGCCTCTTTAGAACCTCATAAATCTGGCGGTAACAGAGAATATTTTCCCCCGGAATCGCATTGCCATAAAAATTACTATACGGGTACTTTGTTGCCAGGTTGATATCCCGAGAAACCATGCGGTCAATTGCCTCCTTCATCCTCTGCAGTTGCCTGTTCTCATAGAGGTAATTGAGGTCAAATGTATCCTCGGATCGAATGCGGTAAGCATCCCTGAACAACTGGTGCCCAACACTGTCAAAGGCATCTTCGTCCATTGGCATATTTTTGCCGATCACATGTCCCTCAGGCAACACAAACGGGGTCAGCACAATGATCACCTCCCGTTTCACGACATTGTCCCTCCTGCTCTGGAACAACCTGCCGAGCAGAGGCACCGCACCCAACACGGGCATCTTGTCTGCCGTTGATTGCTTGTCCTTGGCAATCAAACCGCCAATAATAAACGGGGTATTGTTTGCCACCCGAACGTAAGTGCGAATATCACGCTTGGAAATGGTTGGAGAGCTCGCGAGCACTGCACCTGAAGAGGAGCGCACAAGGACATCGGCGTCCGGGACCCGGGCAGTAACCTCCGCATTGACCTGCATGCTAACCTCGTCACCAGCAGAGTCGATACGTGGGCGCAGGGCCAGGGTGATGCCCGCCTGCTTCACCGTAAAGCTGGTACTCGCATAATTGCCTGAGGGAGCATAAGCCGTATTGGCAACCGGAATTTCCTCGGAAACATTGATATATGCCATGCGGTTATTGAGCGCCAGCACACTTGGCCTGGAAAGCACCTCAGCCTCACCATCCCGGACAAGAGCCTTGACCTGTGCAGTCAGGTTCCTGAAAACACCTTTCTGGCCAGCCTTTGCAACAAGGTTGAATGCCTCATCTACCCCGGGATAAGCCAGACTTCCAATCGTCAGTCCATCCAGGCTCGAATTAATAAAGTTGCCACTCGAAGCAACTGAAGATGCCCTGTTCCACTTTACCCCAAGTTCATCAAGTGCTGTTGAGGACACCTCGAGAATCATCGCCTCGATAATGATCTGGCGGGCCGGCTTATCGACATCCTTATGCAGGACATCAAGCAACCCACCGAGTTGAGAAGGTGTATTGGCATCATGAAAAACAACAAGTTCATTCAGCGGGTCGGTTTCCGTCTGTGGAAACTTTTCCCCGACCTTGGGCACGATCTCGTGAAAGGTAGTCCCCGGCAAAGGAATGACCACCGGCAGGCTGGCAGGGTCAATCGCAGCCTCCGCCTTGCCAATCGTGTAACCGTGCAAGGCGAGCAACTGGACAGCCCTCTGAGGGTCAATGTAACTGAGGGTCACTCGTCTTGATTCCACCTGGACACCACCACCCTCCGGCAACTCAGACAATTCACCAATTGCCTGCTGAAGCCATTGCTTTGCACCGCCAATATGAAGAGAATCCTGCCCCCATGAAAATGGGACACAGCTCAGGAAAAGCCATGTACATATTTTCCCGGAACAGCTCGCTCTAAGTTTCGTCATCTGGTTGTTTTTTGCTTCTTTCACCTTTTTCATCATCAAGAAAACTTGTGAACATGGCCTGCTCCTGGCCTTTCTTTTTTTTCGACCACAGCCCCATGACCTTCCTGATCCGCGACGGCCTCTCGGCCTCGGGCACCGGAATCATTTCTTCAGCAAATTTCTCAACCTTGAACCTGGCCTCCTCATTCACTTCCCTCTCAGATCTCTCAAGAAGCTTTTCAAGAGAGGCATTGCGGGCAAGGAAAGGCTCAAAGTCCTCTTTCTTTAATTCATAGAGAAGGACCTCCGTCGCCGCACTCACCGTTGAGTCACGCCACTGTTTACCAAGCATCGCCCCCTCTCCGAAATACTGGCCGGCACGAATAGTCCTGGTCTTCAGGGGCGGGGCATTCCTGATGCCAACATAACTGCCAAGAAGCCCCTCCAGGCACACGAACATTGTTGTGGCCACATCCTCCTGGTTGAAAAGAGTCTCACCTTCCTTGAGCGAGACCTTTTCCATTTTAGGCACCAGCTCCCGAAGCTCCGTCCCGGAAAGCCCACTGAACAACTCCATTCCCTTAAACAACCTGTTCAGATCCTTGTCCCGAGACATGTCGAGAGAACGCTTGCGAGGCCGGGAAAGAAAAACCTCCTCCTTTGAATGCGATGGAATAATCCCTGAGCTCAACAGATGGTCAAGGACCGTCCGGTTAACCACGTGCATGGATTCGTTCGGGGAAATATACCTTGGCAGGATGAAATACCTTAACTCATAAATCATTCCCTCAAGGGTCGACTCCTTCATCCTCACCTCGGGTTCAGGTTCATTGAGAATCCCCTCATTCTCGCATGCCGCACGCATGCCGGCGGTCAATACACGGAAAGCCCTTTCAGAGGGAACATCAAAATCCAGTATAAAATCCAGTTCCATACGGAAGTGCGGCTTGGGCTCCATGTAGTTGGTCACGATGGTCTCACCCAGTTTACTATTGGGAATTACCACCATGTTGTTCCTGGTGGTGCGCAACCTGGTCGTCCTCCAGTTCGTCTCGATAACCTCCGCAACAATATGGGTCTCCTTGCGGTTCTGGTGGATCATGATCCAGTCTCCCATCTTGAACGGACGATCCACGTGAATGGCCAGTCCCATGAAGAGGTCAAGAATCACGGTCCGTAATGCCAAGCCAATCACGATGCTGACCACCCCGGACGCAGCCAGGATCTTGGTCGTGTCCTTGTTAAAGACCGTGGAAGCCACCACCATGGCAGCGACAAGAAAAATAGCGAGTGCGGTTACATCCTTGGGCAAACGGGGAATGGGCCGATCCGAAAGACCGCCGATGAACCCATCCCAGAAAAAAACAGCAACAAGCCGGTTGAACAGGAATGCTGCGGAGGCCCAGGCCCCTATCTGCACTCCGTAAAAGAAAAAAGACTGGGAAACGTATCGCCCATTCTCCATAAATGAGTCGTAGATGTCTCCACGCTTTAGGAGCGCCAAGAAAAACGCCACAAAAACCGCCGCCGGCAACCATATACGACCGATGATTTTCACAATTCCCCCCGGCAGCCGCCTGATAGCTGCTTACGCCGGGCTTTTTCCTTCTAGAACTCCATGATTACGGGCTGAAATCTTAATTTAGTTAACCAGACAAGAATATTAACGATAATCAAACAATTTGGCGTGATTTCCCCCACTTTGCACCGCCCCGTAAATCCCTTAAATCCAAGCGTTTTCCTTGGAATTTGGAGCATCCTCATCGGCTGGGTTCGAAACTTTCCAGCGGCTTCATGCGATCTATTGGCGATCTCAACCGTAAACGGCCCTGAACAGGCGCTTCACTGCCCCGCTCACATCATTGGCAAGCATCAAAACGCAGGGAATCAGGTAAAGGGTGATGACGGTCGCAAAAAGGACGCCAAATCCTAGTGAAACCGCCATCGGAATGAGGAACTGGGCCTGCAGGGAACTGTCCATCAGCAGGGGCAGAAGACCTGCAAAAGTTGTCACGGAAGTCAGCAGAATCGGGCGAAATCTTCTCGCCCCCGCCTCCAGGGCGGCTTCCCTCAAGCCCATCCCCTCGCGGCATCGTCGGTTGATATAATCCACCATCACCAGTGAGTCATTAACCACGACGCCGGCCAGGGCCAGCATGCCAAAAATGGACAGGTAGGAAGGCGTAATTCCCATGATCATATGGCCGATTAAAGCCCCAATAATTCCGAAGGGCAGGGCCAGCAGGACGAAAAAAGGCTGCGCAACAGACTTGAAGGGAATGGCCAGCAGGGCAAAGAGCGCAAAGAAAAGGGCCACGAAAGAGATCACGGTGCGCTTCCTCGACTCCTCATGCTCGGCAATGTATCCCTTGAACTGAAAAGACAACCCCTTTCCCTTGTTAACAAGGCTTTCTATTTGAGGAGTCAATTCCCTGGCAATACCCACAATATCAACTTCCTCATCCTGTGGTTCCGCTCCGATGCGAATGACTTCTGCTCCATCATTGCGCTCAACGAAAGTAGGAGATTTTGTCGGCTTAACGTCAGCCACTGTCCTGAGAGGGACCTCTGCTCCGCCGGCGGTTCGTATCTTCATCCGGTCAAGGGTATAAAGGGAACGACGGTCTTTCCTCGGCAAACGCACCATGATACGTATCTCATCCGTGCCTCGCATGATGCGCTGCGCCTCCTCTCCATAGAATGCCTGACGCACCTGTCGCGCCAGTGACTGCTGAGTAAGGCCCAGTTCCGCGGCTCTGGGCTTAAGGGTAAACTCAAGCTCATCCTGTCCCCGGTTAATCTGCGCCCAAGTGCCGTTAATTCCCTCAAAACCTGCAAACAGGTTTTTAATCTCTCTGGCAATTTCGTTTTTCTGCTCGGAATGCTCTCCGCGAAGTTCCAGTTCCAGCGCCTCGGTCTGCTTCTCCTCCTCATTGTTGCGCTTACCGGTGAGCTCTGCTCGGACAATAAATGAGTCTGCCTCTTCAATTTCACCAACCAGTTCTTTCCAGCGAACGGCAATGCTGCTGTTTTTAGGGCCCGGCTTGGAACGCAAACTCGGCGGCAACACCTCAACAATGACATGTCCCCGCGAATGGTCATAACGCCCCCCAAGGCGATAGGAGCCCGTAACCGCGGCAACGTTCTGGATCAGGCTTATGCCGTGTCCCGGGTCAACAAACTCGGCCTTTAGCTGCTCAGTGGCCGCAGTAATCCTGTCGATTAACTCCCCGGTTCTCTCGATAGGCAGGTCGTTGGGCAAGTTGAGCGAAGCGGTAACTTTCAGATTCTCAACAGAGGGAAAGGAGGAAAAGCCCATCCGTCCGCCCATGACATAACCGGCCATTGCAAGCCCCATGGCAATAAAAACAGCAAGCACCGAGACACGATGGCGAACAGCAAACTTAAGGGAAGGTTGATACATCCTGTCCACAAACCTTTCGAGGCTGGTGGCAACCGCCTTCTGGAAGCGACCGAAAAACCCGAGGTCATCACCCCGCAAACGCACATGCTTCAAGTGCGCCGGCAGGATAAGCTTGGATTCAACCAGGGAAAACAACAACACCGGCGCAACCACCTTGGGGATCTGCCCGGCAAAATCTCCCCAGCGCCCCTCAAAGGAAAGCAGGGGAAGAAAAGCAACCACCGTGGTAAGCACGCCAAAGGTCACCGGAACCGCCACCTCCTTTGTCCCCAGTATTGATGCTTCCAGTGGATCCATCCCCTGCTGCAACCTTGAGTAAACGTTCTCCCCGGTAACAATTGCATCATCAACGACGACTCCGAGGACAATAATAAATCCGAAGAGAGTCATTACATTGGCGGTAATCCCGAGGTCCGGCATCAGCATGATGCCGCCGGCAAAGCTCACCGGGATGCCAACCACCACCCAGAATGCCACCTTTGGGCGAAGAAAAACCCCGAGGATCAGGAAAACCAGGATGCATCCCTGTAGCAATGAGGAACTGAGAGTACCCAGCCGACCGCGCATGGAAAGGGAACTGTCATCCCATGTATAAAGAAAAATCCCGTCCGGAAATGCCGTCGTTGGTGAGTCAACGTAATCCTTAACCTTGTTTGAAATGTCAATGGCACTCTCGTTGTCACTGCGCATGATCCTGACAAACATCGCCGGGCGGCCATTGAAATCAGTGATGACCTTGTTCTCCTCAAACCCATCCTTAACCGTTGCCACCTCACCAAGCATGACCTCGGCACCGTTGGCGGCACGAACCGGTATCCGCTCAAACTCCTCCTTCACATAAGCCTGCCCACGCGTGCGAACAATCAGGGTACCGCTCGCACTGCGAATCGAGCCGGCCGGCAAATCAATCGATGAACGACGGATGGCATCCGCCAACTCCCGGAAACCAAGGTTATAGGATCGCAACATCTCCATCTTGGCCTCAATGCTTATCTCATAGCTGCGATCTCCCTGCATATCAGCCCGGCTTACACCCTCCAATTCCAGCAAGTCCTGGTGCACCCGGCGGGTCACCTCCCGCAACTCCGACTCGGGTAAGTCGCCGGTGACGGCAACACTGAGCACCGGCCGGTGCCGCGAGAAATCAGGAATAATAATCTTTGGCGACTCTGTTTCCGCCGGAAACGTTGAGATCCCCTCTACCCTCCCCCGAATCTTCTCGCGTAACTCCCGCAGGTCGACTCCCTTCTCGGGCTTCAGGTAGAACTTTGCCATGCCCCGCATGCCATCCGAGTTCATTTCCCGTATACCCGTGATCCCCTCAAGTGCGTTCTCAACCGGGATCAGGACCCCTCTCTCAACATCCTTTGCAGTAGCCCCCCGGTAGGGAATCTCCATGTAGACAATCTGCCAGCCGGTGTCGGACGGGACGACCTCAAGTGAAACCCTGAAAAAAGCACTGTGTATACCTGCCAGCAATATCGCCAACAAAAGCAGGTTGGCAGCAATGCCATTGTTGGCAAACCAGCGGATCATCTGCTCAGGAAGAGGGCTTCACAAGTTCAGTGCCCGATTCGTCTACTGCCTTTGTGGACGGATCCACTTCATCCTCGTCGGGAATAATCTCTACCCAGGCACCATTGGGAACATAAGCCATTGGCGTCGTGGCCAAAAAATCCCCGTCGGATATGCTCTCCTCGCGAATAATAAGATACTCCTCATCACCGCGAATCGGGACGACGTTTATCCCTCGTATGGTGAAGTTCACCTTATCAACGACATAGATGCGCTTGAGCTGCCTCACGGCAGCTCGGGGAACCTTGATCACATCCTCAAGCACCTTGCCCGGCACTGAGGCCAGGACTGGCTGACCAATGCGCAGCGAAGGCATCCCGGATTTTCTTCCAAAGGGGTCGCTGATCCGGGCAATGGCAAAAAGCTCAAGCGAGTTCTGATCTAGGGCACCCTCAGTCCGCACAACCTCGGCTTTCCACCGCGTCTGATTACTCTCATCAATGGCATCGCTGAGGGTGACCTCAACCGGAGGATCATCACGATCCTCAGGCAACTCAAGAAATCCCATATCCACACTGCTGATAGGCAGGCGCACCTCAGCAAAATCAACAGCAAAAATTTTTCCCAGCGGCGTGCCCCCGTTAACTGCCTGACTGATCCCGGCTAATCGCTGACGCACGCGCCCATCGAATGGGGCCACCACACTGGCGCGCTTAAGGTTACGCCGGGCCTGTTCGAGTTGCGTCTTGGCTGCGCCCACCCTCGCCTCAGCCTCGCGCAACTGCGGCAGGCGCAGGACAAGCTCATTGGGCTCATCTTCATAACCAAGGTCTTCCCAATTGCGCCTTGCCTGAGCTGCACGTGCTTTCTCTTGGGCATAGCCGGCGCTTGCCTGTGCCAGTTGCGCCTCGCCACTTGCGACGGCCGCAGCGAAATCCGCCTCCTCCAGCTGCACAAGCACCTCGCCCTTCTTAAAGAATGCCCCATCCTCAAACTGCGGCGCAATACTGACAATGCGACCGGGCACCTGGGAAGTAAGGGTGACTTCATTGTGCGCACGCACAATGCCACTGGTCTCAACACTTGATGTGTAATCCTCCACCTGAAGCTCTACCACTCTCGTTTTCAGGCCACGGGAAGCACCCGACGGTTTCTTGAGTCTATCACGTGGTTCATACAAAAGCAGGAAGGTCACCACTCCGGCGCCAACAAACAAAACGGGCAGCAACCAGCCCAGGATCCTTAGCGAAAGGGAAGTGCCACCTTCACCCGGCTCATGGACAGGTGGCGGCGAATCCGGGATATTGCTCTGGTTGTTATGTTTCAATTCTCTTGGCCTGCAGGATTGCACCATAAACTTTAAAGAGCACAAGTTGCAATACTGATACCCCCTTACGTGCCCTTTTCTGACTCAATGCGGTGAAACAACGAGCCTCACAGGGCAAATTTTTCCCTTCTGCTTACTCCTCTGCACCGGCAATTCCATACACTGCGGTAACGTCTCCAGGATCAAGGTTGATCCAGCAGAAGGAATTATCCTTCACCAGGGCACGCCGGTCGTCGAGCATCAACCACTCCGCACGCAACAGGGAACCTGACCTTGTCCTCACCTCAAAATTCGCATTTGCCATCCTGAAATCCCCAAGCTTCACAAAATGAACCTCTTCAGCCTTTAACTCACGGCGGCCAAAAACCGTGGACATGACCTCGATCTGCCCTTCTCCCAGAGAAACAAGCTCGGACACAAGGTAATCGCCTCCGCGCAGGACGCATCCGGGCCTGCGCCGGGCAACCTGCGCAAGGCCTGATTCGGTCAAAGGAATAAACTGGAGAGCCCCGATGTTCTGCCGGCGCACCTTCAATGGCATTTCCCCGAGATAGGAAACCCGGAAATCCTGTTGATCCATCCCGGTAACCTTGCCGGCCAGGAAAGATCCTCCCTTTAAAACAATACCCGGCGCAATCTCCCGGGGCGGCCTCGCAGGCGGCTTGGCAAAAAGCATCTCGACGGGCACCAGTTCTTTCTCAAGCCCCGGGCCACTCCATGACAAACTTGCGGAGGCATCCTTGGTAGCCTGGTAATAATCCATTCGAACCGGATAACGACGCCCGGCTTGCAGTATCAACTCACCACTGATCTCCGTTGCGACCCTCGGACGCCATTCATCAATGATTAACTGCCCACCAACCCAGAGCCTCACCCCGTCATCCGTCGTGGCATGAAATGCAACCGGGCCACTTGCCGGCGCCTGGATTTCTCCCTCCCAGCGAACACTGAAATAATTGATCCCGAAACCCGGGAATGGGGCTTTACCCGACCAGGAAAAATCAATCACGCGATCAATTCTCTCCACCGGATCACCCTTGAAATTACTCCCCCTGTGGTAGCTTCCCAACAAGCCGTTACGCATCGATTGCTTAACCGGAAAATGTGAGAGCTGACCCGCAGGGATCACCACCTTGGTACCGCCCGGCGAAGTCCACAACAGGCGTATGGAAGCATCGCCGGATCCCTCAAGGCATTCCAGCCTGAGGGGATATCGCTGGCGCCCCTCCAGCTCAATGCTGCCACTATGTTCTCGTGGCGTGCGGTTGCCCCAATTGTCAATTAGTTGACGTCCATTCACCCAAAGGCGCACCCCCTTGCCGCCAAGAACATGAAAAGAATAATTGCCCGCAGCAGTTGACTCAATCTCACCATCCCAGCGCACGCTGAAATTGTCGGCCGGAAAATCCGGCAATGGCGGCATTGCTCCCCAGTTGAAGTCGACAGTCTCGTCAACCCTTTCAACAGCAGGCCCGGCCAGTCCCGTTTGCCTGTAATAAACACCCTTTAAACCGGGCGATACTTTCGCATCATTACCCTGAAGATGAAGGTAAGCCACCTTCAGTTCAGACGCATCAATACGACGCTCCTCACCGGTCGATTCAGTCAACAACAACCGGTCACGTTCAAAGCGGATTGAGCCATCCAGTTTATCACCCGTCCTTAACTGAACCGCTCCCCGTAAGCTTGACTGCGCATCAAGACTGCCAATGAGCACGCCGGCATTAATGATTGCAGATAAAAGAAAAGCCGCCCGGAAAAATCGCATGTCTCAAGAGCTTGGGCTATTTTTCTGAAGCGCCGGCAGGTGCCGCAATCCCGTACACAGCCACCACGTCGCCGGGCTTCAGGTTGATCCAGCAGAATGAATTATCCTTCACCAGTGCCCGCTTGCCATCAAGCATCAGCCAGTCGGCACGCAGGCGTGAACCTGAGCGGGTATGCAACTCAAAGTTTGCCTTGCTCCTCTTGTATCCTCCAAGCTTAAGGAAAGACACCTTGCCGGGAAGGAACTTTCGTTTCCCGAACAACGTGGATTGCATGGTCAGCGTCCCCTGGTCGTAATAGACAAGCGACGACTCAAAATAATCGCCGCTGCGCATCGCACAACCGGGATTCAATCTCGCCACATCAGCCAACCTGGTGGGGCTTATCGGGGAAAGTTGCAGCCCGCCGATATTCTGCCGGGGAATCCGCAACATGCCCCCGTTCAGGTAGTCAAGCTTGACCGCCTTCTCATCCACACCGGCTATTGCCCCCGAGAGGAACGACCCTCCCTTCAGGATAATTCCCGTGCCTGTCCTGCTCAGCAGGCGTACTCCCCCGCGAACAAAAAACTTCTCTGCAGGCACCACCTGCCGGGGTAAGCCCGGTCCGCTCCAGAACAAGCGTACTTCCGCGGTACCCTCCGCCTGGAAATATTCCATCTTTAGGGGATAACGCTCGCCGGCAACCATCTCAACCTCAGTGTTGTGCTCCGTGGCAGTCATTCCTCTCCATGCGTCAATGCGCTTTTGGTTCCCTATCCAGAGTCTCAGGCCGTCATTGGTAACCGTATGCAGCGTCACCTTGCCGCTGACGGGAGCCTCAATTTCCCCCTCCCAGCGCACACTGTAGTTATGAACCCCGAAGCCCGGGGCCAGTTCACGTCCGGTCCATGGAAAATCAATACTGCGGTCAACCCTGACAACAGCTGGCCCATGCAAATGGATGCCATGAAAATATGAGCCCTGCAGCCCATTGCGCTCCTTGAGCGGACTTTCTGTACCAAATGTCTGCGAAAAGCGATCCGCCCCGATCAACTGCTTCACCCCCCCCGGAGGCGTCCATGAAAGGGAAACATTGGCCAGCACCGCACCGTCAAAATAATCCAGCCGGATGGGATAGCGGCGCCCGGCCTCAAGCTCAATAGAGACACTGGTGTCCCTTGCCGCCTGTGGGCGCCAGTTATCCATTAGCAGGCGATTATCCACATACAGGCGTGCGCCGTCATCACTGCGCACATGAAAGGTATAAGTGCCTGCATTCAAGGTCTCGATATCCCCTTCCCAGCGAATACTGAACCGGTCTGCAGGAATACCCGGCATGGGGGCATCCCCTTTCCAGTCGAAATTAATCTGGGGATCAATCCTTTCAATCAAGGTTCCGCCGAATTCCATGGTGCTACAATAGGTTCCCCGCAACCCCGGGACCCGCTGCGGAGCGGCACCTGCCAGGTGCATATGGGCTGACTTCAGCTCCCCGGCCTTCACCTGTCTCTCTGCCCCGCCATTGATCGCCTTGAGGATCATGGCATCTCGTTCAAAGCGAATGTATCCCTCAATCTTCTCCCCTTCCCTCGTCTCGGCAATTCCACGCAACTGAGGTTCTTCCTTCGCCTGAAGCTGAAATGAAACAGCAAGGGCTATCACCATCAGCACAACCAGTTGGCCCAGGCTTTTGTTCATCAGCATCAAGTTAAAATTATATCCTTTGAACAAACAACCTAGCCAATCATAGACACCTTGACAAGGATCCTGAAAAATTAACCTGCATGAGCTTGACTTCACTCATCATGCCGGCGGGCCGGATAAAAATCAGCCGCCATCCCCTTTGAGGATACCATACACCGACACCACATCACTGGGATTGAGGTTGATCCAGCAGAAGGAATTGTCTTTCACCAGCGCCCGCTTCCCGTCCAGCATCAACCAATCCGCGCGCAGGCGGGAACCCGACCGGGTATGCAGCTCAAAGTTAGCCTTATCACTGTTGAAGTCGTCAAGCTTTACAAACGCCACCTTCCCGGCAGTAAACTCCCGGACACCAAACAGCGAGGATTTCATCTTCAGGTTCCCCTGGCGGTATGATACCAGTGCTGCCTCGAGGTAATCACCTCCCTGCAGGGCACAGCCCGGCTTCCATTTTGCCACGTCAAGCACCCGCGCCAGGCTGATCGGGGTAAGCTGGATTCCACCGATGTTCTGTCGTGCAACCCGCAAGCCTTTCCCTTCAAGGTAGGAGATCCTGACAGCCTTCTCGTCCACTTCATTTATTGTTCCCGAAAGGAACGACCCCCCCTTCAGGAGAACCCCGGCTCCCGAGGTGCCAAGCAAGTTCATCCCCCCGCGAACAGAGAAATTCTCTTCAGGCACCACCTGCCTCGGCAGCCCGGGACCACTCCAAAGCAGGCTTGCCTCTGCAGTGCCATTGTCCTGGTAATATTCCATCTTCAAGGCATAGCGCTTCCCGGCAACCATTTGCACAACGGCGCGGTACTCTGCGGCAGTCATCCCCCTCCATTGATCAATTAACTTGCGCCCTTCCACCCAGAGCCGCACTCCATCATTGGTAACAGTATGCAAGGTAACCTTGCCAGTGATGGGAGCCTCAAGATCTCCCTCCCAGCGCACACTGTAATTACGAATTCCCAAGCCCCCGGCCAGTTCACGCCCGGTCCATGGAAAATCAATGGTCCGGTCAACACGGCTGACCACGGCATCCTCGAAATCCTTGCCCCGAAAATAAAATCCCAGCAGGCCGTTTCCCTCCCTCAACGGATTCTCAAGGGTAAAGGAGCGGGAAAACCGGTCGGCGCCGATCAGGCCCTTGGTGCCGCCCGGGGGCGTCCATAAAAGGGAAACGCTACCCCAATGCAAGCCATTGAAGTAATCCAGCCGGATGGAATAGCGCCGGCCCGCCTCGAGTTCAATGGAACCACTGTTCTCGGCTTCCGGGTGAGAACGCCAGTCATCAATGAGAAGGCGGTCATCAACAAAAAGCCGGACCCCGTCATCAGCAAGGGTATGAAATGTGTAATTCCCGGCATTCAGCGCCTCAATGTCCCCTTCCCAGCGCACACTGAACCTGTTGAGGGGAATTCCCGGCATGGCAGCATGAGGTCCAAACCGGAAATTAACCTGTTGATCAATTCGCTCAATCAAGGTGCCGCCGAACTCCTGCGTGGAGCAATATGTTCCTCTCAACCCCGGGAGCCGCTGTGCCACGGCGCCCGCCATTTGCATGTGAGCTGACTTCAATTCCCCGGCGGAAACCTTCCGCTCCCGCCCTCCATTGACCTCCTTGAGGATCATCACATCCCTCTCAAAGCGGATCCAGCCTTCCATTTTC
Organism: uncultured Verrucomicrobiota bacterium; assembly: GCA_902589825.1. Lineage (GTDB taxonomy): Bacteria > Verrucomicrobiota > Verrucomicrobiia > Verrucomicrobiales > DEV007 > CACIUL01. The sequence goes on from CACIUL010000018.1 coordinate 42,294, forward strand.
TCGCCAGCCCTGGTCTCGGCAATGCCTCGTAACTGGAACTCATCCGCTCCCAGCGACAGGAACGGCAGAAAACAAAGAAGCTTCACGGCCATCTGCACCGCAACTCCGCGTAACCTCCTGTCAATAAGCATAAAAAAGAAATTTTTCTGAACCTGATCATTCTATGAGATCCAGCGCTCCCTTGACAAGGATAGTCAACAACCACCCCACAGGTGGCCAATAACCGGATGGAACCAACGGGAACCCTGATTATGATTCAGAAGTCAGTGAGGCGTGAGAGCCGTCGCAGAAAGGGGCATTACCCGTGTGCTTGCACTGGCAAAGGTAGGCGGTGCCGGTTTTTTCAGCGGTAAAGGCCTGCGGGGCAAAGCCGCTGCCCTTGTGTGCCCCGTCGCAGAGCGGCTGATTTGCGGAATGACCGCAGGTGCAGAAAAAATACTGCTTTCCTTCTTCCAGTTCCACGGCAGCAGGAGACAGGGCGGCAATCTTCGGTTCACTCATAACGTATGATAGCATGGCTTAGCACACCGCATGCCTGCAAGCTTGATTTCCCCCACCGCGGAAAAGCCTGTTCGTGCTTTCAATCCTCCTTGGGCAGTTCCCCCAGCCATTCCTGTTGCCCTTCCATCACAGCCATCAGCTTGCCATTCTCCCATCCCTTACCCTTAAAACTGGTTTTTTCCCTATCAGGAGAAACCTTTACCGTGAGTTCGAAGAGCCGGTTATGATCATCATGTGGCAGGGACTTCCAACGCACTTCTCCCTTGTCAGGGTCAGGAATCCCCACCATGCGGTCGAGGACTCCCTCTGAATCAAGAGTAGATTCAAGCAGGAGATTGGCGCGGACATCGTAGGCAAGCACTCCCGAGAAAACTTTGTTCCCTTCAGGCTCCATACCAACAAAAACAACGTATCGCCCACGCACATGCTTGAAATTTACCAGTAAGGTCCTCTCCATCACCTCCTCATCGCCTGGCTGCGGCAGGTCATCCGCTTCACCAAGTTGAAGCAGATCCTTGGCTCCTTCCAGAAGGGACTTCGCTGCCGCGAGAGGCTCCTCTTCCTTGCGGACCTTTATACTCATGACTCTCTTCCATTCACCGGGCTTTACAACCCATGCGGCCATTTCAGGAATCTCCCAGTTTGGATCGTGGGGCTCGGCCACCAGTTCCCCAACCTCCTCCGCACTCAGCAATTCCATGCCCGGACCCGACATCCAGTGCGCCTCACCCTCACCATGAGCTAACAACTCCCCGTCCTTCATAACCTGGAAGACATCCTTCATCACCAGGCCGTCCGGACCGGGAATAAAGGACAACTGCACGCTGCTGCCATCACCACCAGGCGTGAGAAAACTCTTCCATGCTATACCTCCATCCTCCCTTCTATTCCCCTTATATTCATTAACGACTCCACCTTTTCGCAATTCCCACCAGTAATAAGAATCACTCTCCGGCAAATAAGTCATCACACTGTAGCCAGGAGGAACACCTTCCCCTAAGAACTCCCATGTCATGAAGCGGCGGTTGACAAATTTTGAAGAAAAAGAGAATCCCTCGGACTTCACGAGATTGTTTTGATCAGGCCCCACACGACGTTTGCCCTTCCAGTTTCCGGGTCTCTCGACAAAATCACTGATCTCCTCCATGAAACCGGTTTCATTATGATCCATTGCCCAGATCTTCATGATGGCATCCGCATCCATGGGCTCAGGAATTGGCGGCAATGGCACCGCCTTTTCTTCGCTGACAGCAACAGCCGGCTTGCCGGCATCTTGGGTAGCCTCCTGCTTACGATCCTGTTGGCTGCAACCCGCCAGAATGCCCAGGCCGAAAAGGAATGATGTCCGTATTTTCATGTTTTTATCCTTGAACATAATCATGCAAAACACTCAATCCCATTACAAAAACACGCTCTCTTTGTAATTCCGACCCGCCCGAGGGACCATTGCTCTAAACTCTCTCAGGGACAGTTGACCTAACACGCAAAGCGGTTTACAAAGAAAAAAATGGCAAAGGTCACCATCTACCACTACCCGAACTGAGGATCCTCAAAGAACGCCCTGGCGGTCGCCGGGGAACTCGGAATTGATCCTGAGGTCATCCTCTACATCAAGACACCGCCTGACCGAAAGGCACTGGAAAAGATCATTGCAGGTCTTGAAGACCCCGTGGAAGACCTGGTGCGCAAGGACTCCAAGTTCAAGAAACTGGAGCTCAGCCCGGAGGATTATGTCGATAATCCGGATGCCGTGATTGAGATTCTGCTCAAGCACAAGCAGTTGCTGCAGCGTCCTGTCGTTGTGAAGGGCAACAAGGCGATCATTGGCAGGCCAAAAGACCGTATTTTTACGTTTCTTTCCTGAAAAAGCCTGTAAGGCGTAACCAGTAACCGGCATCCTTCAAAAATAGAGGATTGCGCGGCTTTGGCTCCCCATGCCGGAAAAGCATCCCGTGAATCCATGCAGGCGCTTGACTTGAAGATTCAAAATCCCTAAAAAACCTTAGTTCCCCATTTCCCTTTATACCCACGAAAATGAAATCCCATTCCAAAAGCATCCCTTGCCGCCCCCTTGCCCTGCCTCTCCTTGCCCTGCTCATCTGCAGCGGCAGCACATCAGGGGAAATTCTTGATACGCTGGCAGAATACGGCAACGCCGCCACCGCAACCTCCCCCAACCCCGCCGGTAATGCCCACGGCGCGGACTTTACCAATGCGGCCATCGGGTCCTATGTCATCACTGCGGCAGGGACCGACATCTGGGGCGGCAACGACAACGGTAGCGTCATTTATGATGCCGACGGCAAACGGGCCGCGGGCTCCAATTTTAGCGCAGTTGTCCGTTCAGTCTCCATTGCCGCCGATCCGGCCGAACCTCTTGCCAACAACTGGGGACGCACGGGCCTGATTGCCCGGCAGGATGTCTCAGCCGCCAACTCCCCGAACGTTGCCCACCTGCGCAGGGACGGAGCTAACGCATGGACTTCACTTCAGGGGCGCAGGGATCCCGGTGGCGGAACCGATCGCGCCAACGGTGAAATGGGTAACCAGGCGGCAAATAACGCCAACGGCTCAGTGCGCAATACACCCCTTTGGCTGGGACTTCACCGCGTCGACGGCGAGTGGTATGCCACCTGGGCCGCTGACAACGACGGCACCCCGGGCACTTGGAGCATTCCCCGTCAGCGCGATACTCCCGGCAACAACATGAACGGTGAAGTCTGGGTTGGGCTTGCCCACCAGTCACACGGCGGCAATAACGCACACAACCTGGGTGGAAATACCGCCGTCTTCGATAACTTCAGGGTCAGTGATTTCGGCACCTTCACCAGCGGCGGCAGCGGAAGCATGACCCTGGACGGCAATAACGTGCTCCTCAGCACTGACGCCTTCAAACTGGGCGAGGACCCCGAAGCAACTGAATGGCGCGTTGATTACCTTACCGCAGTCCCTATCAACACAATTACGCCGGGCAAAGTCAAAGCCGACATCTACATGCAGAACAACGGCGGAAACCTGGGCGCCTTCAACGCAATGACCGAAGGGCCTGCCAACGGCACTGCCTACATTGAAAATATCCTGTGGTCTTCAAACAACTATACACAGACCAATTCCGAGGGAGTCAACCTCTTTGCACTGGCAGTTCCAGGATCCTTCACCGGCGGACAGGACCAATACGGGGTAAACATGACAGGACAAATCCACATACCGAGTGATGCCGACCGTGACGGGAAAGAAACCATCGAGTTCCATGACGGAAACGATGATTACGCAATCCTCATTGTCGACGGCGTTACAATTATCGACCACAATGGCTGGAGCAACGTTGACGGGAGCAACGGCACGCTCGGCAGCTTTGACTGCAGCGATCCGAAATTTGATGACGGTGAGTGGGTCACGTTCCGGTTCGGAATGTGGGAAGGCGGTGGCGGCGACAACGCCAGCATCGCCTGGGATGCCCTTGACCGCACGGGCAGCGACAGTGTAACAGGCGGCGCCGACGGTTCACTCAACTCATGGAACCCGAACAATATCGCAATCGGCGCCAACGGTAACGTCCCCCACGGCGGAGACCGCGTCCCCTCGGCAAACTTCCGCGTGCTCTCACCCAACTTCGTTGAGGCCTCCCAGAGCGGCGAAGGTTCCGTCGATGACCTTATTCTCGACAATCCGGTCACGGCGACAACCACTGCCCTCAAGCTTTACGCTAACGGCACCCTGATAAACACCCTGGACCTGTCGCCTGCAATCTCCTCCAACAGCTTTACCGACTACACGGAAGTCACCGTGGTTATCGCAGACGGCGCGGTAAGCACCATGGATGAGTCCACCGTGAGTGCCACTGACAGCGCGGGCAATCCCCTTGAGGCAACCGTGACCCGTGACGGATCAAATGTCATTGTCGTGATCGACGTCGGCGAGGTGGAACCTCTCAGTATTTACCAGCTGAATGTCTCCGGGACCACTACCGGAGAGGCGCCGGTCGATCTCAATGCCAGCCAACAGGCCTTTCCGCTCTATGCCGAAATGCGTGCCGGCCTTGAAGCCCCAACCAACTCCACAGTGGGCTGGGATGTAATGGAATGGACCGACAGAACCGGCTACATCGGAGGCATCAACGCCATTCGCAATGATGTGCCCAGTGCCACGGAAACCGTTCCCTTCATCAACTTCACCGATCCGCAAACCAACGCAACTGCCGGGGACTGGAATGTTGATGATCGCCCGATCCTTACCAACACCCCTGCTGACGACAACAACTACGTCACCTTTGCCCGCACCACATGGACTGCAACGGCAGGTGACTACACGATCCGTGTCAGGGGTGATGACGGATACGCCCTGCGCATCCCCGGCGTCACAGTCAGCGGTATCAAGGGCGAGGCCCGCAACAGGATCGGTGCCGACGGTTCTACCGCCTACTTCACTGAAGGCACCGGGAACAGCAACGCCTGGATCCAGATCAATGTGCCCGAGGACGGAGACTACCTTGTCGAGTTCTTCGCCTTTGAGGGAGGTGGCGGTTCCAACCAGGAAATCCTGATCAACACGGGCCATCACGACAACTTCAATGCCAATGGCTGGCAGCTCTTGGGTAACATGGGCGAATACAACGCCGCTTCACGGTGGGGTGAAATCCCATCCAGTGTCCTGCCATACCTTCCACAGGAGGGCAGTGATGAGGAAGGCTGGCATGCCAAGATCTGGTATTCAGCAAGGAATGGAGCCGGGCAGGAAGTCGGAAACCTTGGCCAGACGATGGCATTCCTGCGTGACCTTGAGGCAGAAACCTCAACTTTCGGCGGCTTCTGGGACGGTTTCTTAAATGCCCTTAACCACAGCGAAAATGGAGACAATCGTGGCAGAATCAATCCCACCGAGCCCTATCCCCGCCCCGAGCCGGGTGATGGCGACTTCAGGAATGACCGCATCGCCATGGTTGCCCATGCTCGTCTCGTGGTTCCCGAGGACGGCGACTACACCGTCCAGATCCGCTCCGATGACGGCTTCCTGATGCGCTTCCTTGACCCGGACAACATCTTCCATACCGAAAGCGGCAACGGCAAGATTGAAATGCTCTACCCGAGTGAGATTACCCATGAAAACGGCACCGGCGACTCAAACACCCGTGCGGCAGCCTACCTCACTGCAGGCTCACATGACGTCGTCTTTGTCTGGTGGGAAGGTGGCGGCGGAGACCACTTTGAGGTAAGCGTGGTCAACGGGGTCGAGATGGACCAGAACGCCGGTTTTGTTTTACTCGACACCAGCTTCACCGGCAAGGGACCGAACCTCGATGATGATGGCGACGGATTGAGTGATCCCTGGGAAATTGCAAACTTCGGCAACCTGGATCAGGACGAAACCGGAGACCCTGACAATGACGAGAGCTCCAATGCCCAGGAATTTGCCGCCGGCAGTGACCCGAACAATGCGGACACTGATGATGACGGCCTCAATGACGGAGCCGAAGCCACAGCTGGCACCGACCCGACCAATGCCGATACAGACGGTGATGGACTTGCAGATGGAGCAGAGATTGCAACGCACAATACCGATCCTACAGCCTCTGACAGTGATGGGGATGGATTCAGCGACGGCGATGAGATTATCAGCGGCACAAATCCCAACAATTCAAACAGCTCCCCCTCGATGGCCGTGCCGCTTGCCTACTGGCCGTTTGATGACCAGGATCCAGCAACCACCGAAGATGTCACCGGTAAACATCCCGGAACACTCAACGGAAACCCGACGTATGTTGCCGGACACACCGCTGAAGCGGGAGATTTCGCAATCCAATTTGACGGGATCGATGACTTCGTGAGTTCTGGCGCACAACTCCTGAACCTTAAGGACGGCTTTACCATGAGCGGGTGGGTTAATTTCACGGCATCCCAGGCCAATCGCACCGGCCTTTTCGGCCAGAATGACCTTGCAGAATTCGGCATGATCAACGCAACAACAATGCAGTTGTGGACCCCACGCGCAGGCGCTGTTGATGTGAACTTCGGGCCATCCAGTGAAGGCTGGCGACACATTGCCGTTACAGGCGACAACCTCAGGCAGGTTGTGTATATTGACGGAGCAGAGGCAGGCAGCGGAGGAGGACCCGCACCACTTGCCAACAGCGGTTCCCTCTTTAACATCGGTGGCGGAGGCATCTATGACGGAGCAAACAACTGGTTCAACGGCCAGATCGATGATGTCGCAGTCTGGGATACTGTCCTGACAGCAGACACGATCGCCGCCCTTGCAGATGGAACGCTGACCCCGCTCGGTGCAAAGGATCAAACCCCGTTGAAAATCACCAGCGTGGAATTCAGCCCGGATACCAAAGAGGTAACACTCACATGGAACTCCAGTCCCAATGTTTTCTATTCCGTGGACCAGTCTCCGGACCTTCTGAACTGGGACCTTGAGATCGACGACAGCATCCAGTCCTCCGGGGAAACCACATCCTTCACTTTCCCGGCCATCAATGCGCCTAATAAGGCGTTCTTCAGGGTCAGGGTATCAGAATAAACATTTAACCACTGGGCTAGTGCCACCCCCGTCAGGTTTCTGACGGGGGTGGCACAGGGTAAAGCTCAGCGCGTGGTCTTGCTGAAAACAATGAGCTGTGACTTGTAACCGGGTTCACGGCAGTGAAAATGGTCCATCACCTGAAAGTGTTCACCAATATAGGAACTGAACTCTGTAAAAGACCATTCCCTGAGGTGACTGGGATTTCTTGGCGGTCCTGATGGATTGTTCAGCGTATCGCGATCCGGAGTCGACATCACACAGGTCTGGAAATCAATCCTGCTGATAAAATCAAGAAGATCATCAGGGTCCACAATGTGCTCGATCACATCTGCGCAGACAACAAGGGAAAAGCTTCCCTGCGGAACTCTCGAGAAGTCACTCTCCTCCCAGCAACGCTCAGGGTATTTTTCCCTCAGCAGGCTCAGGGTGGGTTCTATCTCCAGACCCAGGGTGTCAGCCTTGCGAAAATACTTCAGCGTCTTGTATGCGGTACCACACCCCAAGTCCAGCACCCTCCCTCCCCGGTGGATTTTTGATGCATGTTTATAGACAGCCTTCTGGTATTGTTTCGAGCTTTTATCAGTATCAATATACTGCTTTAAGGGGAGGTCTTCCTGCCCAGAGAATTCCGCTTTTTCCTGGCCGACATAGACTTCACGCCGGTGAACATATCCTGCAAAGATTCCCCAGGTCTTGCGTGCCTGCTTACCGGTTTCTTCTGACATTAAGGCTGGGCTAGGTTTGGCAGGCAGCTTGCATTTGCAATGCGAAAAATCCTTATTGGTCTTCTCCTGAGGCTTATCATACCGCAAGGAGCAAAAGATATCGCTTTATCTCAAAAATAAAGATTCTTTGCCCTTCTTGCCTTTATGCCCTGATTTTGTTTCCCAATTTGCAAAAAAAATGCTGAATACACGGTATTTCCGCGGATTATATATAGAATATCAATGGCGGCCCGGCCTGAACATTCAAAGAACGTCATGAAGAGGATTCATTTACCAACAACCTTGGCCATCTTACTGGTTACCACATCCTTGTGCGCAGGATGGTATATCCAGAGCATTGCCCAGGCCGCTGAGGCAAAACTACCTCAAGGGAAGCTCCGTGCCACCTCGCCGAAAGCTCCGGCAAATGTCGGCCACCCCTCCTTCATGAGTCCGCACGCATCGCCCATTGCAGTGCACCGCAACCTTGTCTTCGTGGTCAACACCCCGGCAGATACACTTGACGTCATTAACAGCAAAAACAGGAAAATCATTTCCCGTGTTGATGTTGGTATCGACCCGGTCAGCATTGCCGTCCGTCCCGACGGCAGGGAGGTATGGGTCGCCAACCACGTATCAGACTCCGTGAGCGTTATCGATATTTTCCCTGGAAGCGCCACTTACCTTCAGGTTATCGCGACCATCCAGGAATTTGACGGGGTCACCAAGGCTACCCGCTTTGATGAACCTGTAGGCATCGCCTTCGCTGGCAATGACAAAGCCTATGTCGCACTTTCCTCGGAGAATAAAATCGCAGTCATCAACGTGGCCACGCGCAAGGTCGAAAAAAGGCTCAACGTCACGGCGCAGGACCCAAGAGCAATCACCGTACGTAACGACCGACTCTATGTTTTACCATTTGAGTCAAACAACAAGACCCAGCTTTCAGGAGGCTATAAAATCGATGGAGAACTTGTGACCTTCAATGCGCACGAGCATTCCATTGCCAACAACAACGTGCTCTCCCTTGGACATGTCACCGATATCGTCAAGCATCCCAGGGTGCCGGATCGCGACCTCTATGTCTTTGACACGAAAACAGACCGGTTGGTTGAAACCGTGGATACCCTTGGGACACTTCTCTACGGGCTCGCTGTTGATTCAGGAGGAAGTGTCTTCATCGCACAGACCGATGCGCGCAATGATGTCAACGGGCGCTCAGGCACGAAAAAGCACGGCCTGAAGGAGCTCGGCAACAGGGCTTTCCTCAACCAGATCACCAGTGTCAAATTCAGCGACAATTCTGCAGGCAAACCGAAGTTCATCGACCTTGAACCCCTGCCACCGGAAAATCCCGCCCCCGGAAAGGCACTGGCCACACCATTTGCCATTCAGGTAAGCAGTGATGATTCCACACTGTATGTATCCGCAGCCGGGTCCGATAAGCTCTTCACCGTTGACACCAAAAGCGGGGAAATCCTTGGACGGGTCAGTGTTGGCGCCGTTCCCCGGGGAATTGCGCTCGAATCCGCCGGCAAGGGCACCCCACCGAGGATCTGGGTATTCAATGCAGTCGCCAATAGTGTCTCGCTGGTCAATGCATCTGATCCCGCAAGGCTTCAGGTCGAAAGCACAATTGCCCTCGAGGATCCCACTCACCCCGCCTTCAAGCGGGGACGCATCGCCTTCAACAAGGCCGGGGCATCGACTACCGAGACCTTCTCCTGCGCCAGCTGTCATCCCGACGGGCACACGGACCAGTTGCTCTGGGTATTGGAAACACCTGTTGTCACCGGAGGAAACCAGATCATGCCGCGCTCAACCATGCCTGTCCGTGGTCTGCGTGACACGGCCCCATTTCACTGGGACGGTATTCCCGGTGATCCTTATGGCGGCATAAACAGTGCCAGCATCCGACGCCACGTAAAGCCAAACAGTGATATCAATTCGCCGGAAAGCGCCACCCTTCAACTCATTGATGCGGGCCTTGCGAGCACAATGGCCATGGAGGGCAGTACCGTGAAAAACGATGAGGGGAAGGAAGGGCTTTTGTCGGCCGCGGAACGCGATGACATGGCAAAGTTTCTGCTCAACGTCACCTACCCTCCAGCCCAGCGCCGGGCCTATACCAACGTTCTGTCAAAAAGGGCACAATCCGGTTTTGACCTCTTTCACATCAAGGGCGACAACGATCCCTCCAGGGCACGACCGAATGTCTGTGGTGACTGCCACCGGATGCCCTTCTGGGTCAGCACAAACACACCCGGAACCGGGATGGAGACACCCACCTGGCGGGGTGCCTATGACAGATTCCTGATCCTGCCGCAGGGGCGGCTGAATATCATCGATTTTGATTTCTACCGTCGCGTTGCTGAGCAGGGAATTCCTGAAGACAAGGTGTGGCAGTTCTCCTGGGGAGGACGGCGGCGTTTTGACCCGGTCTGGGACATGGTATTAGAGGGAAGCACCGGTTTCTCTGGCTCTTTTGCCAGGCAAATCACCCTGAGCAAGGACACAGCCAAAGAACGTTTAACCGGCGACCTCCTGGATGCCCTCGAGGCTTCATCCGCTGACGGCGGCATTGTCCTGCAGGTAAACGGCACCTTTATCAAGGGTGCAAAGGGCACCCCGGTCGAGTTACAGTTTGATAACGGCAATTACCTGGAAACATCCGGTGATCGCAGGCCAATCACACGCTCCCGGCTGGTGTCACTTGCCTCGGAAGGCAGGTTTATCGGCACCTTTACCGCCCGGCACGGGGAAAACGCCGACTATGACCACCCACAACCGGCACTCTGGACACTTGGAGCCATCGAGAAACAGAGGGGCCGCCAAAAGTTCCCGGTGATACACGAGGCAAACCCGACGATGACCGTCAGCGGACGGCACATCAGGAAAGGCGCCAACCTTGTTGTAAACGGCAAGAAATCCTCTGGAACCATCACCCTTGGTGAGAGGGAACAGGTGTTCATCAAGCTGGAAACCCTTCCCCCGTCCGGCATGCACTTCCTGCAGGTGCAGAACCCGGACGGACTCTTCAGCAACGA
>CACIUL010000019.1 GCA_902589825.1 uncultured Verrucomicrobiota bacterium
CTTTCCATCGTCTGGAACGGTCCATTCCATAACCGCTAGCGGGTGAGTCGCGGGACGGTCCCGGTCGCATCTCAAGCCTGTTCCATCACCCTTGAACAGGAAAAACTCGACTGGATTTTCACGACTTACCCACTTGCCGACAATGTCCGTCTTCTCGATGTTGCGCTATGTGTCTTGGCCGGTTCCTTTTTCCGGTTCCTTTTTCGAGCAGGAAAAAACCAGTAACGCGGAGCAGATGGCGCAGAGGAAAAGCCGGATTGATTTGATGGATTTATTGGACTGTAGCGTGTGCATGGCAGGGCAATGAGTGAAGTTTATCTTGAAGGTGGAATTCAATGAGGGTGAAATTATCACCAATTCAGGCAAAGATGCAACCCGGAGTGGAAAATCATCAACAGTCAAAAATCGTCCATATCGACATGGATTGTTTTTATGCAGCAATAGAAATCCGGGAAAAGCCTGACCTTATCGGCCAACCGGTGGCAGTGGGCGGGCGCCCCGGCGGCAGGGGGGTGCTCACCACGTGTAATTATGAAGCCCGTAAATACGGTTGTCGTTCCGCAATGCCCGCCTTCAAGGCACTCGAAATGTGCCCGCACCTTGTCATTCTTCCCGTCAGGCATGATCTTTATCGAGCTGAGGCAATGCGCATAAGGAAAATATTCAGAGAGTTCACCCCTATGGTCGAGCCTCTTTCCCTTGATGAGGCATACCTCGACCTCTCCCACCTCAAATCAAAGGGGAGTTCCCTTGCCCGCGAAATTCGCTTTCGGATCAGGAATAAAACCGGGCTGAGTGCCTCAGCGGGGATTGGTCCCAACAAGCTGTTGGCAAAAATTGCCAGTGACTGGAACAAGCCGGACGGACAGTTTGAGGTACGACCTGACGAGATTGGCGCCTTTATGGAGAACCTTGCGGTGAGCAAGATCTGGGGAGTGGGGAGGAAAACCGAAGAAAGACTGGCAGCGCTTGGCGTGAAGACCTGCGGCGAGTTACAAGGCCTTAACCTTGCGGAGTTGCATATCGCATTTGGGCGGTTTGGCGGTGAGTTATACCGATTGTGCAGGGGGCAGGACCCAAGAAAGGTCACGCCGAACAAGGAACGGAAATCTGTCAGCGTGGAACGTACCTTTCGTGCTGACCTTTCAACGCGGGAGGATGGTGAGGCTGAGCTTGGCAAGCTTCTTGAAGAACTCAAGGAGGAATGTTCCTGCAAGCACAAGGACAGGCTGGTTCGCTCTGCCTTCGTAAAGGTCAAGTTTACTGACTTCAAGCAGACTACCGTTGAGTGCAGGAGCGAAGAGCTGTCCTACCCGGTTTTCAGCTCACTGATTGAGGAGGGCTGGAAGAGGGGTGGGGGTAAATCGGTGCGTTTACTGGGGGTCGGTGTGCGCTTTCACCCGCTGGGACAGGATTCGGACAGGTGGCAACTGGAGTTGTTCGAGGAAATTAACTGAAATGAAGCTCCCACTCGGAGAAGTCCTCCTCGCCCCATTTTGAAAGGTCCATGCCGCTGCGTTCCAGTTTGTCCATGAATTTTTCCCCTGCGACCCTGACGCAGCTTGGAGTGTCCAGTTCGGCAACCAGCATTCCCATGTAGTAGAGGTCATTGAAGGTTGCTACAGACTCTTCTCCAAAGGCGTCGCCAAGGTGTTTGCGTAAAAGTGCTGCTTCCTTACGCCCTAGGAAAAGATGCGAGGGTTTGCGCCCGTCATGACAGCGTTGATCGACAACGGCTCGGAGTGCTGACGTGTCCCACTTATCGTCAAGCCGGACGTCACATGGGAGCTGGAAACTGGATTCATCTGACATGTCTCCACCTTGTCCGGGACAGGGGGAATTGGCAAATGATTGCTGGGTTTGGCTGCAGATTAATTCCTTCGTCCTTGGCCGGCATCAGTTAATGACAGGGAGGCTGGTCCCCGAGTCGGCCTTAGCCTTGCCTGCTGCGACCTGCGACATACGTCGGCGCATGTAGGCAAAAACCTCAAGAAGGGGAAGCTCCTTTGGGCAAACGTCGTCGCACCCCATCAGGCCCATGCAGCCAAAAACGCCCTCGTCCGTTGCAACAATCTCAAACCATTCCTCGCTATCCCTTTCGTCTCGTGGGTCAAGCATGAAACGGCCGATACGGTTGAGGGCCGTGGCGCCCAGGAAGTCCTCGCGCACATTGGCCGTTGCGCAGCCTGCCACACAGCAACCACACTCGATGCACCTTTCAAGCTCGTAAATCTTCTGGGCCGTCTCGTTATCCATGCGTTCTTCCTCGGCATTCGGGTCAAACTCCTTCTGCGTGTGAATCCAGGATTCAACGCGTTCGGACATGCCTCGAAACCAGGTTCCCGTGTCCACGGAAAGGTCACCGATTAGCTTGAATGCCGGCATTGGAGCCAAAGTGATCAATTCCGGCAACTCCGCTGTAAGGGTCCTGCAGGCCAGGGTTGGCCTGCCATTAATCATCATTCCACATGATCCGCAGACGCCTGCACGGCAAACGAAGTCAAACTGCAGATCTGGTGCCTGCTTTTCCCTGATGCGGTGAAGGGCGACAAAAAGATTCAGTCTTGGCGTTTCCTCAAGCTTGTAATCCACAAAACAGGGCTTGGATTCCGGGTCCAGCGGGTCGTAGCGAAAAATTCGAAATGTCAGTTCCCTTGCCATATCTCAGGATTCTTTTGTTGATGCGTATTCTACCATTTCCTTCAACTCTTCACCCAGTGGGGTTGATGTTTCATGCCATCCCTGCTTGATCCATTCTTTTTTAACAGTCGCGTTGTATTCTTCAACGCTTTGTTCCATCGCAATATTTTCAGCGCCTCCGTATCCACGTTGACCAGGAGGGCTCTCCAGTAAACCGACCGGCTCATAGCTGATCTCAGGTTCATCTGCCCCAGCGGGCCATCTGGCGAGCGTTCGCTTCAGCCAGTCCCTGTCGTTGCGCTCGGGGTAATCCTCGCGGGAATGGCCGCCCCTGCTCTCAGTTCGCAATAAAGCGCCCTTGGCAACACACAGTGCGAGCTTAACCATTCCGGGAAGGCGTATTGCCGATGCCAATTCCGGGTTGGCTCCTTTAAATGTGGTTCGCATCTTGATGTTTGCAGTGCGTCGGTAGATATCCCGCAAGTCATCCACTGCCTCCTTGAGTTCATCTCCCTTGCGAAAGATTCCCACCTTTGACTGCAGTGTCTCCTGGGCGGAGTTAAGCAGTTCATCAACATTTTCGTTAGCATTGCCCAGCCCTCCGGAAAGCAGCGAGTTAATCCGGTCCTGCTGGACGGCTAGAGCTTCATCGGCCAATGCCTTGTTTATATCCAGAGGCTGTGCGCTCGCCCACTGGCCCATTCTCTGTCCACAAAACATGCCGGCTACAACGGTCTCGGCCAGGCTGTTTCCGCCGAGCCGGTTCATTCCGTGCATGTCCCAACATGCAGATTCCCCGACACTCCAGAGGCCTTTCAGGGAATAAGCGTGACCATCCTTGTTCACCCGGATTCCACCCATGCTGTAATGCTGGGTGGGGCGCACCGGCACAAGTTCAGTGATCGGGTTCACGCCAAGGAAATACATGCAAATATCATAAACCTCGCGCAGCTTGGTGCGCAGGTGATCCTCGCCAAGGTGACGCAGGTCGAGCCACAGGTGCTCCCCGTCAGGACTTGGGACGCCCTTGCCCTTCTTGATATGTTCGGTCATTCGGCGACTCACGACGTCACGACTCGCGAGTTCCTGCTTCTCAGGCTCATAATCAGGCATGAAGCGATACTCATCAACATCCAGGAGAAGACCGCCGTCTCCCCGGCATCCCTCGGTGACAAGAATGTCAGTGGGCACAATTCCGGTCGGGTGAAACTGCACGGCTTCCATGTTGCCCAGCGGGACCAAACCGGTGTCTATTGCGATGGACTGACCGGTTCCCTGGCAAATAATCGCATTCGTGCTGTATTTGTATACGCGGCCAAATCCGCCCGTGGCAATGACGGTGGCCTTGGCGAGGTAACTCTTTAAAGCGCCTGTGCGAAGGCAGCGCACAACAGCACCGTGGCATCTTTCCCCGTCATGAATCAGGGAAATGGCCTCCATCCTGTCATGCACGGAAATGCCAAGCTCGACGACCATGTTGTCCATTGAATAGAGCACCGTGTGACCCGTGCCATCTGCTGTATAGCAGGTACGCCAGCGTGAGACGCCGCCGAAATCACGGTGCATGATAAGCCCCTCGTTCTCATGGGGTTCCTCGAGGGTGACCTTTTTTCCCTTGATGAAGTAGTCAGCCGGACCGCCTTTCACGCGCGTCCAGGGCACCCCGTGATGCGCCATCTCACGCATGGCAACAGGTGCCGTGTCAGCAAAAATACGGGCAACCTCCTGGTCGCACCCCCAGTCACTGCCCTTTACCGTATCCAGCCAGTGCAATTCCTCACTGTCGCCGGCTCCCTTGTTGCAGTTACCCAGTGCGGCCTGCATCCCTCCCTGTGCGGCACAGGAATGACTCCTGCGCGGAGGCACCAGTGAGAGGATGACCACATCGTTGCCTTCAGCAGCAGCTGAAATGGCTGCACGCTCGCCGGCGAGTCCCGCGCCTATGACAAGAACGTCTGTGGTTATAAGTTCACTCATTGCTTAACTTGCCCCTGTTACGGGTGGAAGGAGGAATTCCAGTGGTGGCGGGATGACTCGTGCCATCACCAGCAGGGTAATGAACCCAATAATGAGAAAGAACCACAGGACGATGCGCTCCATCTTTTGAGCCATGCCTCTTGTGATACGCTTGCCAATGAAAGGGATTTTTGCGCCCAGTCCCCACTTCACGGTGACCCGGTAGAGGCCAATGCCTGCGTGCACTTCAACGGCAAACAATAGGACGGCATAAAGGATCCACATGCCGCCCTGAACGCGATCCATTGTCTCAGCGGCGTTAATGCCAAGGCCTTCGCCGATATTGAACGTCCGCTCCACGACATCAGCCATCACGACGAAGAGGTGCACTGAGCCAAGCGCAAGGATAATCATTCCTGATCGAACCTGCCAGATCCAGAGGCTGGTTTCCTTGTGCGGGCGTATCTTCTCAAGCTCCTTCCGGTCCTCCTTTGAAAATTTCCATTCACTGGATGAAATATCATCGCCGAGTTTCTTGACGCGCTTTCTCTCTGCAAGTTTGGCGGGGATCTTCCTGCTCGCGGTGACAAAGTGCACAAAAAAGACAATGGTGACGACAATCAGGGTGGGTTGGGCCAACCAGTAGTGCTCAAAGAGGTCGGAGATCCAGTTAAAGCCACGCTCTCCGGTCAGGATACTGCTCACAAAAAACATGTGCCCCCACATGAAAAGGGCCAGGAAAACACCGGTTCCGGTGCTGATGGCGTCCAGTTTCCACTGCCGCTTTGCCTTCTCTGCAGTGGTAATCAACTCACCCTCGGGGTGGGTAATCTCTTTGCCTGGTCCAGTCTGTGGCATGTTCACTTACCTGACACGTTCAATTCTATATATCAGGCGAAGGCTTCTTAATAGAATCAACGCAAGGAATCAAGGTTTGGTTTTAGCGCGTGAAAGGAAAATGATCCGATGTCTGGAATTCCCGCGGCATCAATTCCAATGAGAATATGTATATCCCTCAGGGTTAATGTGGAGCATCATGAAGGCACTGGAAAAGGCGTGCCGGGTCAATATTACCAATATTCAAAAACAAACAGGGGCAGACCAGTGGTAAAGAATGGCAGTATTGAAGCGATAAATCCTTAAGAATAGTTAAAGAAATCCTAGACATGCCCCCTTGCATCCACATAGCTTTGTCATCATGAGAAAATTCACCCGGGACTATAACCGCAAGGCGGGAGGGATCCTTCTCCTTTTGTTCACTTTGCTTATTCATGGGGCAATGATCCCGCAACTAAAGGCTGATGAGGTTGTTGAGAAGAATGTGGACCAAATTATCGACGAAACACTGAAGCCTATTGCAGATACCGCTGAAGCCATTGTCTTCTGGGCGGTGCCGGTGACAAGTGACTCTAAAGTCCCGCTGGTCCTCATCATTCTGGCTGTCACTGCCATATTCCTGACTATTTATTTCCGCTTTATCAATTTCCGTGCGATGGGAGTCGCAAAGCGCACAATACAGGGAAAATACACCGACCCTGATGCACCTGGACAAATATCCCACTTCCAGGCCCTTTCCGCAGCATTGTCGGCAACAGTCGGACTGGGAAATATTGCCGGTGTTGCCGTGGCCATTGGCATCGGCGGTGCGGGCGCCACGTTCTGGATGATTGTTGTCGGGTTGTGCGGGATGACCACGAAGTTCACCGAATGCACGCTGGGAGTGAAATTTCGGCGCGTTGATCCTGACGGGACAACACGTGGCGGAGCAATGTATTACCTGCGTGACGGACTTGGCGCCAAGGGCGGAATGTGGGTGCCGCTGGGCAAAATTCTCGCCATCAGTTTTGCCATTTTCTGTATTGCTGGAGCCATCGGTGCGGGAAACATGTTCCAGTCCAACCAGGCGCAGGCGCAGTTTTCGGACAGTTTTGGAGTGCTTAAAACCGGTTGGCACTTTGGGCTGATCGTAGCGGTCATGGTCGCCCTGGTGATCATCGGCGGCATCGTGTGGATTGCCCGGGTGACCTCATTCCTGGTGCCATTTATGTGCGTGACCTACGTTATCGCCGCCATTGTGGTGCTTGTGGTGAATGCCTCGGCTATTCCCGGCGCAATCGGACTTATTTTCAGTGAGGCTTTTTCAGGCAGTGCCGCTGTTGGAGGATTCATTGGTGCCCTGATACAGGGCATTAAACGAGGCGTGTTCTCCAATGAGGCGGGCGTGGGATCGGCTCCTATAGCACACTCCGCAGTCAAGACCAGCCGTCCTGCAAGTGAGGGACTGGTCGCACTTCTGGAGCCATTTATTGACACGGTGGTGGTATGCACCATGACGGCGCTCGTGATTATCTCAACAGGCATGTGGAATGTGAAGGCCGACGCATTAAACGAGCTTCAGATACTTGATGCCCCCGCGGGAACAGAGAGCGTTGCAACCGTAGAGGCTGGAACCAAGTTCCTGTTCCCGAAAATTGAAGGCGATGACAAGCAATCTCCTGAGGGATGGTATCACGTGAAGGAATACAAGGGCGAGGCGACAGGCTGGGTTGCAGCTGACCAAATCCGACTTCGTGATGGCTGGGGCGGGGGAATCTGGCTCACTTCAGAATCCTTCAAGACCGTGATCAGCTGGTTCCCTTATGTGTTGGCCATTGCCGTCTTCCTGTTTGCCTTCTCGACCATGATTTCCTGGTCGTATTATGCAGAACAGGCAGTCATTTATCTTTTTGGTAACAACCGCCCCGTCGTCCTTGCCTTCAAGCTGATCTTCTGTGGCTTCATTGTCGTTGGTGCCGCGGCATCGCTCGGGAATGTCATCCGGCTGGCTGATGCGCTGTTTTTCTGCATGGTTGTCCCCAACCTGGTCGGCGTTTATGTGCTCCTGCCCGTGGTGAAGAAGGAGCTTAGCTCTTACCTTAGCCATGTTCGCAAGGTTGATGAAGGAAGCGGCGAGTAACCCCATGTCCCGAGGCATTGATGGCTCGTAAATACACCATCGAGTCAACCGCGCCATCCGGTTCGGGAGGGTCCATTGACTATAGGAATGAGCTCAATGAACAGCAATATGCGGCAGTAACCTCACTGCTTGGCCCTGCATTGGTGATTGCAGGTGCAGGAAGCGGCAAGACCCGCACGCTGACATACCGCGTTGCCTACCTGCTAGACAACGGGATCGCTCCTGAAAACATCCTGCTTTTGACATTTACCAACAAGGCGGCAAGGCAAATGCTCGACCGCGTCGAGGACCTTGTTCCTCATGAAACACGTTCTATTTGGGGAGGCACCTTTCACTCCATCGGCAACCGTCTTCTTCGCCGACATGCCGAGAACGTTGGTCTGACCAGCTCCTTTTCCATCATGGACCGGGAGGACCAGAAAGACCTGATGGCCGTCTCGATTGCTGCAGCCGGGGTGAACACCAAGGAGGTTCGCTTTCCAAAGCCTGAGGTTCTGGCGAACATGTTCAGCCTCTCTGAGAATACCGGCATTGAACTCCAGGAAATCATTGATGCGCGTTACCCCTACTTTGACAACCTCCACGAGAACATCTCCCGGGTTCAGCGGGCGTATACCGAGCGTAAAATTGCCACCAACAGCGCCGATTTTGATGACCTCTTGATCTTGTCAGTGCGCCTCCTGCAGGAGAATCCTGAAATAGCGTCAATTTACCAGTCACAGTTCCAGTTTGTGCTGGTCGATGAGTATCAGGACACCAACTGGGTGCAATCCCAGATGATTGATATGCTTGCTGCAAGGCATGGAAACCTGATGGTCGTTGGGGATGATGCCCAGTCCATCTATTCATGGCGCGGGGCAGACTTCGAGCACATCCTTGAGTTCAGTGAGACGTATCCAAAGGCAAAGACCTTCAAGATCGAAACCAACTACCGGTCTGTCCCCGAGGTGCTGCAACTGGCCAATCATGCCATCAAGCCCAACACGAGGCAGTACAAAAAGACCTTGCGAGCGCATCGCCCGGCCCGAGACCAACTGCCTGCCCTTGTCGCCCTGAATGATCCCTCAACACAGGCATGCTTCGTTGCCCAGCGTGTATTGGAATTGCGCGATGAGGGGATCGAGCTTGAAGAAATGGCCGTGCTTTATCGCGCCCACTTCCAGGCAATGGAACTGCAGATGGAGCTGACCAATCGAGGCATTCCGTTTAATATCACCAGCGGCCTGCGCTTTTTTGAGCAGGCGCACGTGAAGGATGTTGCCGCCTTTATGAAACTGGCAGTCAACCGGCGCGATGAGGTCGCCTTCAAGCGAATTGCCCGAATGCTGCCTGGCATCGGCGCGGTCAGTGCAGACAAGCTGTGGAGTGAATGGCTCTCCAGCCCGCTTGCCGCTAAGGACAAGCCGGAGGACACGTTCTCTGCACACATGGAGAAATTCCGTGTCCCAACCAAGGCGGCTTCTTCATGGCAACAGCTTGGCTATACGCTTGATGAGCTCATTGAAGGGGATCGGCTCGTTGCACCTGAGGAAATGATCAAGTCAATCATGGGTGGAGTTTATGATGACTACATGCGCAGCAAGTTCCCCAATTATGAGAATCGAATTCAGGACCTCGACCAGTTGAGGCGTTACAGTGTCCAGTTTGAGGACACTGCGGAGTTTCTCAGCCAGTTGGCGCTTCTAGCAGGCGTTGATGGTGGCCCCTCGCCGGGTGAACCAAGAAAAGATCAGTCCGAGGCATTAACCCTTTCAAGTGTTCATCAGGCAAAAGGGCTTGAATGGCGAGCTGTCTTCGTAATCTGGTTAACGGAGGGAATGTTCCCCAACGGTCGGGTTATTGAGGAGGATGACGAGGAGGAGAGCGGACTGGAGGAAGAGCGTCGTCTTTTCTATGTGGCTGTTACCAGGGCGAAGGATGAGCTCTACCTGAGTTATCCCTACATGTGGCCAAACTCACGCACCGGCGACATTATGCAGCGCCCGTCACGGTTTCTTGATGAAATCTCCAGTGATCTCGTTGAGGAGTGGGATGTGGGATCAGCAGGCGCCGGATGGTGATACATTTCTGTTACCGCATCCTGACGCTTATTGCCTGGAAGGAAAATGCTGTTAGATGTAGTTGGAAATAGGATTTAGTATACCGTCATGTCACTCCTTGGGGATTCCATTAATGGTGCAATTGATGCGCTCGAAATGCTGCGCGGCAATGAACAGCAATACGAGGAGGCGCTTCAGTTGCTATCAGATGCAGTAAGGCGGGGTAACAAGATACTTGCCTGTGGCAATGGGGGCAGTGCGGCGGATGCCTCACACTTCATGACTGAGCTCCTGTGCCGATTCCGCGATGATCGAGAATCGCTTCCCGGCATTGCCCTTGCCGCGGACGGCAGCTTCATAACGGCTACTGGTAATGATTACGGGTTTGATAGTATTTTTTCCAGGCAGGTTGAGGGGCTTGGCAGGGAAGGGGACGTCTTGGTTGCTATCTCGACCAGCGGGAACTCAGAAAATGTCATCAGGGCAATCCAGGCGGCCAAGGCCAATAAGATTGGAACCCTTGCTCTCCTTGGCCGCGATGGCGGCAAGGCCCGGGGAATTGCTGATATTGAGATCACTGTAGCCCATCATGAGACGGCACGTATCCAGGAGGCACAGAAAGTTCTGATTCACGCCCTTTGCGAAGGCATGGAAAAGCATCTTGACCTTACTTAGGATTCCATTATCTAGAGCAACTTTAAACCGTACATTTACCTCATCATATGCAACCACCAATTACTGTCTCAGTAACAGGAGCCGCCGGCCAGATTGGCTACTCCCTGCTCTTTAGAATCGCCTCCGGCTCCATGTTTGGACCGGATCAGCCTGTTAACCTGAACCTGATTGAGATTGAACCCGCCATGAAGGCTCTTGAGGGCGTTTGCATGGAGCTTGATGACTGTGCTTTTCCCTTGCTTAACAAAATTAACCCGACATGCGACCTAGATGCAGGATTTGGCGGAGCAAACTGGGCGCTGCTTGTCGGCAGTGTTCCACGCAAGGCTGGAATGGAGCGGGGGGATCTCCTTGGAATAAACGGCAAGATCTTTACCGGACAGGGGCAGGCAATCAATAACTCCGCGGCTTCCGATGTCCGCGTTCTTGTCATTGGCAATCCCTGCAATACAAATTGCCTCATTGCCATGAATAATGCGCCCGATGTCCCTAATGAACGGTGGCATGCCATGACCAGGCTTGATGAGAACCGTGCGAAGACCCAACTTGCCCAGAAATCAGGGGCACATGTCAGCGAGATCAGCAACATGACAATCTGGGGCAACCATTCAGCAACCCAATATCCGGACTTCTACAATGCACTGATTTCAGGCAAGCCTGCCAATGAGGTCATTGATGACGAGGCCTGGCTAAAGGATGAGTTTATTCCGATTGTGCAAAAGCGCGGTGCGGCGATTATTGAGGCGCGCGGCTCATCCTCGGCGGCTTCAGCAGCAAATGCAGTTGTTGACAATGTGAGGCACCTCACACAGATGAGCGAAGAGGGGAGTTCAAACAGTGTTTGTGTGTGCTCTGATGGCAGCTATGGAATTGATGAAGGGCTAATCGCATCGTTTCCTGTCCGCAGCGACGGGGCTCTCTGGGAAATTGTCAGTGATGTGGATATCAATGACTATTCACGCGAGAAAATTGACATCTCGGTTGCTGAATTGCGCGATGAACGCGACATGGTCCGCTCAATGGGATTGATTCCTCAATAAACCGTATTGGGCTCAGGCCTCACGTCTTTTGCGCACATTTCCTGCCAGCTCTTGCAACAGTTGCTCCGTTTCTTCCCAGCCAATACAGGCGTCCGTGACACTCTGCCCGTAGGTCATCTTTGACACGTCGCTGTTGAGCTTCTGGTTGCCTGCAACAAGGTGACTTTCGACCATCACGGCCACAATGTCACGGTTGCCGGCAGCAACCTGACTTCCAAGATCACGAGCCACGGCGCTTTGCTTTGTATGATCCTTGCAGCTGTTTCCGTGACTGCAGTCCACCATGACACAGCGTGAAAGGCCATTGGTTTCGAGCAGGTTGGAAGTCGCGGCAATGGACTCGCTGTCAAAGTTCGTGCCTGCCGAGGAACCTCTCAAAATGACGTGGCAGGCGGTATTGCCCTCGGTGCTGACGATGGCGCTGACGCCCTGTTTGGTCACAGAGAGGAAATGGTGTGGTTTGGCGGCTGCCTTGATGCCATCAACAGCGATCTGAACACTTCCGCCGGTACCGTTCTTAAATCCCACTGGCATTGAAAGCCCTGATGCGAGCTCCCTGTGGATTTGGCTTTCTGTAGTGCGTGCACCGATTGCCCCCCAGGATATCAGGTCGGCAACAAATTGCGGGCTGATTGTATCCAGAAATTCCGTTCCTGCCGTGACGCCAATCTCAGAAATGTCGAGTAACAGGCGTCGGGCCACACGAAGACCTTCATTGATATCAAAGGAGTCATCCAGGTTGGGATCATTGATAAGTCCCTTCCAGCCAACAGTTGTTCGAGGTTTCTCAAAGTAAACGCGCATGACGACCAGCAGGTCGCCGGATAGGTCTTCAGCCAACGGTTTAAGCTTATTCGCGTAATCAATTGCAGCCTTGGGCTCATGAATTGAGCAGGGGCCAACGACAACAAGCAGGCGATCATCCTTTCCCTGAAGGATTTGCGTGGCGTCATTCCGTGCCTTGCTGACGAGGTTGGCACCTTCAGGACTTTGCGGAAGCTCGTCCATCAGGATTGCCGGGGCAATCAGCGGGCGGACTTTGGAAATACGCAAGTCATCAGTCTGAATTGATTGTTGTGACATCGGCGATCTATCGCTTGCGGCAGGGATGAATTCAATTGGATTCCGCGTTTTTCATTATCCTTAATTATTGAGACCGTATTGGTCTTTGGAGTATATTCCTTGTTAATCAGTGAGAGAATACTTACATAAAGCGCTCAAAATGTGGGACATGGGCATACTTTTGCATCGTTTTCCACAATGAAATCCAATCGTCTTGACCAGGAATTGGTGGCTCGATCGTTGGCTCAGTCACGCGAGGAAGCTAAGCGTTTAATCCTTGCTGGAGAGGTTTTTGTTTCCGGCCACGTTGCAGATAAGCCTGCCATTAAGGTAACCGATGAAAGCGAGATCATCGTCAAAGAGAGGCCAAAATACGTAAGTCGTGGCGGATTGAAGCTTGAACGTGCCATTGAGGAATTTGATATTGATGTTAAGGGCAAGGTTGCCCTTGATATTGGTTCATCAACCGGCGGGTTCACGGATTGCCTCTTACAGAACGGCGCAATGAAAGTTTTCGCCTTTGATGTAGGTACCAACCAACTGGCCTGGAAATTACGTCAAGACGATCGGGTTAAGGTTCGCGAACAGTTCAACTGTCGAAACCTAACTATAAATGATCTTGGGCAACATCCGGACATTATTGTTGCTGACGTATCATTTATATCATTGACCAAGCTTTTATTGCCTGCTGTTGAGATATTAAACGAAAACGGAGATCTTATTGTCTTGATCAAGCCACAATTTGAGTTGCAGAGAGAACAGGTTGGACGGGGCGGAATTGTCAAAGATCCCGGGCTACATAGGGAAGCAATCACGAAAGTAATCCGTTTTGCTTCTGATAAATGTGGCATGAAGTGCATGGGACAAACGGAATCACCAATTCAAGGTGCCTCTGGAAACATCGAGTTTTTAGCGTGGTTTCAGCATTCTTAGCAGCTTTACCCACATTACACATAATAACTTATAACTTCCTACAATATATGTAATAGCGAATAGGCGTGTTGAATTGAACGAGCAGCAGATCACCTTTCAACTGGAACTGTTATTCAACGATCGCGGAAGCGTGGCAAAAGATTCCCGTAGCGGTGCGTGGTTTCAGAAATGCACTTCTCCCTGAACCAGTGCCTTAGCTCAAGTCTTCCGTTGCCTATCAGTTTGCCGGCGATTAACGGGATGTGGAGTTTATTGGCAGTCGTATGCAGTTGATGATTTCCACAAGCGGTTGATCGAACAATGCCATGCAATTCTTCCCTGGGCATTGCTCCAATCCTTGAGGCAACATCTTCCGCATTTTCCTCAGTAATGCTGACACCGGCAATAAGGTTAAGCTCTCTTGTTTGCTTTATCGTTAGTTCATTAAGCGGAACGCTTACATCAAGATCAATTCCTGTAATCGCTGATCCGATGACGGCCAGGCAGAGTTGATTGCATATATTCTCATCATCAATGCGGTAAAGAACCTTATTGTATGGGTGGTATTGGAGTTGGTTGATCTCGGGAATGAGCATACTCGGGTCGTGGACTTGGCTGAACACCCTCTCAAATGCCCACTGATAATGTCCTGCAGATGCGCTCAGGAATTGCTTGGAGTTGGTCAACTCAAGCAATGAGGTAAGATGATCTAATAAATCTTTGAGGTTTCCTTCAACCGGGGCAGCTTGCGCAGGCGGTTGCCCTTCTTCCCAATGGGCAAAGTTCATCACGTAATCAGGCCCACCCGCCTTTGCCCCGGGACCGAATGAGGAATGCCCCCACCCGCCAAACGGTTGACGCCTGACTATGGCCCCGGTAATGCTCCGGTTCACATAGGCATTCCCCACTTTTACCTGGTTGCTCCACCTGCTGATTTCTTCAGGATTAAGGCTTTGAATGCCTCCCGTAAGCCCGAAGGATCCGGAGTGTTGAATCCTGATCGCATCATCAAGGTTCTTGACCTTGATAAGGCCAAGAACTGGGCCAAAGCATTCCGTGTTGGCGAACCAGCCATCCGGGCACACCCCGATTTTAATGCCCGGCGACCACAGCATTGGGTTATCACCACTGCATGAGGGCTCAAGCAGCCATTGCTCTCCCTTGTCAAGGGTGGTTAAAGCCCGGCTCAGGTCCTCGCCCGGCGGATCCACGAGTGGTGTTAGCACCGATCGTGGATCCCACGCAGAGCCGACGTGCAGGCTTTTTGCGGCATCACAAAGTTGGCGCCGGAAATCCTCCCGTTCATAGATTTCCGCCTCAACGAGGGCAAGGCTGGCAGCTGAGCATTTTTGCCCGGAATGTCCAAACGCAGAGTGAACAAGGTCCTTTGCCGCCTGCTCGACATCGCTGGATGCGGTAATGACCATGGCATTTTTACCGCTTGTCTCAGCAATGAGGTGCAGGTCACTTCTCCACTCCTTAAAGAGCTTTCCTGTTAGATATGAACCGGTAAGGACAACTGTGTCAACGCGTGGATCAGTAATCAGCGCGCGTCCAATATCATCATCCGGGCAAGGTAAAAACTGCAGGACTTCTCTTGGTATGCCCGCCTCCCAGAGTTGGCACGCCAACCTGTAAGCGCTAAGTACTGTATGAAGGGATGGTTTAAGGATAACGGTATTACCGGCAGCGAGGGCAGCTAAAACACCGCTGGCAGGAATGGCATACGGAAAATTCCATGGAGGTGCCACGACGACGACTCCCCTGCCCCTGTGTTTGCAGTTTTCAATCCCCTCGACCTCATGGTGGCGAGCGTAGTAATTGGCAAAGTCAACGGCCTCAGAAACCTCGCTGTCAGCCTCATTGGCAGCCTTCGCCCCATCAAGTATTAGACACCCAATGGTGTCACCGCGCCCGTTTTCCATGATGAGCCCGGCACGCTTCAATAGAATGGATCGCTCACCAGTGGCTGTTGTTGACCATTCCTTGAAGGCTGAAGAAGCATGCTTCAATGCGGTTTCGACGTCTTCAATACAGGCCAGTGCGTGTGCGTACGCAGTGTGCCCCGGCCTTGAAGCGTCAGCGACCTTGACCTCGCGCTCAGTAGAATGGTGGCATTGGCCGCCTATCTGCATTGGGACAGGGTCTAACGTCTTCCCATGCCAAGTTTCCATGTGTGCCTTGATCCATTCGCGGTTTGCAGGGAGACTCCAGTCGGTATCAGGTGAATTGACAAACCCGTTCAAATGCGACGATTGGTCCGCTGTAGGTAATGTGCGGTCCTGCGTTCTCCGGGCTGAAGAAGTCACCTTTTCTGAAAGGACGCATGCCTCAAGGAACTTGGTTTTTTCAATTTCCCACGCAGGAGTTTCCGGCATCATCAGGAAGGCGTGCCTGAGGTAGTTTTCCTCAGACGTATTCTCGTCAAGGCGTCGAACCAGATAGGCAAGGGCTGAGTGAAAATGACGCTTCTCGACCACCGGAGAATAAAGAAGCAGGTGACCGGATTGGCTTAACAAGGCGGATGCCTGATGGTTTGCCATTCCTTCAAGCATTTCAAATTCGACGCGGTCAGAAACGCCATTCTCATGGGCACAGATTATGGCGTATGAAATGTCGAAGAGGTTGTGACTGCCAATCCCCATCCTGACAGCACTTGCATTAGATTTTCTGCAGCCATACCGGACCATCCGCTTGAAATTTGCATCACTGTCAACCTTGTTGTCATACGGTGCCTGCGGCCATCCATGAATCTCAGCGTCCATTTGCTCCATTGCCAGGTTGGCCCCCTTCACAAGCCGTATCTTGATGCCTGCCCCCCCACTTAACACCCTTTCCCTCGCCCATTCTGTAAGTGCTTCCTGCGCAGTGGCTGAATCAGGAATGTATGCCTGAAGGACAATGCCTGCTTCGAGTTCTATGAATTCGGGCTCAGAAAGGACATTTTTGAAAACTGCGATCGTTAGGTCAAAATCCCGGTAATCCTCCATGTCGAGGTTCACGAACTTCTGAGGTGTCGCAGGTCCCCCGTCGTTTACGGAGCTTGATCGGGCAGCACGGTAGATTCTTCTCAAACGGTCCTCGAGCTGCTTGAGCGACAGATCGAAAGCTAGAAGGTTTATCTGGCTGTATATGGCTGATATCTTTACGGAGATGTAGTCAACCTCAGGATGTTTCAGCCGGCCAATGATTTCATCAAGGCGGCGGTTGGCTTCTGCTTCGCCTAGCACGGCTTCACCAAGGACGTTGAGGTTGATTGAAAAGCCATCCCTTCTTCTCCCTGTGATATAGCGTGACAGAAGACTGACTTCTGCAGGCTTAATCACGTTTTGACTCTCCGACTTGATATACCCCTCCACCAGAGGCATCACCAATTGCGGGAAGATTCGCGAAACAAGACTTCCGGTATACATGAGCAGCTTTTCCCACCACCAGAGATATCGTGGAACGCCGTGGTGTTTAATTAGCCGGGAAAACTCCCGTGCCTGCTCGCGCGGCGATTTACTGCGAAACACCTGGTCGGCGATCTGGAGCGTCAGTGTCTTGCCTGACTCATCAGTCAACATGCGCTCAAGCTTTCTTCCGTGAAGTTTTTCACGAAAACCGAGATGAATCCTGGAAAGCAGGAGTAATTTCTCGGTGGTTCTTACAGCTTCTTTGGCAACATCAACCGGCACGATAAGGGAATGCGTCGAAATGATTCAAGTGTTGCCCATTATTCTATTTTCTGCCCAACCGCATAAAGAGAAAAATTCCCAAACCCATAAAGACAAGGTTTGGAACCCACATCAGGTATTGCGCGTAATCCTTGTCCTTGAGTGTATCGGCGACAATAATAAACAGGAAATAGAGGGCAGCAATACCCAGGCTCAGGGCGAAGCCGATTGATGTTTCCCGCCGCTGTGCTGTCACCCCAAGCGGGATGCCTATCAGGGCAAAGGTAAGGCAGGCAAGTGAGAAGGAATAACGCTTGTTTACCTCAGTCCTTGCTGTGTTAATCTCTTTTTGGGTAAGGCTGTTTTTATCGGATGAGTCAATTCTCCTTATCAGCTCAGATGTTTCCAGTATACTGGCCCGGAATTTCGTAGGATCTCTGCGCAGTTGGTCAAGGGGTATGGTGATATAGGTTTTCCCAACCTTGATACCTGGTTTGATCTTGGTTACATCTGTGGGAGAATTGCTGTCCCTGTCGACAATTTTTGCGTCTTCAAGAGTTAAAATGAGGTTATCCGTTTCGTCGTCATTCTCAATATATGCACGATGAGCATGAATGTATTTAATTGGCCTGCGTGCTGCGTTGAGCTGGATCACCTCAAGATTCTTGAGCCTGTCTCCCACCTTGCCTTCCGTGTAGAAGCAGAAGCCCTTGAAATCCATGATCTCCTTGTCTGCCACGAAAAGGGATAGAGGATCCTCAACCACCATTTCATACTTGGCCTCCTCAATCTGGCTCTTTGCGCGCGGGAAGATCGTGGTGTTGATCCAAAGAGTTAACCCGGTAAGTAAAATGGCCAGAACAAAGACGGAACGGCAAATCCGGGCAAGGCTCATACCGGTCATTCGAAGAGAAACCAGCTCATTGTCCGCAGACAGGCGGCCAAACACGAGGAGTACTGCCGTTAAAAAGCCCCAAGGTATTGTATAAATGAGGGAAAAAGGCAGGATATAACCAATAAAGGTGACGACTGTGCCCAGCGGCATGTCCTTTTCAACCATCAGGGCAAAGATCTCCTTGAGTAGTTTCCCGAAAACAAGGACAGAGCTGAGTGTGGCGACACCGATAAATGCGGCGACACCAACCTGACGACCAATATAACGGTCAATGATCTTCAAGGCGCTGCTCAATAAAAAACTAGAGAACCTATTTGCCTCAAAGGCAATACCCAAGGGCTAAAAGTTATTGGGCATGGAAGGATTTAGCGGTGATTCAGGACTTTTGCAGCACCATGGTTTATGCGCAAAATATAATAGAATGAATCCTGTATGGGAAAAGGAAGGATTTTGCGCAATTAAGACTCGGCTTTTAATTGCTCATAGAGCTCGTAGGCATCTTTTGCATTCATACCTTCATGAACAACTCCCCTCACTGCACGCATCATCGGAACAGGGGCATCTGCCTGGAAAATATTCCTTCCCATGTCGACACCTGAAGCTCCCTCCTGGCAGGCATCATAAGCCATCTGAAGTGCGTCACGCTCAGGTCGCTTTTTTCCTCCTGCGATGACTATTGGAACGGGGCAGCAGCTTGTGATCGTCTCGAAGCCGTCCTCGATATGGTAACACTTAACCATATGGCAACCAAGCTCTGCCATCAGGCGGGTTGCCATCCTGAAATATTTCACGGTCCGCTCCATTGCGCGCCCCACCGCAACAACACCCATGACGGCAATGCCATATCCTGCCGCCGCATCTATCAGATTAGTCAGGTTCTGCAGTGACTGGCGCTCGTATTGACTTCCAATAAAAACCTGCACAGCCAGAACGGACGCATTCAATCGGATCGCCTCATTGATGTCCACGGCAAGATGTTCATTTGAAAGCGGCTCATAACCGGGCCGACTGAGAGCGGCTGGCTGGCCGCCGATCTCCCCTTCCCATTCGTCATTTGCGCTGACCATGCTGGTGCCGCCTGAGGCGCGAAGAGCAATGGCTTTTTGTGTGCTTGCAGGGATGATGCTGCGCTGGATGCCGCGCGTCAACATCAGGCAGTCGCAATAGGGTTCAAGGGGAAGAATGGTCTGGTCCACCCGCTCAAGTCCGGTCGTTGGCCCCATGAAGTAACCATGGTCAAAGGCAAGCATTATCGTTCGCCCGGACTCAGGGTTGAAAATGTGCGCGAGCCTGTTCTGCAATCCCCAATCATATTGATGGGAACCCTTAAGGAAAAAGTCGGGTTTGTTCTGAGGAATGTCGGTGAAGTATTCCTTGTCTTTCTTTTCTGCCGATGTGCCGTCTAGATCTGCCATGATGATATTGATTAAGGGTTTTCTGTTCTGTTTGAATATTGATTTCTATTGAGAAGTGAAGTCTGCCATTGCCCTGAGCATGATAGCAATAGAACATGCTCCGGCATCGGGAAATCCAATCGATTTATCGCCCAGTGTTTTTGCCCGCCCTACAGTGGCTATTAGATCAGAACTCTTATCCCTGCCCATTTCACCGGCCTGAGCAACTTCCTGCAGTGCTTCATGCAGTTCGGAGCCTGAATTCTGCTCTGCAGCAAGGGAGGCTGGATACAGTGAATCAATAAGTGTTTTATCCCCGGGTTTCGCACCTCCGCGATCCATCACTCCGGCGTTGCCGGCTACAAGAAGCTCAGAAAGGCCTTTTGCGTCAAATGCATGAGGATTTTCAATCGCCTTACCGCCGCTGCGGAACATGGTGCCGAAAATTGCCCCAGAGGCTCCCCCCATTGAGCTCATCATTGCCATTCCTACCGTTGTAAACGCCTGTCCTATCGTCTCAATCGAGGTTGATGTCAGTTTTTCAATCACGGCAGTCATGCCCCTTTGCATTCCTAGACCATGGTCCCCATCGCCAAGGTTGCGGTCAGCATCAGTAAGCTCGGGTTCAGCCGCAATGATGGCGGTTGCCACACAGTGGAGCATCTCCACTGTCTCCTGTATATTGAGTGAACTTTTGGGCATAGGCTACCTTAACTGGGAATCTATAACTTCGTGTAGCAGACAGACTGGCACGGGGGATCCCAATATCCCTTTAGCTCACTGTCCAACCTGGTAATGCTGAATGAAATGCCGGACATTTCCTGGCACGTGACCAGCGGTCCAATCATCGTTTCATGGACCTTAATGCCGCGCTCTGAAAGGATCTCCTTCGCCTTGCGAAGGCAAATCAGGCATTCCATCATTGTGGTGGCCCCGAGGCTGTTTACCAGGAAAACAACTTCATCACCTTCTGCCAGTGCCGCGACATCCGCATCGGATTCAAAGTCGTTGAATATCAGGTCGAGCATCTTGGGGGTCAGTTCATCTGCAGTGGTCATCGGGATCTCGGAGATGCCTTGTTCCCCGTGAATGCCCATGCCAAGGCCGATCAAGCCCTCATCAATTTCAAACGTAGGTTTGCCGGTAGCCGGTATGGAACCCGGTGACATCGACACACCTACGGATCGGGTATTAAGGACGATCTTTTCAGCAGCTCGAGCCAGCTCGTCGAGAGATCCGGCTTTTTGGGATGCGGCTCCCGCCATCTTTACAATGGGAACCAGTCCTGCAATCCCACGCCTCTTTTCCTTTTCCGCCGGAGTGGCTGAGCAGACGTCATCATTAATCAGCACTGTCCGGACATTAATCCCCTCCTCTGATGCAAGCTCAGAGCCAATATCAAAGTTCAGGACGTCACCGGCATAATTACCATAAAGAAATAACACGCCGTTATCTCTGTTTACTGCTTGGGCCGCATCGAGCACGATATCAGGCGATGGCGCAGCAAAGATATCACCGCAAGCGGCGCCATCGGCCATGTTGGTTCCCACAAGTCCGTGGTAAATTGGCTCGTGGCCTGCACCTCCTCCAACAAGAAGTGCCACTTTGCCGTCAGGAATGTCGTTCTTGATGATAGATCGGGTCCCAACCTTGCTGCATTGACCATCGTAGGCCTCTACAAGACCTTCGAGGAGTTCATCGGCCACCTTCAACGGGTCGTTAATCAGTTTTTTCATGGAAGTCTAAGGAAGGAATATTGGACTTGAATAGGATCAAATAAGCATGTTCCCGGCAAGTTAAAACAAGCGAGACAGCGAACGGATGTCGAGATCAGCGGCGCTCATATACTTCAAAGCTGTCGAGAAAAACCTCACCTGTCGATCCGGCAAGCGCTGCAACTCCATCGAAATGCAGCTGGTCCTCCTCGTCTTCCCATGGCAGCTCCCCGTATTCAGTAACAAAGTCAAAGCTCCTTACCCCAAGATTCCGCGTATCCAGTTCATGCTCTATCTTTCGAATTGCATCGCGGACATCAAAGGCTCGAACAAATGCATACACCACGCCGCCCTCAAAAATGCCATGCTGGTTTGATCCGGTCTGGTAGATAAACTCAACATTTGACCAATAAACTCTTGATTCCTCACTGGGTGTGCTCTGTTTCATACAAATGCGGGTGGACTTAACCCTTTAACTGATTCATGTCACCTGCAATGCATTTGAATATTTCTCCAATTATTAAGAAGTGTTAATTAGAAATGCATCGTGGTTCCGTGTCATTGATTATGGATTCTCAATGAGATTGTCAATTAAAGCCTTTATCGTTTCGCTTAATTTCTCAGCAACCGCCATTTGCCTTCGTGCACAGAGTGCTGATGAGCAGTTAAATGCATTGACTGAATGGAGGGCAGCCCAGGTTGCTCATCTTGACGGGCTCTCGGAAATAGTTGTCATTAAGCTCAAGAGCATCAATCAACTGTCGAGCTTGGCTCCAGAGGCTCAGGCAAAAATCAGGCATCTCCTGGTCGAAAGCCTTGTCCGATCGGGACGATATGAGGAGGCTTTATCCAGCACGAAAGGTGATGAATTGCCATTCTGGCAGGGGCTCTCTCACGCGATGCAGGGAAGGCTTTCAGAATGCCACCCCCTTTTATTGCAATGTGTCAATGATCCGGAACACCCGGCCAAGGAGGAAGCTCTCCTGACACTTGCCTCGGCTCTTAAACATTTGGAGGGAGCCGATCGCGCAGGAGAATTTCTTGCAGATGAAATAAACAAGCCCGGCAATGTCAATCTAACTCCTCGCCCCCGATTGGCTCTGGTTGAGTTGCACCTTGAGCAAGGTAAGTATCAGGCCGCATTGGCAACGGCAGCTGATTTTGGGGACAACTTGAACCCCGCGCTTAGTGCCTATGCTCAAATTCTTGAAGCCAGGGCATTCATTGGCCTGGGAAAGCATGGGGATGCACAAGGTAAATTGCGCGAAATTATTGACGGGCAAAAGGACATCCCCTCCCCACTGATTAATTCCGCATCGCTTTTGCTTGCCGACACATCCATTGCCATGTCGGCGCCGGATGATGCTGTCGTCATACTCTCTGGGATAATTGAAAATGTTCCTTCCGGCGGCAATATTCTTCCAGCATTTGACAGGCTAGCAGATGCCGGGTTTTTAGAAACTAAAGGCGGAAAATTGCTTTTGAATAAATGGCAAACATCCCCCAAAAGAGAAACCAGCAGACCCGCTGCCTACTTTTCTGCAGCAGCCAGCAGGAAAAATCCTGAGGTCAGGGAGGAAAATATCCGTGTATTGACAGAACTCAAAAACGGCACCGATCCCGTTGCCATCAGAGCACACCTCCTTCTTGCGGAGATTTTGATTGAAGTAAAAGACAAGGAACGCGCCCTGCCTGTAATACGTGAGTTCAAGGATTTAACCGATGATGAGTCCGTGCTGGCCAGAATCAAATTCGTTGAAGCTAAGGCAATGTATGAAGAGGGAGAATTCGACTCTGCAGCAGAAAACTTCAGCAGGATAGAAGCCGACGATGACAATGGTGCAGCCTCATATAATTCAGCCGTTGCCTCACTGCGAGCTGGAGATGATAAGCAATTCCTTGCACAAATTGCTCTTTTGCCGGAGGTCAGCGGCCAGTTTTCAAGGGGCGAACTACAACTTGAGAGAGCCCTTTACAAATGCTCGAGACGTGATCCTGATGCTATCAATGCGCTGTCCGATTTCTTAAGGGAACATCCAAGCCATCCTCGCAGGGCAGAAGCTCACCTCGCATCGGCCGCCACCAGCATTCTTTACGGCCCCCTCAATGCAGAATCTGCCCGAGAGAACCTGAAGAAGGCATTGTCACTTGAATTAACGCCGCAAAGCCTTGAACGGGCTGAATACATTGCCTTCTGGATTGAGGAGATCGCCGGAGTTGACCAAAAAGCAATAGATTACGCCGATCGATTCATTGATAGATGGCCAAAGTCAGTAAATGCCGCAGGGGTAAGGATGAGGCAGGCGGAAATCCAGTTTCGTGCTAGCGATTACCTTGACGCAATGCGCAACTTTGAAAAGCTCAGCATTGATTACCCGGATTCCGAGTTGTCAGACAAGGCTATCTTCTTTGCGGGAAGGTCGTCGATGTTGACGCTCACTGATGAAGGGGCCCAAAGGGCTCTGACGTTCTGGCAGAAGCTTGCTGACAAGAAGAGCAAGTTGGCTCCGCTTGGAAGGCATCATCAGGCCCAGATCAAGATGAGCCAGGGTCTTCAAGAGGAAGCCCTAACCATTCTTGATGCTGCTCTTGTGGATGAGCCGGGGGTGAAGCTCAGGGCGCTGTTGTTAATGCTGAAAGGCCGTGCACTTTATGAGTTAGGCGGAAAAGAACCCCTTCGACTGGAAGAGTCCATAAGGATTTTTGCCCAAGCGCTTGAGTTGGTTGACCTGTCGACCGGAATCAGGAATGAGATTCTTTTTCGCAAGGCGAAAGCCCATGAAATTCATGGGCAGTTGGACCAAACTCTCTCATGCCTCCATGAGATCATGAATAACAGGTCCAACGAAAATGAAAATGAAAGTCCGGGAGATTTTAAATGGTATTACCGGGCTGGATTTGAGGCGATACGCCTTAAGGAGTCCAATGGAGGAAAACAGGGCATTATCTCGGCAATTGCCATTGCTGACCGGCTCGCAAGAACGCCCGGGCCAAGGTCGAATGAAGCAAAGAAAGCCGGACAAAGATTACGCTTGGAACACTTTATCTGGCAGGAGGATTGATTCCCTATTGATATAGGCTCAAGATAGCAGGAACCTGATGTCTTCCCCGCTGAGCCCATCCATTAAGGGCGCCTGATCGTCGATGATAACATCGGCTATAAGGCGCTTACGCTCCTGTAACTTCAAGATTTTCTGCTCCACTGATCCTGCTACGATTAACTTGTATGAGGTCACGGGCTTGGTTTGCCCAATTCGATGAGCGCGATCCGTTGCTTGCGCCTCGACTGCAGGGTTCCACCATGGATCAACATGCACGATACTGTCAGCGCCCGTGAGGGTCAGGCCGTATCCGCCGGCCTTTAGTGACATCAGAAAAATGGGAATGGCGCTTTCCTCGCACTGGAAAGCCGAGACCTGGGCATTCCTCTCAGCCGCCCCCTGCGAGCCGTCAAGGTAGCAGTAGGAGAGACCTTTTCCATCAAGCTGCTCACGAATCAGTGAAAGCATGGTTACGAATTGGGAAAAGATGAGGATCCGGCTGCCTGTCGAAAGGAGATCATTGATCAGTTTATCCAGTGCCTTGAGTTTTGCCCCTAGCTCAACGGGGCAGGCAGACTGATTCTCGACATTTTCCTTCGATTTCATTCCGCCTTCAGTCACGGCGCGCTCAATGCTCCTCTCCAAAAGGCGGGAGTCACAACAAACCTGTCTAAGTCGTAAAAGACAGACAAGCGTTTTTCTTCTCATGTCGCTCTCAATGAGCCCGTTAGAAGACTTATTAAAACTATTCCTTGCCAATTTAATCAGCTTTTCATACTCGAAGCGCTGCTGTGTATTAAGTTCACAATAAATGATCTTATCAATTTTGCCCGGTAGCTCCGAAGCGACCTCATTTTTAGTGCGGCGGAGGACAAACGGAGCAATTCGCCGATTCAGGCGTTTCATTTTGTCAGCACTTGCGCTTCCGTAGCGGGACAGGAACTCTTTATAAGGCTCAAGGTAACCCGGATTGACGAACGTCATGATGGACCAGAGGTCCTGGACGGAGTTTTCCACCGGCGTGCCGCTCAAGGCGATCCTTGACCGGCATTCGGTCCTTGCGAGGGTTTTTGCGACTTGTGTACCGGGGTTCTTCAGGATGGATGCCTCGTCCGCAACAACGAGGGGAAAAACCAACTCAGGGTAATCATCCAAATCTCGAGTCAATGAACCGTAGCTAGTGATCACGATATCTGAGCCCTCAATATCAGGGAAAAGCTTTTTGCGCCCAGCGCCATGAAGAACAAGAGATTTCTTATTGGGCAGGAATCGATCAATCTCACTTTGCCATGTATGCATAAGCGAAGTGGGGCAGACAATTAAGACGGGGCGACTGCCCGGACCCTTGTTCAGGCCCGATCCATCATTACTGGTCCCGTCCTGTAAAACACTAATAAGCGCCAGAATTTGCACCGTCTTGCCCAAACCCATTTCATCGGCCAGAATGGATCCATATCCCCGTGACGATCGCTGAAAAAGCCAATCAACGCCGAAGTTTTGATAATTACGCAGCTTTCCTTGGAATGATGGCGGAGGTCCATCAAGGGGTCGAGCTGTTGGAGGGTCAACGATGGAAGGATATTCTCCTTCAATCAATGACTCAAAAAAGAACTTTTGTATTCTTCGGATTGGGCGACCTGACCCGCGATCAATAGTTTGATCAGCTTCAGCAATACCAAATGAGTCAAAAATGGACTCGATTTTTGTTCTATCAAAAGCGGCGACCTTCCCGCCAGGTAATTGAATTTTGCTTATTCCTGTGGACAAGAGTCTGCGAATTTCCTTTTCCGGCAATTGGTGGCCTTCAGTTGATAAGAATTGAAGGTCAAAACTTAACCAGTCATCCCCTGTGGTATTCAACGGTTTTACAAGGGGCCGGACTTTCTCAATATCCTTGACCGCTTTGGTAAATCTCGGGCCAAGTTTAATGTCCCACCCTGAATTCAGGGCTGCATCCAGGCTGCCTGCGTAGAAATCAAGTATGGCGGATTCTCCACGTAGAATCGTTGAAAAATGCCTTTTGCTCGCAGAATGGGAGGAAGTGGTCTCCTTCCACTGCCCATCAGGGAGAGATCTTAATGTCTGGAATTCAATCTCAGGATTCGCTTGAGTATTCGCCGGGTAGGCGAACTTGAGACGAAGGCTCAATTGCCGCAAGGAGCCTTCAACTTCAAGTGAGACATCTGGAACGCCCGGAGGAGACTGCAGTAAGTCCTTTAATGTTAACCGTCCTGAACATTCCATGTGGAACACGTCAAACAAACTTTCCGCCTCTGATTTCAATACATTAATTTCAACTTCAACGTGCTTCGCGCCAGGGTCATCATTAAGCAATGGTTCAAGGACAGCCCTAAGCGATGGATTGATTTGTTCAAAGTTTGTAGGGATTGCCAACTGGTCAGCTTTTCTCAATATCCAGCAATGCGAATTGTGCAAAACAATGACAGTCTCATTCGTATCGTTTAATTCCACCCTGACCATCTCTGGCCTTTGCGACACCTCGCATAGCGTAAGGGGAATTCTTGCAGGAATGGAGCAAACATGGGTGGGCGGCCAGTCGCGGCTAGAGACTGGAGGTTTCGCAGATGGCCATATGCCCCCCTTGAAGGATTCAAGAAGCGCCAGGAAGTCTTCCCGGCAAATCGTGACGTTCCCGGTCTCCTTACAGGGCAAGATGTCAATTTTCTGCAGGGCGCGCTCTACTTTTTCAGCGATTGCATCATCAAGGTGGCGAACTTCATCGCGAGCGCTGATAGCAACAGGATAAACAGATCTTTTACTGATCAAATCATAACCGAATAGAGGGATTGGAATCCCCTGAATTGCTAGTGACGGATTCCTTTCAGCAGACTGGTTATCAGTGCTTTCCCTTAGTTTTTCTGTATTTTTTGACTGTTTTTCATTTAGCGCGGTTAAGGCCACTGCTATCGAGTGAGAACAAATTTGGCCATCACGTCTGGACACCATGCAATTACAATGGTTTTGAGCGTTGTCTGTTGAATGAACGGTCAAGGCAGCAACATAGCGGCGCCTTCCCTCAATCACCTCGCCCTTAAAGTGGCAATTGTCATTATTCCCACTATTCATTACTGCAGTCGCGACCGATCCTGCACTTACTAGGGTGCGCGCGTGTTTTAGTGCCTGCCAGCCGGCAAGTTCCAGGAGATCTTTTTCGCTTAATTGCATGAATGTACAAGACGAATTGCCCGGCAAGATGCAAGATTCCAAGCAGACGTTTGATTTTTCATATAGGCTGGCGGAAGGAGAATAGTATCTACCCTGATGAAGATTGTAGCAATCGCCAATCAGAAAGGTGGCGTTGGTAAGACGACCACCTCCATCAACCTTTCCACCTGTCTTGCAGCGCTTGGAAAGGAAAAGGTATTACTCATTGACCTTGACCCGCAGGCCAATGCCACCAGCGGGTTGGGATTTACGCCACAACCAGAAGCCAGCCTGTATGATGTATTGATTGGAAGAGCCATCATCAATTCGAAAGTTCAGGACACACGCTTCGATAATCTCTCGTTAATTCCTTCCGATATGGAACTTGCAGGTGTTGAAGTTGAGCTGGCGCAGGCAGACGATCACCTGACCCGCTTAAGGTCTGTTTTATCAAGGCTGCGGGAAAGTTCCGATTATGACTGGGTATTTCTTGACTGCCCCCCCTCCCTCGGCGTTCTGATGACATCCGCTCTAGCTGCCGCAGATGAACTGCTCATCCCGCTACAGTGTGAGTTCTTTGGACTTGAAGGGCTTGCAAAGATCGTTCACGTGCAGGAACAGATACGTCTCTCAGGCGCAAACCCTGACGGCAGGATAGAGGGTATTGTCATGACAATGTTTGACGGCAGGACAAACCTCTCCAAGCAAGTCGTAGAACAGGTGCGGGAACACTTTCCTGATGAAGTCTACCAGACAGTTATCCGGCGTTCCATTAGGCTTGGGGAAGCTCCAAGTTATGGCCAGGCAATCATAGAGTATAACGGCTCGGGACAAGGAGCTGTTGACTATAGGTCATTGGCTCAGGAATTCCTGGCAAGGCACCGTTAAGATGGCTTGACTAAATCCACATAAACCACCCCTTCCTGAGCGGCTTCTCCGGCCCTTATTGCAAATAAATGCCGATTTCATCGGGTTTATCATCTATTTCAGGTTTTCAGGAGCCGGTTTTCCGCTTAATTGATCCATTTCATTTTATAAACAAACCGAAGAGTTCTTAGGAATCGCAAACACTTCCCCCGAAAGGTACAGGCAACGATGGTTAAATGGTTACTCCAGAAAATAGTTGGATCCAAGCATACGCGTGAGATCAACAAGCTTTGGCCTCTAGTTCGTAAAATTAACTCCATAGAGGAAGAGCTCCAATCATTGACGGACGATCAGCTCCGAGAAAAGACCGCGAACTGGCAGCGTGAGTTGCGTGCCATGGTGCAGAAAGTCGATGATGAGATAGATGAGTGGAAAAAAGACAAGGAGCAAGCCCTTACGTCCGGCTCTACGGGAGAGAGCGCTGAGAGTGATTTGCACCAGGCTCGGAGGGATCTCGAGGAGCAGGCTCGGCGAAAGAAGCTTGAACGAATGGTTTTGGTTCACGATGAGCAATCCGCGTACATGGATCAAATTATGCCCGAGGCGTTCGCTGTCGTTAAAAACGGAGCACGTCGAATGGTCGGCTTGAATTACACTGTTTGTGACCAGCCCATGACATGGGACATGGTCCACTTTGACGAGCAGCTGATTGGAGGTATTGGCCTGCATCGCGGAATGATTGCAGAAATGGCAACCGGCGAAGGAAAAACCCTTGTCGCCACCCTGCCAATTTACCTTAATGCATTATCCGGTCGTGGAGTTCACCTGGTTACTGTCAACGATTACCTTGCCCGCAGGGATTCAGAGTGGACCGGGGAACTGCTGAAGTTCTTGGGGTTATCCGTTGGTTGCCTGCAAAACCAGATGCCTCCTCCGGAGAGGCGGGAGAATTATGCCCGTGACATCACCTACGGCACGAACAGTGAGTTTGGTTTTGATTACCTCCGGGACAATGGCATGGCCAATTCCAAGGAGGACCAGGTTCAGCGGGGACATCACTATGCCATTATTGATGAGGTGGATTCTGTTCTTATTGATGAAGCAAGGACACCGCTCATCATTTCCGGTCCTTCCACCATTTCTAATATCCACCAATATGATCGCTACAAGCCATTGATCAGTCAGATCGTAAAAAAGCAGAATGTCCTCTGTAACTCATCGATGGAGGCTGCCAAGAAGGCTTTTGCTGAGGATGATCCAGATACTGGTGGACGCGAAATGGTAAAGGTTAAATTCGGCCAACCAAGAAACCGGCAACTGCTGCGATTCATGGAGGATCCTGAAAAGCGCAAAATTGCAGAAAAAACCGAGCTTGGATTTTATCAAGACGCCCAGAAAAAAGCGCTGTTCGCCTTAAAGGAAGAGCTCTACTTCACTGTAGAGGAGCGCTCGCATGATGCTGACCTGACCGAGAAAGGCCGGCATTTTCTGAACCCGGATGATCCTGAGGCCTTTGTCTTGCCGGACCTCGCGACATCCTTTTCAGAAATTGATGCTGACGAGACGATCTCGGATGCGGAAAAGGACGAAAAGAAGAATGATCTGCAGAACAAAATGGACTCGCAGGGAGAACGGATGCACAGCATTTCACAACTCCTCAAGGCCTATTGCCTTTATGAAAAGGATGTGGACTATGTCGTCACTGATAACAAGGTCGTTATCGTTGACGAGAACACCGGCAGGGAGATGCCTGGCAGGAGGTGGAGTGATGGACTTCACCAGGCAGTTGAGGCCAAGGAGGGAGTAAAGCTGGAACGGGAAACTCAAACGCTTGCCACCGTGACGATCCAGAATTATTTCCGACTGTACGAAAAACTTGGAGGCATGACCGGGACAGCGGAAACCCAGGCCGCGGAATTTAGTGACATCTATGGGCTTGATGTGTTGCCTGTGCCGACGCACAAGCCCGTATTGCGCCAGGACCATAATGATCACATCTTCAAAACCAGGCGTGAGAAATACAACGCGGTTATCCAGTTTATCAAGGAGAGGCATGTGAAGGGACAGCCGGTTCTTGTTGGCACGGCCAGTGTGGATGCCTCCGAAACCGTTGCTCGTTTGCTTAAAAGGGAAAAGATCCCGCACTCAGTCCTCAATGCCAAGTATCACCGGCAGGAGGCAGAAATTATTCAGCGTGCAGGGCAGAGAGGTTCGGTGACCGTCTCTACCAACATGGCAGGAAGAGGAACGGACATCAAACTCGGGGAAGGCGTTGCTGATCTCGGCGGGTTGATTGTACTTGCAACTGACCGTCATGAGTCCCGCAGGATTGACCGGCAGCTTCGTGGCAGGTGTGCAAGGCAGGGTGATCCAGGTGAATCCATTTTCTACATTAGTTTCGAGGATGACCTTATGCGTAATTTTGGTGCTGCAGAGCGCATGACCAAAATGATGGATAAGTTTGGCCTTGAAGAAGGTCAGGAACTTCAGCACAAATGGCTTAACCGCTCAGTGCAACAGGCCCAGAAAAGGGTGGAACAGCGCAACTACCAGATGCGCAAGCGAGTCCTTGATTTCGATGACGTTATGAATAACCAGCGTGAGGTTGTTTATGGCATGCGCAACGAGATTATTGAGAGCGCCAACCCACGTGAACTTATCTACGAAGCAATTGAGGAGTCCATTCCTGTTCGAGTCGGAATGTTTCTGGATTCCCCTGACCCGGATGAAGAAAAGGATTACCAAGGCCTGCTCGGATGGTGCAACAGCACATTCCCTATGGGACTGACTGAGGAAGACGCTGCATTTGATACACGAGGCATTGAAGAGAGTGCAGACTTTATTATCAATAAGGTCAAGGAGCTCTATGAAATGAAAACCTCCCATGAGAATCCCGATCATTTGGATGACCTTGAGCGATCAGTATTGCTTGGTGGTATAGACAGGCTTTGGCAGGAACATCTCTACAATATGGATGCTCTGCGTGAAGGTGTTCACCTTCGGGCCCATGGACAGAAAGACCCTTTAATTGAATATAAGACGGAAGCATTCGCTGTTTTCCAGGAACTCATGGAAAACATCAAGAGTGAGGTTCTGGTTAACTTGTTTCGCAGCACGACAAACCTTGACGCTTTCAACCAATTCCTGCAGGGATTGCCAATGAACCAGGGCGGCGATGTCCCCGGCGGTGTGATCAGCCAGACGACAAACAGTGGTGCAATGTCTTCGCCAGGGGATCCGGAACTTGGAGACAGGATCAAGTTGCCGGTTACCAGGGCGCAACCAAAAGTTGGCCGAAATGAACCCTGCCCCTGTGGCAGCGGCAAGAAATTCAAGCAGTGTTGCGGGCGTGCCGCCTGA
This sequence comes from uncultured Verrucomicrobiota bacterium, assembly GCA_902589825.1. Classification (GTDB taxonomy): domain Bacteria; phylum Verrucomicrobiota; class Verrucomicrobiia; order Verrucomicrobiales; family DEV007; genus CACIUL01. The sequence goes on from CACIUL010000019.1 coordinate 31,374, forward strand.
CTCGGGGGGAGATTGATGGCTGAAATCCGGGCATATTTACTGTGCGTTTTGTTACTGGGAATTCCCCTGCTGGATCAGGTTTCCGGGCAGAATCCAGTTTCACTGTCGCTTCTCTCTGATAAAACCGCTGCCGTTCCCGGAACAACACTCCATGTTGCAGTAAGAGCAAAAATCGCTCCAGAATGGCACATTTACTGGACCAATCCGGGCGAAACTGGATTGCCAACAGTCATCAAGTGGAACATCCCCGCCGGATGTTCGATTGGCGAAACAAACTATCCTGTACCGAAGCGCTACAACCAGAAAATCACCGATGCCGTTTCAATGGTCAGCCATACATTTGAAGGTGAGGTGTTTTTTGCTGCGGCAATAGAAATTCCTGGATCACTTGAAACAGGATCCGCATTAGAGATTTCAGCTGATGTGGACTGGCAAGCCTGTAAGGAAATCTGCACGGCACCAACCACCACGCCATTAAAAATCTCCTTACCCGTGAATGTTACTGCGGATGATTCCCCCGCTGCCGGGTTAATTCGTGCCGCCCTTGAGTCAAGGGCTGGGAAGACAATGGTGATCGATTTTGTCCATGAAAAGTCAGCGCAAGCTCTCAAAATAACCGGACAGATTCCAGAAGACGCGAAACCTCCAGAAACAGGGGCAGTATTTCTTCCCTCCCTCGCCGGTTTAGTGCCGCCTAATGCGGATCAAGACCTGATGCTTGATGAGAACACACTGACATTAACAGTGCCGCTCTCCGATGACGCCTCCTTTCCCGACCGACTTAACGGATTTCTTGTTAATCCTGACGGCACGGCGCTCTGGCTTACCTCCACAGGAGCGGGGAAGAACCCTCTCACTAATGGCTCAGCCAATATGGAGCCAACAGATCCAGCTGAGCTAAATGCAGAGGACGATCAACTGCTGCAGTCACAAATCAAGGAGATCAGATCTTGGGGTTTGACCAGCCTTAATGCCGCTCCCGATGAAGGTGGCGAGGAGGACAAGGGCCTTTTGCTCTTTATGCTCCTTGCACTGGCGGGCGGGGTTATTCTTAACCTGATGCCGTGTGTTTTCCCGGTTTTGGGAATCAAGATAATGGGATTTGTCCAACAGGCCGGTGAAGATACTGCAACAATTCGTAAGCACGGATGGGTATTTACCTGCGGGGTGATCACATCGCTCTGGGCACTGGTCGGGGTCCTGTTTATTGTCAGGCACTTCGGGGAAAGCGCCGGCTGGGGATTCCAGCTGCAGGAACCCGGCTTTGTGCTGTTCATGACACTGCTGATGTTTGTGTTCGGATTGAACTTGTGCGGATTATTCGAATTCGGCACATCGTTAACCGGCGTCGGCTCCTCCCTTCAATCAAAGAGCGGCCTTGGCGGAGCATTCTTTTCCGGGGTCTTGGCCGTAATGGTTGCAACACCCTGCACCGGCCCATTCATGGCCCCTGCACTCGGTTATGCCCTCTCAAAGCCCCTGCCACTTGCGCTCCTTGTTTTCACAATGCTTGCAATAGGTTTGGCGTTGCCATACTTGCTTCTTTCCTATTTTCCCTTCCTTATCAGGAAACTGCCTCGACCAGGCGCATGGATGGAGACATTCAAGCAGTTGATGTCCTTTCCCATGTTTGCCACGGTAATATGGCTGTTATGGATCTTTGCATCTCAGACTAACCAGGACGCGATGTTCAAGCTGCTTGCAGGCATGCTTATTGGAGCCCTTGGGCTCTGGATCTACGGCAAATACAACACTCCTGCAGCCACTGTCGTAAAAAAAAGCCTGGGACAAGTCCTTGGCTTTATCCTCGTCACAGCAATGGTTGTGCTTGGATGGCGTGCCAGCAATGAGCCCCCTGCTGTTACTGGTGGGCAAACTGTTGAAAAATATGGAATCACTTGGGAGCCTTTTGATACAGGCAGAATCATTGACCTCCGATCGCAGGGCAAAACAATATTCATCGACTTTACAGCAAGTTGGTGATTCCAGTGCCTAGCAAATGAAGCCGTGTGCTTCAAGTCTAGTAACAAGTTTAAGAACTTTCTTTCATCCAACCCGAATGTCGTGCCAATGATTGCCGACTGGACGGCCCGCCAACAGGTTATCGCAGACTTCCTGCAGGCCTACGGCAGAGAAGGCATTCCCTATTATCTGGTCATCCCGGGCGGAAAGGGAAAGGCAATTGAACTTCCGACCATTGTCTTGCCTGACAACATCATGGATGCCCTGCAGAAGGCTGTTCAAGGCTAGTCACTCCCCCCGTCCATTTGACTCACTCCATTTCTTCAGGAATTGGGCATCCTCGTCACTCAACATGGAAATTGGCAGGATGAATTTTTTACCATCCTCACGAATGATTGTAGCCTTGTCACTGGCGACTGATTCAACTGAGGCCTTGATCTCTATGCCCTTACGGTTGGTGAAAACCCGCAACTCTCGCGGCGCTGTCAATTTGGAGCGGGATTTCTCCCTTTTATCGAAAAAATCATAGATTTCTGAAATCATTTCCGGGTTATTGGCAAACGATTGATTGTGGTCTCCTCCCTTGATTTCATTGTAATGATAATCCATCTCGAGCTCGTCCATTTGTCTTGCCCATCTTCGGACACTGCCAACAGGAACAAGAAGATCATTCTCACCGGCTACAATATACACAGGCAATGTACGCATCTTCTTAAGGATCGAGCTGTCAAAGAAAACGGCCGGTGCCATTGGAGCTAACCCGGCCCATAAATCCGGATACTTGCCTCCGAGGTATAGCGTTCCTCCACCTCCCATGGAGTGCCCCATTAGGTAGATTCGGCTCGCGTCGATTCGGTATTCCTTCCGGACGATGTCCATCACATTAAATACATCGCCCTCGCTGAGCTCTCCAAGATTGTCCGGGTCACCTTGTTCCCCGAACAAAAACCCCTCCTTGCCCCTGCCTCGACTGCCATACCAGCCGCGTTCATTATACCCGTACGGGGCAACAACGATATAGCCACGCTTCTCTGCTTCCTTGACTACACCAGAGTAGCGAATGACCTGGTGAGGGTTGCTGCCAAGACCGTGGAGTATCACGACCAGAGGCGCCTGCCTTTTCCCGTCATAAGCGGAAGGGATATAAACAGCATACTCAATGTCCTTTTGGGCTTTATCGTAAAAATAACTCTTCTTCTCGATTTTGCCCTTACCCAAAGAAATCATGGGAAGTGACAAGGTCAATACTGCTATACAGAGAACACGCATGGGTATGATTTCGTTCAAGGGATGGATTGCTAAAGGGTTATCAGGCTTCACTTTTGGGCCCTTTCCATAAACAAGCTGATATATGAAATATACTTAGTATACTGTATACCACTCATTGAGCGCTTCATCGAACAATATGAAACAATTAACTTCAATCGTATTGGCAGGTTTCATACTCCTTTCAGGTTGCAGGGAAAATCGTGGAGATGATGCAACGCGATCGTTCAAGGCAAAGCCCCCCCAAAAAACAGGCAGTAATAAAAGCAGTCTGAAAAATGTTTATCCTTTTGACCGGATGATTACTGACAAAAGGAACCGCAAGGTGGACGCTATTGTAATTGGTCGGACAAAGACTGAGGTGATTTTCCAGAACAAGGGCTCCAACAATCCAGACAAGCATTATTATTATGCACTCTCCGAACTTTCATCATTGGACCGAGAGTTTTTCAACAAGCTTCCTGTCAAGCGCTGGGACGGCGGTGGCGGAAGTGTTGTAAACAGCCTGCTAAGGGAAAGCGAAAGATTGACCGCGCTAATTAAGGATAAGCAAGAGTCAAAAAGAATCACGCCAGACGCAAAGACCCGCATTCGTGCCCTGGACCGTGAGATTCAAAAACTGGAGCAAGAGCTTGTGGAAATTAATATCAGAATCCAGGAGCAAAGGCAGAGGGATGCCAGCGGGAATTAGGTATTTCTCATCGAGAATATTTCCATTTGGTGGAATTGTATTTTTCCTCCGCAAGATTTTTGGCCAGCTGCTCTACGCGATCCCCTATCCGTACAGCCTTCACATCTGCGCCAAGAGAATGTGCCAGGTCTGAGCCGAAAGATTCCGGCAGGATCTTGTCCTGAATGCTCCCCTGGTATAACAATCCGCTCCGATGTCTACGTAAGGCTCCCCCAGCAATTTTACGACCGTTAGCGGGATTGATTAAATCAGAGGCAACTGCATTATTAAAGCAGTTGTGGTCTGATTGTGAGAACCCTTCCCCCCCCGTCATTTCACACGCGATGCCAAGTTCTGTTAGGACTGCCTGAACCCTTAAGTGGATCTCTCTATAATAAGGTCGCGATGGTGGCATCTTCATCTTGGATGAATAAGGGACGCCAATTGAAAATGTGGTCTCCTCAGGCATGCCGTGGAGAACCATCCCTCCCCCAGTCCATCTTCTCACCCAAGGCACTTCCTCATTCTGCTCCTTGGAAGAAGGCATAAAGTAACCGATCGATTTTGTGATCTCCTTCCAGTCATATAACCGCAACCAAGGTTGAGTCATCAAATGAAGAAGGGCTTCATCGCAGGCCATATTAAACACGCCACTTCCCGGAGTGTCGTTCTTTTTAAAAAAAAGAGCTTTATCTAAAGGAAACACAAAAAATATCGCGTTTTATGACTTAAAAAGATGATTTTTTTATATAGTCAAGTCTTACTATAAGAGAAAAAATGCAAAATCTGTTGATTTAATAAAGGCATTCACTTTATAATTAAGACTTGTTAACCAAAGTATTCCATTCGAAGACTTTGTTAACATGTTGAGGGGATACGGGGTGGCGCTGGCTTTTTGGGTTGAGGTACCTTAGCCGGCGTCACCTCTTCTTTTATTAAGGTTTACAGGATCTACCTGAAACACTTTATCTACCCTTCCTCCTTGCCGTTTTCGGAACCTGATGGCGAAACTTCTTCAGTGAAACCGCTTCTTCGTTGGCAAATGCATTGTTGATGCGATTCCCTAAATTCAGAAATCCATCCTTCAATTTCCTGCCTGAAAAACGAGCAAGGCCTTTAGCTCCACCTTCCTTACCACTCCGCGAAGTGATGCTCCCCTCCCCTGGGCTATAAGACCTCATTGCGATCTTCACGCTCGAATCATCAGGACCGATGGGCTGGCGGGCTACTTTACGGGGAGCGAACCATTCACAAGTTAAGATTTTTGACACCTCGCCGGAAATAATAAGACGTCCGACATCGTGACCTTGAAAATCACGCAAAAAGACAACCCATTGTGGCGAGTTTCCAAGAGGTGCGGCACTCAATTCATAGTCAATTGAATCAAATCCGACATTTGCTTTTACTGCTGCGGCATGAGCCAGTGTAAAAACATCAGGCGAATCAACTTTCAGCCTCCTCAGGTCGACAACGATACCTCTGCCGGAAGAGTAAATGGTATCGGCAATAATCTTTTTGTTGTTTACTACAAACACTCTCTGCCCGTCCCCGACGAGGGAAGATATCTCCCATTCAACAGGTTGATTCTGCCCTCGATGACCACGGATGCTGACAATGTTCTGGGATATTTTTTTCCCTCGCTCTTCCTTGATGATTGACAGCGCCATGACGGCTGAATCCCTGGACAATTCCCCTGCTTCAGCACTCAACTGTAATGGCCAAAAAACAAGTGAAAGGAGCCAGAAGATCCTTATAAAATAGAATTCAATCATGAAAATCAATATTTATTAAATATCCTGATTTTCAAGGTAATAAAGGAGCTGATTGATTTCTAAAGGTGCGCTCTGCGGCAACCTTATTGTATGCCTGCGGCAATCAGCGACTATCTTTTGTTGTAGATGCCAACAGTGCATCGCTTAGCCGTGAAGCCAGGATATCAAGAAAGGCGCTGTCGCTTGATGGAAGATCAGTAGTAAAAACCCGCAAACCCGGGTTGTTTTGCTCCGCCTCTTCACAGATGGTGAGAATATCCCCTCCCACACCTGCATGGCGACCTGGGGAACAGAACAATAGCGCTACGACCACATCGCGCTCAAACCCGCGTGTTCCGAGAATCCCTTCAAGAAGGGGCTCATTAAAGTCATATTCACGACCTTCCCTGCGCTCCATTGATGCAGGTTGAACGCACCCATACTCGCCGGCTAGTTCTTCGCGTAACTGAAGACATGTCACGTTTCGCACCTTGTTTACTGAAATTCTTGGTGTTCCATGATCGGCAAGGATAACACCGGGCTTTGTCAGACCTTCGTCTTTGACCTTTTGCCTGACAAGACGGGCCAGAATTTCTGCCATTGAATGATCTGAAGGAGTATCCAGGTCGACTAAACATGAAGCAATACATACGTTTAACTGAGGATACTCCTTACGAATTTCATCAACCCTTTGGGGTATATATTCATAAACAGCGGCGGTTTGGCCAAAAAACAGCGGCACCACCAAGAAATTGCTAATGCCTTTGGAAAGTTTGTTTATTAGAAATGGCTCCAGAGTCCTGGCAGGCTCTCCGTTAATCTCTGATGGATCAACTTTATCTGAATGGAGCAGGGAAACAGGATTCACTGGAATCTTTGTTATGCCCGAAAGGCTGGCAGCAAGATGGCGGAGATTCAGCGTGGATGCAGCCCGGCGTGATCCATTGTCCAGGAGAATAACACATGGTGAAGAGTCGCCGGCTGTGAAATTAAATGCAGTCAAAGGTAGTTGAATGGGATGGGTAGATCGATTTACAGATCACAGGGGAAAATGGCACGCGCAGCGTTACATCTTAACTATTGCATCAGCAATAGTGTCAACCGAGCGAAGTATAAGCTTTGCCTGCTCGGCGTCATCGACCTTAAGTCCAAAATTCTTCTCTAGAGCAACCACGAGCTGAAGTGCATCTACAGAATCCAGCCCGAGTCCCTCACCAAACAGCGGGGTATCATCTGCAATTTCTTCGGGACCCTCCTGAAGCATTAATTCCTGGATTAAGACTTCCTTTATCTTCTGCTTCAAATCTGAATGTTCACTCATGATGAATTCTGGAAATGGTTAGTAAATGCCACCATCAATTTTGATCACAGAACCTGTAATATATGCAGCTTGAGGACAAGCGAGAAAGCGGACGGCGGCAGACACTTCTTCAGGTAGCCCAAAACGCCTCATGGGAACCTGTGAGATAGCTGCTTTACGTGCACTTTCATCCATCCCAGACAGGGCATCAGTATCAATATATCCGGGACAAATTGCATTGACAGTAACACCCGCTCTGGCCATTTCCTTTGAAAGGACGCGGGTTAGAGAGACAACGCCGGCTTTGGCTGCGGCATAATTTGACTGGCCAATTGGTGCGCTCAGTGCGCTTAAGGAGGAAATATTGATAATCCGGCCGAATCTTTTACCAAGCATCAATTTGCTTACGCTGCGGCAACCATAAAATACCCCGTTAAGATTCAGATCAATAACCCTGTGCCAGTTGTCATCCGTCATCGTGGCCAGCAGGGAATCATTGTGCGCGCCTGCATTATTGACCAGAACATCGACACTTCCCCCTTTCTCAGCGATCACATCCATTGCTTTGTCCCATGATGCGGCATTGGAGACATCAAGCGGAACAATGGATGACCTTTCAGGGAACTCATCACGAATCTTGTTTGCAATCTCCCTCTGTGAATGTACCCCCATCCAGACATAATCATCTGGATTGTTTTCCAGGAATTCACAGGCAATGGCACTTCCAAGGCCCCCGTTGGTTCCGGTAATGAGGATATTTCGCATTCTATGTTTTAACTTATATAAGGTTGCTCAGTCACTTGGACACTACCATCGCAGCACATGATTGATCCATCCCAATTCCGCTGACTATGGCAGAGTGAATGTCGCCGGCACGTAAAAATCCCGCCGCTGCAGCGCACGACCATGCGGTTGAAACTCCAAAACCTTCACCCATTAGGGCGCACACGTTAATTTTTTGACCAGTGAAATCGTCCCATACCCCCTCTTCATTCATGCTCTCTAACAACAAATCAGCTTTGGTCTCATCAGGTAACTGAGCGCGCATTGAGCGCAGCACTTCGTCCCTGGAAAGTAAGCTGTTATAGCTTAACCTGTCTGTTATCGCCTCAACACGGACCTCGCCACCATCACATGGTTCAAGTAATAATGCGCATCCTCCTTCGCCCAGCACAGGCATTTCCCGAAACATTGACAACCCCTCTGCGCTAAGCCAGTTATTTTCCTCTCCAGCTGCAACCAACACCCCATCCATCCCTTCATCAAGAATCCAGTTAATCCCTAGCTCGATGGCTGATAGAAACTGAGACTCATCACCTACAAGGGTATAATTCATTTCGGAAGATTCCAATAGAGCGCTTAAATGGCTAGAGGGCGCATTGAAGACAGTTTCCGGGAATACAATCGGGCTGGCGGTAATGGGATCCTCGAGCACCTCTTTATAGAAGCGCTCACTGTAATTAACACAACCCGTATAACAAGAAACCACTATGCCGAGACGGAAGTTATCACTTCGGACCTTAGCAAGCCCATGCTCTCCAAGCGCTTCGAATGCGGCAGCACACATATACCGGCTTACGGCACTTGAACGGCGGAGCCGCGGGGTTCGGAAGATAGCATTTAACTCTGCAGGCTTGGGAACTGGGCGGCGTAAATATTCATGGCCAGTTTCGGGCACCTTTTGAGCTATTGTCGGAACCGGTTGTTGAGAGCGCAAGCACTCAAGCATTACCGGCAAGCCCCAGCCTGCAGGAGAAACAACACCAACGCCGGTGATCCCGATATCCACTCCGTTCCTGCTCATTAGTTTATGCCCTTGAATATAAGGCTAGCATTGGAACCACCAAAGCCAAAGGAGTTGGTTAGCGTGACAGGCAGGCGGGAGCAATCACGCTCAGCATGAACCAGATCAAACTGACATATTGGATCCACATTTTCAACAGGGACACCTGGAGGAATCCAACCACCTTCCATCGCCATCAGGCAAACTGCTGATTCGACAGCACCGGCACCACCAAGAAGATGTCCGATTCCGCCTTTTGTAGAACTTACCGGGAGTGATTTTACTGCATTTCCTGCCCAGCGGTTAATCGCGTGTCCTTCAGCCGAATCGTTAAGGGGGGTGCCCGTGCCGTGGGAATTAATGTAACCTATATCAACGGGATTGACACACGCTTCGTCGCACGCCCTTTTCATACTCTGGTATGCAGCGACACCTTCAGGGTGAGGCTGCGTCAGGTGATGCCGGTCGGTTACAGCCCCATAACCACCGATTTCAGCATAAATCCTGCCATCTCTTGAAATTGCATCATCCATTCTTTCAATGCAGAATAATGCTGCCCCTTCCCCAAGGCCCAATCCATCACGATCATGGGCAAAGGGCCTTGGAGTCGTCGTCGATAACGCACTGAGCGAATCAAAACCCGCAAATACCATTTCGCTCAAAGCATCATAGCCTCCTGCAACAGCTCGCCTTATGTGCCCCTTTTGAACCTGCCTGAATGCATGTCCGAGCGCGTTGGCTCCGGAAGAGCATGCATTACTGATAATGGTAACGGTCCCCTGAATGCCAAAAGCCTCACAGAGGGTTAGTCCCTGCCTGTGTGTTTGGTAACCGCATATCCTTTCCGCCTGATGCCTGCGGGTTTTTCGCTCAACTGCGTCACGGTAAAATTTCTCACCCAATTCCATTGACCCTGCTGAGGTCCCAAGGAACAGGGGCAGTGTGCTGTCGATATTATTCAAGTCCCATCCGGAGGTTGTAAACGCCTCACTGCCCGCCATAAGAAGCATTGTTCCAGCTCGATCCAGCCGCTTCTGCTGCCGGAGAGTCAATTGATTTTCAGGCAAGTGACTGGGCAAGTGTACCTGACCTGCAATTTTTGCCTTCTGCCGAGTGACATCAAACAATTCAACCGGAGTCAGCGCGACTTTTCCGGAACGAAAACCTGCAGAGTTGCATGACCAACCACAACCAATGGGCGTAATAACTCCAACCCCGGTGATAACAACGCGGTACCCCTGCTCATGTCGATCAAGCGTTGAGAAAAAACCCATGGCCAATCCATGGCACGATTGATGTGGCTCCGCTAGGAAAGTTTGTATTTTGGTGTGGTTTCCCGATATTCTAGACCGTCTTCAATGAGTAATAAGTGCACACTCTTTACCCGATGGCTTCACACCCTTGAATCACGAAGGAATGAGGCCGCGGTAATCGACCTTCAAACAGGAGCAGTTTGGAATTTTGCTGAAATTGAAACCCTTTTGGCGGACAAGCCATCTTGTGATACTCCGATCCTTGCACAGACTAGCGGGATTGACCTCATCATCAATACCCTTTGGGCCTGGCGGGAACAGGTGCCATTATTCCCACTTGAGCCAAACGTTCCATTCGCTTTAGAGGAGCTTGATGGACTGCCTGAGGGTGTTGCCCACATCAAGCGCACTTCCGGGACAACAGGCACACCAAGACTGGTTCTGTTTTCTGACGGACAAATCCAGGCTGATGCCGACCAAATAGTCGCAACAATGGGCTTGGATCAATATGAGGGAAACATCGGGGTGATATCTGAGGTCCACTCCTACGGATTTTCCAATCTTGTCTTACCGCTTCTGCTTTACGGAATACCGCTGCTTATGTGCGGAAGCCCGTTGCCGGAAAATCTGCGCAGCGCACTCTTAAAAGTAACAGGCAGCGTGATTCTGCCCGGTGTTCCGGCAATGTGGAATGCATGGGAAAAATCCGGCGTATTAATCAATGCTCCTATCGGACTTGCGATTTCAGCAGGTGCACCACTTTCCTTAGAACTGGAGAAACGACTTTTTTCCTCGTGCGGGATAAAGGTGCACAACTTCTATGGCTCAAGTGAATGCGGCGGCATCTCTTATGATAACAGTAAAGACGTTAGGCAATCCTCGAAAATTGCAGGAACTCCCATTACAGGGGTCGAACTTAAAGTCAATACTGACGGCAGACTCCTTGTCAAAAGTGCCGCTGCGGGTATCGGATATTGGCCCTTAGAACTTACAGAGGAAATGGGGAAAGGCCGATTCCTAACAGGCGACCTGGCAGAAATCAATCATGTCAGTAAAGAACTCAGGCTAATTGGAAGAATGACGGAGGTGATAAATGTCGCGGGTCGAAAATTGTCCCCTTTCGAAGTCGAACAAGCCTTGATGAGCATCACGTCGATTGATTGCTGCGTTGTATTTGGAGTTCCCAGCAAGGTTACAGATAGAGTAGAAGATATTGTGGTCTGCTACAACGCTTCAGCTGAAATTGGCAAGGAAGAGCTTCAGGCGACCTTGAAGAAACATCTTAAAACATGGCAAATTCCCAGAATATTATGGAAGAACAACAAGCTGAAGACGAGCAACTTAGGCAAGGTTTCACGTTCTTACTGGCGGCAAGAATATCTTTCACTCACTGATCGAGGCGACCGCCCAGAGTAAGCTCGGCAGTCAAAATCATCTCTTCATTCACATAGACGGTCCCTCTGGCTTGGATAAGGCTTCCAAGCCTGCCGGTTACCTCTGCACTGATGAACATGACCTCACCGGGAGTGGCGGTCCCTTTAATTTTCACATTTTTCATTGCACAAAGTCGCAGATCAGCCAGTGGAGCGGAATGTAAATCGCTCTGAACGGCTACACCGGCCAGCTGAGCAACTGATTCAACGAGAATGACTCCCGGCATAATGGGCAATTCAGGGAAATGTCCCTTAAGAAATGCTTCATCTCCTTTAACCATATATTTGCCTTCAGCCGATTTGCCGTGCTCAAGGCTTACAATGGAATCAATAAAACAAAATTCCCTTCCATGGGGAAGTTTCTGCAGGTGCTCTTCAAACATTGTTGGTAAAGGTAAGTGAATAAAAATAAACTATTCAGCGCCCTTCAAGCGATAGCCATTCAGGTCAAATTCAAATACAGAGTCTTTGACGACAGCATTTTCCTCAACGTCTGAAAATTTCGTTTTAATCGATGAAGCATCCCTAAAGCGCATTTCCATTGATTGGGTCAAATAGGTTTTAGAGTCGACCTGAAACACAACCTTTCGGATGGCAATATTTGATCTCCTGTCATTAAACTTCAAAGAGATGAAGTAACTATCACCAAGACGAGATAGCCCAGTCACGGTGAACCTCTTGCTGAATTCCTTATAATCTCTTGGAAAACCAATTTCAAAAAACAACATGCCTGGAGACTGCCTGCTGTTATGAGAATGGTTGCCGGAATGACGCTCTCCAGTTTTCTTCCCTGGCCTTAACAGAAGAATTTCTCCATTTTTAGAAATGGCAACACTCTCGGCAGGCTCCCCTATTTGCCAGCGAAACAGGCGGGGAGACTTAAACCAAAGCTTTCCACTGTTAATAATCGGGCGCTTAAGAGCCTTAAGATGGCGTTCTTGGACAAATGACGCACTGACTGAACTGATGCCACCCCTGTGCGCTATCCATTGCTTAACAGTATGAAGCTCTTCAGCCTTATCTGAGGCATTGCAATCAAAGTGCCCGGACAGGCACATCATCAGGATAAATAATCGCATTTTTCTCATTATACGCGTAATTGGATTTTAAAGACATTCCCCTAGGGCGGGTTAAATAATCCTTTATCTGCCAATTAAATCGAGGCCGCAATTAAATACAATGACGTTTGGACGACATTATATCATGGTCGGCTTGGTTTTGACATCTGGCTTGATGCCCGCGATGGCAATTGAGCGAGTAGTCACCTTCCGTGACGGGACACGTCTTCAATTGGATTTGCCTCCATTTGAATTAACTCTCAACCCTGCTGAACCAGATCAACCAGGTTCCGGACTCAAGGTCCCCCTTGAAAAAGCCTCGCAAATCACGTTCTCCGAAATTCCTGCACTGAAGCGCGTTGAACGAATAAACGCATCACTTGCTCAGCTGCGTCACGAGCAATTTGCAGTTCGGGAATCTGCGGCACTTACCCTCACGAAGTTCGGTTCAGGATTCCGCGTCATGCTCGAGGAAACTCTAGACAAGTCCTTTGATCCTGAAATCAAATGGCGATTGCGCAGAATTCTAAAGGCCATGCCTGTATATGCCGGTGATGATTTCGATCGCGTGCGTCTTGGCGGCAATTCCTACGCTGGAGAGCTCGCTCAGTGGAAAATTGTTAGCGAGTACCGCGGCGCAAGAATCATTCTTGACCGCAAGACTGTTAAGTCTATCACCGCACCGGATCCCACACCTGACCAAGTTATTTATCCGGTCACAACTGTCTCGGACAGACTGGTTCCACTTACAGCTAGAAGGATTGGATTTGAGCGTAAGCCATCCGGAGAATTGCTTCGTGCCGGAGAGAATATACAACGAGCCTTTGTCGATTGGGGCGCCGTTTTCTCCACTTCAATCTCCCAATCCTACGTTTCGGTAAGCAGATATAACATAAAAGGCGCAGGCGGAGGGATGTCTGCCGCAACACACGAGCCTCTTTATGAGGGAAGCATTACCATAAAGTTCTGCACCCCGGGCACTGCCGGCAAGCCAGCAGGCGTTAATTTTGCAGGATGCTGGCTTGGAATCGTTAAACCCGGAGGGACATCCATCATCGGCTATGATGTAAATGGCGAGGAAGTCGGCCGCGTTATGACCACTAAAACAGGAAGCCAGTTTCTCGGAGTCAAAAGCAATGTGCCGTTGGCAATGATTAAAATTGTTCCCAATCCAGAAATTGACACTAATTTCGCAATTGATGACCTTCTTTTTGATACACCCACCCCATTGATTGGAGCACTGAAGCCTTTGCATTATTCTGTTTTATTACAGGATGGCAACAGGATCAGTTGCAAGAGCATTGAGCATCACAATCACGAATCATTGACGCTGACCCCGGGCATAGCGTTTGCCGAAAAAGTCGTCATCCCGATACGTCACGTCAAAAGTTTATTCCCACCGGCAGAACTTAAACAAGGCAGAGGGAATCAGGACATTGCTATGTGGTGCCGACTGGTTGACGGGTCAACCCTCCTGCTTGATTCTTCTCCGGATGGGCAACCCGTATCCAGAGCGCTCAATCTATCGCCCAGTAAATTGCCATTAAGCAGCATCTGGTCATCAAGCAGAAAAATGCAGGCCGCTCCAGAAGGGTTATCCATACCGAAAGGAGGCGCCGCCATTATCATGCGCTCTGACCCTCTTTACCTTACAGGCTATAAACTGGGCAACGGCAAATTCACTGGAAAACGACCTGATGGAGCAACGGTCAACTACAGTTATAAAAGGCTTCCCACAATTTGGATAAAGGAAAAGGCTGCTTACACAGACCCTGCTGGCATTATCGAGTTAATCGATGGGCAGCGAATCAACTTCGGAAAGAACTGCCTCGCCAAGTCCTGCAAAGTCGCACACAAAGGCGTTGAAATACGCCTGGGCGAAAATCAACACATCTCAAACCCCGAAAGCCATGCTGTAACACTAAACTATAGTGTAATAAGGTCTGTTCACTTCAAGTGAACAAATTCCATTGAAGAGCGTTCCCTCTTTATAAATCCGCTTAGCAAAGTTCTACTTTGCAGGCGCTGCATTAAATCGCCTTTCTAATTCCCCTCTCGAAAACTGAATCATCGTTGGTCTGCCGCGAACATCGCAATAAGGCATCTCACATTGCATAAGTCGATCAACCAGGGAGCTCAGCTCCTGAAAACTTGACGATTCATTATACCGCGAAGCCCGACTGCAAACAATTCCCACAACATCACTGTCACTAAAACGCATTGCGGACTTAATGCCACCCTCAGCCAATTCACCAACCACCGAGATAAAAAAATCAACAGCGTCAATATCTCCACATATCGCAGGCAAGGAATCTATTTTAATCGTCTTATCTCCAAAGAGCTCAACCCCCAAGCCCATTTTTGACAGTACCGTCGAGCTATTGAGAACAATTTCGCATTCTGCAGCAGAAAGTTCCACTGTCACAGGAGACAGAAGGGGTTGAGACGGATTGCCTTTTCCTTTCACCCCCTCCATCCACTCCTCATAAAGTATGCGCTCGTGCGCAGCACGTCTGTGCACAAGAACAAGTCCGTCTGCACCCTCAATGACGAGGTATCGCTTGTCATAAATCCCCAGAATACGGCGGCCGGCTTCCTGAGCGCCAGGTAGGGTTACGTCAAGTTGCAGCTCCTTAACTGATGGGGCTGTCAACTCAAGGGCAGGCGCGGCGGCTTTGCTCTCACTTTCAGTGCCAGGGGCAAGACTCAATGCTTCCGGGAAACTTGCGCCGATTTGAAGGTCCTCACTTTGCCTAACAAGTGAGGATTGAGCTGGATGAAGTTCCTGAGTGCATTTTGATATAATGGCGGCCTTGATCGCGTCAGATAAAACTTCCCCCACATAGCGATGGTTATGGAAGCGCACTTCACGTTTTGCCGGATGGACATTCACATCAATGCTGGATGGATCAGCATGAATGAATATAAATGCCGGCGGGAAAGCTCCTCGATCAATAAAACCGGTATACGCATCCTTGATCGCCAAGGAAACCGCAGGCGAATCAATCGGCCTGCCGTTTAGAAAGTAATGCTGCATTTTGCGATTCCGCCGTGAAAATCCCGGCTCTGAAATCCATCCGGAAACCGTTAACTTAGAATCATCACCGGATCCATTGAATGGGATGAGATGCTCTACAACATGAATGCCGACCAGGTCCGTTATCCTGTCGATCTGCCGAGATGCACTGGCGAGTCGAAGAACCTCACGTGAATCGTGATACAAAGTGAAAGCAATCCCAGGTTGTACCATTGCAACAAGGCGAACGACCTCCTCGATGTGAGAAAACTCTGTGACCTGAGTTTTAAGGAACTTCCTTCTTGCAGGAACATTATAAAATAGATCACGAGCCTCGACCCGTGTTCCCGGTGCAGCTCCACAATCAGAAACATCAATTAACTTACCACCATCAACAACAATTACCGTGCCGGCCAGAGCTTCTTTTTCGCAAGATGAAATACGAAACCTGGAAACGCTGGCAACGCTCGGGAGCGCCTCCCCTCTGAACCCATAGGTAGTCAGCCTGGACAAGTCGGAAGCGTGTTTGAGCTTGCTTGTTGAATGGCGCTCAATGGCAAGAAGGATATCCTCCCGAGCCATGCCACAACCATCGTCAGTGACCCTGATCAGCGCTGCTCCCCCCTTCTCTATTTCAATAATGATTTGCTGAGCCCCTGCATCAATACTGTTTTCAACCAACTCCTTCACAACAGAAGCAGGCCGCTGCACAACCTCGCCAGCTGCCACCTGACTGGCTAGAGCATCGGTCATTACGTGAATTTTAGGCATAAACAGACCAAGCTATTAACAGCTCTGCTCGGAAGGTGAAAATAAAAATTCCTGTTTCTCTAAGAGGCCCATCCATGCTTGATTGTATATATTATACAAAGGATTGGACTATAGCATGATCAGGGTCACCGATAACGCAGTCAAACAACTTCATCATTTGCTCAGGCAGGATGACCTCCCGCAAGATAATCGCGGGCTCAGAATACTTGTGGCCAAGGGTGGATGTGCCGGGATGGAATATCAAATGAAGATAGATCAACCTTTAGAAGGTGATGCAATCATTACCCACGAAGGAGCTGAATTCTATATCGACACAGAAAGTCAAGCGTACCTGTCTGGATGTATTATTGATTACTCCGATGGTCTGACTGATGCCGGGTTCAAGATAGAAAATCCAAATGCAATGCGTAGCTGTGGTTGCGGAACATCATTTGAGCCAAAAGCCATTGACAGCGGAACTGAACATTAACCGCAACAAGGAAATCGCATTACCCGCCGCATGACATGCCCTGGAAACGGATCTTAATGCAACGCGGAGAGCCGACCAGACGCAGAATCTCAGCACTGAAGCTGAACTTGGGAAACATCAGGCGCCCGAGAATAGGAGCACTCTTCTGGTGGACTATTATTATTATCCTCCTGGGAATATGCACCATACTTTCTTGGACACTTTCGATCTACATCTTCAACCATCCTAATGAGCCTGTGCCATACAGGATCCTGACCAACCTGAACAAGTTGCCCGCCCCTGAGAAATTTAAGCCGGGCAACCCCCCATCCGGAAGGTTTCATACTCCCAGGCACCTAATGGAAAATAATTTTGCGGGACTGGATGCGGAACTATTGGCTTTCTCAAATAAGATCCTCCTCCGCGACTACCTTGAAAATTTTAAACGCACTGAAAGCGTTATTTACATTAGCGGATCATTCACTGTCACAAAGGTTCGCGAGCTTCAACCCGACGACCTCTTTATTGATGGAATAGCTATCAGCGCACATTTGACTGATTTCCCAAAAGCCAGCATTGAACTGATTTTACCCGGTGCCACACTGGCAAGTGATGAGTCAATCAATCCCGGACAATCACTTGAACTTACCAAGCCGTTTTTCGCAGCCCTAATCCATGTCGCAAAACCCTCTAAGGAATTGATACGTTTTACCGTCCTGCCAATTGTTTATGGACAACATCAAATTGGAACGACCAAATTAATCCTATCTCCTCCATCCATCTTAAATATTGAGGGAAAATGGCCACTAACATCTGATGCGGAGAGTTAAACAACTAAAATTACGCACGGCGAACGCCTTGGCGGAATCCAATTCTTCCAATATATCAGAAAGTGTGAATAAACAATCCTGAACGAAGCTTAGGCTCAAACCATGTGCTCTTTGGCGGCATAATATGACCCGCGTCAGCAACACTCATGAGTTGGTCAATGCTTACCTGGTAAAGTGAAAATGCAACCTCGCTCTTTCCAGAATCCACTCGTTCATGCAATTCCTTATTGCCTCTGATGCCGCCCACAAAGTCAATTCGTGAATCAGTTCGGGGATCTTTAACGCCAAGTATTGGGTGAAGCAGACGATCCTGAAGCACACTGACGTCGAGTGAGGCAACAGGGTCTTCTCCTGGATTTTCCCAGGATAATTCATACCACTGACCCGAAAGATACATTTTAGCCTTACCAGGGGAAGTAACTGGGGCGATATCCGATTCATTGATTTCAAAATCCTTGGATATGGACCTGAGAAAACCCTCCGGGTCATGACCATTCAAGTCCTTAACAACACGGTTATACGGCAATATGTTGAGCTGATCTGCTGGAAAGAGGACAACAAGGAACCAGTTATAATCCTCTTGGCCCGTGTGGTCAGCATTTCCTGATTTTCGTAATGAACACACACGGGCAGCGCTGGCACTTCTGTGATGACCATCCGCCACGTAGCAAACCTGAACCGAAGAAAAAAGATCAGTGAATTCATTACAATCGGCAACCCGCCATACTTCGTGCTGAATGCCGTCCTCAGCAGTAAAGCTTGACTGCGGAACAGATTCTTCAATGGCGGATGATACAGCGGAATCAATTTTTGGCTGTCCTCGATAAGTCAAGAAGACCGGGCCAAGATGCGCGCCAATTTCGGATGCAAGTCGTGTCCTGTCATCCTCCTTTGCCGGCCGTGTCTTTTCATGCTTCAGGATTACTTCATTTTCATAATCATCAACATGAGCAACCGCCACAATCCCAACCTGTGAATGCTCGCCCATTGTCTGGCGGTAAAGATACATGCAATCTCCTGATTCCCTCACCAACGAACCGTTTCTTATAAGCCTATCAAAATTACTTTTTGCCTTTGCATAAACCTGCTCAGAATATGGATCCGCGTCTTCCGGAAAGTGGATTTCAGCCCTTGAAACATTCAGTAAGCTTTCAGCATTTCCATCTGCAAGCGCTCGCGCCTCCTCGACATTAACCACATCGTAAGGAACAGAAGCGACTCGTTCAGTTTTTCCTTCCCCGGGAACGAGGCCACAAAAGGACTTAATTCTCATAATGATTGCAGTTCTTTAATATCGGATACGAATGAAGACGCTTGATCTTAATTGGCAAAGTTCATTGATTTGCGCACTTCACTGATAGAAATATCGACCCTTTGCCGGTTTTTGAAATAACTCACTTTACTGAATCCAATTTGTTCAAGCAGGTCAAAAGCCAAATCGAAGTCTGCAGCCACCCTGTCAGGCCTATGCGCATCCTAATTAACAACTACCGGAATATGAAGCCCATGCATCATGGCAAGAATCTCTGCACCCGGGTTCATTTCAGGGTAGGACTTGTTTAGTCCTGATGTATTAAGTTCCATTGCTATACCTGTAGAAGCAATCCGCTCCAAAACCCCTTCTATTGTCTTTAATGATCCAGCAAGATTCCATTTATTCCCAAGCATCACTTTGACAATGTCTGCATGAGAAATGCAGTCGAAAAGCCCGCTCTCAGCCGAATCTGCAATATGATTAAAATACCGAGATTGAAATGTCACAGGATCTTCATCAAAAAAAGCTGCCTTGTATTCACGGGTAAAGGGATGAACTGATCCAAGTATAAAATGAAAATCGGCCTGATCATGAAGCTCAGAAAGCCAGCTTTCCATTCCTGGAAACCAGTCACTTTCAAGGCCAAGCTTTACATCAATCTGATCAGCCATCTGTGCGGCAGCAGACTCAACAAGCTTAATGTATTCAGGGAATTCGCTGTAACTCATCCTGACATCAGCCGAGAAGCCATCCGGCATAGGACTATGGCAAGTCATTATGATCCCCCTCAAGCCTTTTTCTTTTCCGACCCGCGCATATTCAACAGGGCTTCCCACTGCATGTTTGCACAATGGGGTATGCATATGGCTGTCGAAATAAACAGGATGACTCGACTCTTCAGACATGGCAGGAGCGGTTTTTGCTAAAAGTTATCTCACGGGTATAACCACATTCCCTTTACTCAACACGGCCAAATAATCAAGAAGCATTGGAGAAAGGTGTTGTGGGCAATGAATGCGTGGGTAATGTCAAAACACCGCAAATGTGACGATGATAGCATTTTCAACCTGCTGGAACAGCAATCGCCACACCGACGGATTATCAGCCATCGATGAAATCCGCCGCATCGGGTTTAATGCCATTGAGGTAAGCCATGGCCTTAAGGTGTCATTGCTTCCAGGCATTCAACAGGCGGTTAAGGATCAAAAGATTAGGGTGACCGGCGTACACAATTTCTGCCCCTCCCCGGTCGAGGTGATGATTGATGCGCCTGACTGCTACGAATTCACCTCCCACCGTCCTTTTGACAGGAAGCGTGCGCTAGACCTCACGATGACAACTCTTGAAAATGCAGCCTCTCTCGGGGCAGAATATGTTGTTGTGCACATGGGAAGCGTGCCAATGAAAAGATTAAGCCTCAGGCTAGAGCAACTGCAAGTGCAAG
The DNA here is from genome assembly GCA_902589825.1 of uncultured Verrucomicrobiota bacterium. Taxonomy (GTDB): domain Bacteria; phylum Verrucomicrobiota; class Verrucomicrobiia; order Verrucomicrobiales; family DEV007; genus CACIUL01. Next base: position 51,614 of record CACIUL010000019.1, read on the forward strand.
GCCGTGGATCTACACGTAAATACGTAAAGACAAAACTGGCCTTAATAAGGAAGCGCCAATCAATGGCCAGTCGTTATCTTGACCGCGCCACGGAAGCATTAAGCATTATCGCGCAGAGAGCCGCCGAACTTGGAGTCATTGTTGGCGTAGAAAGCCGAAGCGCCTATGAAGACTTGCCCAATGAAGAGGAAATGCTCAGCTTAATGGAACAGTTCTCATCATCGAAATGGGTTGGTTACTGGCACGACTTTGGTCACGTCCAAAGAAAACATAACCTGGGACTTCTGGACCATGAGCAATGGCTTTCAAAAATAGCCCCCCACCTGATTGGCTGTCATTTGCATGATGTTCAATGGCCAGCAAGAGACCATAGGGTTCCTTTTAGCGGGTTAATTGATTACGAAAAGCTAATGCCTTATGTCGGCGACAAAAAACACCTGGTGTGGGAATTGAGCCCCTCTTGTAAAAAGTCGCATATCAAAAAAGCTCTTCCCGAGTGGATTTCACGTTTTGGCAGCTGAGATGATTAAACCTTTCATTGATTCAATCGCACAATCCCTAAGGTTCTTAAATGAACGGGGCATTAAACAGACTCTGCTTTCAAGAGAGGTTCCCGGACTGATACAATTCTTCAAATACGGTATCTGCGGCTGCATTGCCCTTTTTGTGCATTCTGCGATTGTTTACACACTTGGGCTTACGGTTAATCCTGCCATTGGTGAGTCCGTGCCAAGGGGAATAAAGGAAACAAACTCGATGATTAACAACAGCATTGCGTTTTTCCCCTCAAACGCGACAGCCTATCTGCTGAATGCCTGTTTTGTATTTACTCCAGGTCGACATGGCAAGCGCAAGGAAGTCTGTTTATTCTTTCTTATTTCTGGAATAAGCTTTGCCGCAGGGCACTTGACAATTTGGGCGATATTTAGGTCCACAGACGATACCTTTCAGCCGGAGGATTATCAGGCAAATATTGAACACCTGGTTAATGCAGGATTTGTCATCTCCTCCGTGCTGGTAAACT